>DAORTR010000015.1:0-31519 GCA_035432765.1 Pyrinomonadaceae bacterium
GCACCCTGCTTTTAAACATAATTTCACCTCATTATTTTCTGTCTTTTACTCAAATCCTGGCAGATATGTTTCAATTATTGCATAACCTTGGTTTTTCGCCCGTTGAACGCCGGCGAAGAACCGGTTCGAGAAAATTCGGGATATTGATAATGAAAACGATCTTTACCACTTGCCTCTGCGTCCTGTTGCTTGCCCTTGGCGGCTGCACGATCGGCAAAACGACCAATACGAACGTAACGACCACCGGAAGTTCGAATAACGAGCCTGCCGCAACGCCAATGTCCGGCGTCGGCAAAGTGAATATTCCGGCACCGGAGACGGTCGTTCAGGCTCTCTATAAGGCTCACGACACTCAGAAAAGCCCCTTCTTTCAATCGAAGGATCGAGCTCTTGTGGACAAATTCTTCAGCAAACCGCTCGCCGACCAGATCTGGAAAGACGCGACCACGCATACGAGCGATATCGGAGTGATCGATGCCGATCCGCTCTACAACGCGCAGGATGTCGAGATCAAGGACTTCAAGATCGGAACGGGGCAGATCGATGAGAAAAACGAGAAAAAGGCGACCGTCAACGTAACATTCACGAATTTTGGCAAGCCGAATACGATCAAATTTGCAATGAGCGCCGGGTCCGAATCGTGGAAGATCGACGACATCTCCTATTCGCCTGGTGACAGCTTGCTCAAATGGTTCAAGGAAGCCGACAAGCCCGAAGATACGCCCGCTGCCTCCGTCTCGGGCGAATTCGAGGGCAAATACCGCGTCGGTGAGACAACGTGCACGGTAAAGCCCGTTAAGATGGCGTTCGAGGTGCGTTGGGCAAAGGGCAAGGGCGTCGAAATGTTCTTCGCAAAGGACAGCGCGACCTTCGAGTCTTCCCCACCGAAAGGCGGTCCGAATCAATTCATCTTCGACGACGAGAATTACGATACAGGCACGTTCGTTCGTACCGACGGCACGACATTCTCTGTCTCGCGGATCAAATAGAACCGGCGGTCGGCTTATTCCCACTCGATCGTGCTCGGCGGCTTCGACGAAATGTCATAAACGACGCGATTGACGCCGTGAACTTCGCTTGTGATCCGTGACGAGACGCGTGCGAGAAATTCGTGCGGTAGGCGTGCCCAATCGGCGGTCATTCCGTCGGTGCTGGTAACGGCACGCAAGACTGCGGTCTTCTCATACGTGCGAAAATCGCCCATTACGCCGACCGACTGCACCGGAAGCAGAACCGCAAAAGCCTGCCAAACATCGTCATAAAGCCCCGAGGTTTTTAGCTCTTCGATGAAGATCCGATCAGCCTGCTGCAACACGGCGGCCTTCTCCGGCGTAACTTCGCCGAGTATCCGCACGCCCAATCCAGGCCCCGGAAAAGGATGCCGTCGCAAGATCTCGCCCGGCACTTTAAGATCGCGCCCGATGAGCCGAACCTCGTCCTTGAAGAGTTCCCGCAAAGGCTCGATAAGTTTCAGGTCCATCTTTTCGGGCAAGCCGCCGACGTTGTGATGCGTCTTGATCGTAACTGACGCGCCGCGAACGCTGACCGACTCGATCACGTCCGGATAAAGCGTTCCCTGCACAAGCCACTTCGCCTTTTCGCCCTTATTCGCTTCCCTTTCAAAGACCTTGATGAACCTTGCGCCGATCGCCTTTCGTTTCGCTTCCGGATCGGTTACGCCCGAAAGATCCGCGTAAAATTCATCCGAGGCATCGACGCCCGTAACGTTCAACTTCATCGTGTCGCGATAAAGTTCGAGCGTCTCTTCGAATTCGTTCGCACGCAGTAGGCCGTTGTTCACGAAAATGCAGCGTTGCCGCTCGCCGATCGCTTCGTGTACGAGCATCGCCGCGACCGTTGAATCCACGCCGCCCGAAAGCCCGCAGATCACGCGGCCGCTTTCGCCGACCGTCTCGCGTATCTGCGCGATCTCGTCCGCTATAAAACTCGACGCCGTCCAATCGCCCGTGCATCCGCAGACGTCAAATACGAAATTTCGCAGGATCTCGCTTCCCGCTGGTGTATGCGCGACCTCAGGGTGGAACTGCACCGCGAAGATCCGACGCTCTTCATTCTCGAACGCCGTGATCACGTCGCCCGTCGTCGCTGTCGAAACGAAGCCCTCGGGCAACTGCGTTACGTGGTCGCCGTGGCTCATCCAAACATCGAGTTCGAATGGCAGCCCGTTAAAAAGCCGCGTTCCGCCGCTCAAGACCTTGAGCTTTGCGTGGCCGTATTCGCGTCGCGCAGCCGGTTCGCTCTTGCCGCCGAGGTCGACCGCAATAAGCTGCATACCGTAGCAAATACCGAGGATCGGCACATCCAGCGCGTCGTAGAGATCGCTCGAAACACGCGGCGCGTCCTCTTCCGCAACGCTCGCCGGCCCGCCAGACAAGATCACGCCCTTCGGCTTTCGCGCGGCGATCGTATCGATCGATGTCTGAAACGGCAAAATCTCGCAATATACGCCGTGCTCCCGTACGCGCCGGGCGATCAACTGCGTGTACTGCGAGCCAAAATCGAGTATGAGTATTAGTTCGTGCTGCAAAAAAGTGTCGGCTCCTGAATATGACTAAATGACGATCATACGATCAACATCAGTTACAAGCATATCCAACGTCCGCGCGCATTTGAAGGACAGTTTTCACAAAACGACACAAAATGCACGTTTTGTATCAAAATGCACGTTTTGTATCAAAATGCACAAAATGCACGTTCTGCACAAAACGGCAGCGTGCCTAGCACGCGACAGAACCTGTCGGCGGTCGGCAACCCTTTGCGTCTTTTGCGGTTAAACCAAAGCGAAACCGCAAAGGCCGCCGAGCAAAGCTCGCAAAGGTCGCGGAGAAGTGTCGGCTCGATTCGATGCCGACAGCCATTTCTTCGTGTGTTTCGTGCCTTTCGTGGGCATCCGAGGCTCGCGGTTCAGAAGCTGAGCCATTACTGACGTGCGGGCTACCGACACGGCGACTACTGCCCCAAACTCTCCGAACTCTTCGAACTCCCCAAACTCTACGAACTCCACGAACTCTACGAACTCTCTCGCTACTGGCCGATGCCGAAGATGTAGGGTGCGATGATGAGCGATACGATGGACATCAGCTTGATGAGGATGTTCATCGACGGTCCTGACGTATCCTTAAAAGGGTCGCCGACCGTGTCGCCCGTTACCGAAGCTTTGTGCGGCTCGGAGCCTTTATAGACAGTCTCGCCGTTGATCTCGACACCCTTTTCGAAGGACTTTTTAGCGTTGTCCCAGGCACCGCCTGCGTTCGATTGAAAAATACCCATCAGCACGCCCGATACGGTTACGCCCGCGAGCAGTCCGCCCAGAACTTCCGGGCCGAATGTGAAGCCTACGACCACCGGCGTGACCAGTGCGATCGCACCCGGCAAGATCATTTCTCGGATCGAAGCTTGGGTCGAGATCGCGACGCATTTATCATATTCGGGCTTGGCCTTGTATTCCATAATGCCCGGAATTTCGCGGAACTGCCGGCGAACTTCCTGCACCATATCCATCGCGGCGCGTCCGACGGCCTGTATGCAAAGCGCCGAAAAGATGAACGGGATCATCCCGCCGACGAAAAGGCCTGCAAGCACGTTCGCTTTATAGATGTCGATGCGGTCGATCCCCGCAATACCGACGAACGCAGCAAAAAGAGCGAGCGAAGTCAGAGCCGCACTCGCGATCGCAAAACCCTTTCCGGTTGCCGCCGTCGTATTTCCGACAGCGTCAAGATTGTCCGTGCGTTCGCGAACTTCCGGCGGAAGCTGGCTCATTTCAGCGATGCCGCCCGCATTGTCGGCGATCGGTCCGAAAGCATCGATCGCAAGCTGCATCGCGGTCGTCGCCATCATTCCTGCTGCCGCGATCGCGACGCCGTAAAGGCCTGCGAAGTAATACGAGGCCATGATGCCGCCGGCCAGCGTCAAGATCGGGACAACGGTTGACTTCATTCCAACGGCGAGCCCGCCTATAATGTTCGTCGCGTGGCCTGTTGAAGATTGCTGGATGATGGAGTTCACCGGCCCCTTGCCCATCGCCGTGTAATATTCCGTAACGAAACTCATTATCGCCCCGACGACCGTACCGACGACGATCGCACCGAAGACGCCGTCGCGCGTGAATGTTACCGAGCGCAGTGCAAGCGTGCCCTCGGGCAACATCCAGTTGACAACGAAGTAAGACGCGATGACGGTAAGGATCATCGAGAGCCAATTGCCGAGGTTCAAAGCGTTCTGAACGCTCGCATTCTCATCCTTGATCCTGACGAAGAACGTGCCGACGATCGAGAAAACGATGCCGAGTCCGCATATGATCATCGGCAGCAAAATAGGCGACATTCCGCCCATCGAGTCGCGAACGCTGACCTCCTGGCCAAGCACCATCGTCGCAAGGATCGTCGCAACATATGAACCGAAAAGGTCGGCGCCCATTCCGGCAACGTCACCGACATTGTCGCCAACGTTATCGGCGATCGTTGCAGGATTGCGTACGTCGTCCTCGGGAATTCCTGCCTCGACCTTGCCGACGAGATCGGCACCGACGTCAGCGGCTTTCGTGTAGATACCGCCACCGACGCGTGAAAAAAGCGCGATGGATTCCGCGCCGAGCGAAAAGCCCGTGAGCACCTCGATAGCCGTCCTCACCTGTCCGCCGTCTAGGTGTGCGAACATCGCAAGGAACGCGATGAAGAGGCCGCCGAGCCCGAGAACTGCGAGGCCCGCGACGCCAAGTCCCATGACCGTGCCGCCTGTGAATGAAACTTTGAGTGCCTGCTTTAGGCTCGTTCGAGCGGCCTGCGTCGTGCGGACGTTAGCTTTCGTCGCAACTCGCATACCGATATATCCGGCGGTCGCAGAAAAGACCGCGCCGATGATGAACGCAATGCAGATGACCCAACTTGAATGGATCTGGCGTCCGTTCACTTCGTGGATCGTACCCGAATACGCGAGAAGCGCGGCGGTGAACAGCACGAAGATGCTCAGCACTTTCCATTCTGCGCGAAGAAATGCCATCGCGCCGTCGGCAATATACCCCGCAAGCTCGCGCATTTTGTCGTCGCCCGGGTCTTGCTTCCCGACCCAAGCGGATTTATACGCCATTACGATCAGGCCCAAAATACCGAATGCCGGCACCAAATAAATTACGTTGTCATTCATAATATGCTCTTAAAGATCCCGTTCGCCCCGCGCTGAAACCGGGAAGGCCGAACTTCGCTTCGCCAAGGCGTACAAGCGTTTCGAACGCATCACGCATCGGATCTTCTGCTCTCTTATATCGATATGTAACGCCATCCAACGGCGAGATTCTCAAAACCAATGATTATCGAATAATCGAGCAAAAATCGCAATTTGGCGTGCAAGAAATGTTAAAACACCCGCGAAAAGACTTGAACTTAATTTATAACGACTGTTATAATCACGATTTATGACCGCGAGACTCAAAATAACAACGGTTGGAAATTCAGTCGGCATAGTTCTACCAAAAGAGTTGCTTGAGCGGCTTCGTGTCGCCAAGGGTGATTATCTATTTGCGACCGAAACGCCTCAAGGCATCCAATTGCGATCCTACGATGAGGAATTTGTCGAGCAAATGTTGATCGCCGAACAGGTGATGCGTGAAGACCGCGATGCACTCAAGCGGCTTGCTGAATAGATGAAATGGCTGCGGCTTGATGCCGTGCTTGCGATGCACGATCGACAGATCGCTGAACACGGCGGCGAGTCCGGAGTGCGTGACCTCGGCCTTCTCGAATCCGCTCTGGCACGCCCAAAGAACATCAAGAAATACGAGTCGAATGCGGACGCTGCGCGCCTTGCCGCCTCTGTCGCGTTCGGCATCGCAAAGAATCATCCGTTCATTGACGGAAATAAGCGAATAGCTCTTGTCGCAATGCGAACATTCCTCATCCTCAACGGCTTTGAGTTGCGCGCCGAACCCGCCGAAAAATATATCGCGATCCTCTCTCTCGCGGAAGGCCGCCTTTCCGAAAACAAACTCGCACAATGGCTCTGCCAGCGAATGGTGAACTGACCCGACGTTGACGCTGTTCAATCGCACATCCAGCGTCCGTTGATGCGTTTGGCGAAGGCGCCGTCGGTGCCGGCGCGTCCTTGGGAACATTCGCCGCCGCGTCGGCAGTCTTTGCAATACACGAACGCTCCGTCGGCAACCGGCGGGCGGCCGTCTCCGCCGCGGGCCCACTGTTGGATGTCTCGATAGGTGATATTCGGATCGTATTGAAAAAGTCCGTCGGTGAGTTCGACGTTGTAGCCGAAGCGGTTTGGTTTGCCGTCGATGCGTGTGTCGCCTGAGCCTTCAGGCATACGGCCGGTCTGGAACATCATTCTGCCGCCTTGGAAGTTCGGGCGTCGGACGATCTGGCCGGACGTGTCTTTGCAGGCAAAGATGCGCGAATCGTAGCAAAAGCGATCGCCGGTCGATGTTATCGCAACGCCGGGGTCTGCCTTGATCGTGTCGGCGCCGAACCAGTTGCCGGTCGAGATGAAGTTTGCCGATCCGTGAAGCTCGATCGGGTCGCCGAAGGTGCTGCCGATCATTGTGATATTGACATTTGTGATCATCCCGGCGGGATTCGTATAGAGCGTGCGTTTGCCGCGTTCCGAGCCGGAATTTATGACCGTCAGCGACCCGACGGTATCGACGTTCAGAAATGTTCCGCCGATCGCAGATGCATAATCATATCCGCCGCCGAATGTCTGCTGGATGAGCATCGAACCCGCAGCCTTTATGCGTATGCCGTCGCCCGGGCCATTCGTTGCAATATAAGAAAAGACCGTGTTCGCGATCGTCCAATCCGTGTTGTACGTGTCGATCCAAATGCCCGTCTTGTTGTTCACGAAAAATCCGTGATCGACCTTGATGTAATCAAAATGCCACGACTTGCAGACCTGTTCGTTCGCCTTGCAATTCTCGTCGTTGGCATTGTGAACGTAAATTCCCTTGTCAAAATCCTGGAACGTAATGTTCTCGAATTTGAAGACCTGGCTCGAGTTCGGAGATTCGCGGCCCGTCCGGGCGTCTTTTTCCCATTTGCCGAGAGCTTCGATGCCGTATGTGCCGGTCGAGTCGCGTTTCGCCTCGGCCATCAGCGACGAATTGCCCATCAACTCGAGATCTTTGACCGTGATCTGATTCGTGCAGCCGCCGATGCGGAAGATCGACTGATCCGGATAACGCAGGCGAATGCGCGTCGGGCTGAAGCGCCACGGAAGGTTCGAGTTCGCGACCGAAGCGTTCGATCCCGCACCGACGATATTCAATCCTGAAGTGAGCGTTATCGCCTGGTAATTCGGGTCGCGGCGAACTCCGTCGAGCGTTCCGACAATGTAATCGCCGTCCGGCACACGCAGCGTTCCGCCTTGCCGCGAAGAGATATATTGGATCGCGTTGCGGAATGTCGCGGTGTAGTCTTTCGGTTCGTCAAACTCGTATTTGCCGAGTTGCGTCCTTCGAACAGGACGAAAATCCTTTAGATTATAGAAGCCCGTATTCTCATTCGTCGGATACCAAAGATAGCTCGCGCCGTTCGTCAGCTTCACTTCGTACATCGGCTCCGGCCCTTGGAAGCACCATCGGCCGATGCCGTTCGCGTATGTCTTGCCGTCGCGCACATCGCTGCCGTCACACGGCGAAATATTCGGAGCCTTTTGCCGCAGGTCGGTGCCGGCGATATACACTTCGATCGCGTTCTTCGCACCCGTGCTCGGAAGATATGTGATCGGACAAGTGCCGCGTATATCGGCCTCGAGCGTAAAGGAATATCCTTCGAACTTGTTCTGTGCTGCGATTATTCCGACGCTTAAGACGAAAAGTAGTGTGTAGAGTGACGCGAACCTTAACAATATTGACATCAAGTGAAAATACTCCTTTTTTTCATAACAGCACGAGAAAAAGGCTCGTCTGCTTTTGCCTTTTTGCTATACTCAACAAAATACCACATGAAGCGAAGTAGAACTGTCGGCATCAAGACAATACACGCGGCCTGATAATGGACAGTTGTGCCCACGCAAAATTTGTTTACTAACTTTAGAAAGAAACTATGACCGAACCGATCCTTGTCGCGAAAACAAAAGACAGCGAATATTTCCTGCTTCCCCAAATGGCGAACCGCCACGGCGTTATCACAGGAGCCACCGGTACGGGTAAAACCGTAACCTTACAGCGGCTTGCCGAAGGCTTCAGCAAACGCGGCGTGCCTGTTTTTATGGCCGATATCAAGGGCGACCTTACCGGCGTTACGCAGGCCGGCGGCGGCAATGCGAAGGTTGACGAGCGGAACACGCTTCTCGGCGTCACGCCGGAATTTCAAGGTTTTACGGCAACGCTGTGGGATGTTTTCGGAAAGCAAGGAACGCCGTTGCGCGCGACCGTCTCGGAAATGGGGCCGCTGCTGCTTGCGCGTCTGCTCGATCTGAACGACACGCAGGAAGGCGTCCTTGCTATCGCATTCAAGTATGCCGACGACAACGGAATGCTCTTGCTCGATCTCAAAGACCTTCAGTCGCTGATGCGTTGGGTCGGCGAGAATGCCGCAGAACTTACGACGCAATACGGCAACGTGTCGGCGGCGTCGGTCGGTGCGATCCAACGCGGGCTTCTGCAGCTTGATGAGCAAGGCGGCTCGATCTTCTTTGGCGAACCGGCGGTCAAACTCGATGATTTTATTCAGACGGTCTCGGGTAAAGGCGTGCTGAATCTGCTCGCGGCCGATCAGCTTATCAACGCGCCGAAGCTCTATTCGACATTTCTCCTGTGGCTTCTGAGCGAGCTTTTCGAATCGCTTCCGGAAGCGGGCGATCTTGATAAGCCGAAGCTCGTTTTCTTCTTCGACGAAGCTCACCTTTTGTTCTCCGACGCACCGAACGCTCTCATCGAAAAGGTCGAGCAGGTCGTCCGGCTCATTCGCTCAAAAGGCGTCGGCGTATATTTCGTAACGCAAAATCCCGCGGACATTCCTGAGAAGGTCTTGGCGCAGCTCGGCAATCGCGTCCAGCATGCGCTTCGCGCCTACACGCCGCAGGAACAGAAAGGCGTGAAGGCCGCGGCAACCTCATTCCGCCTGAACCCGAAGATCGATACCGAGAAGGTCATCACGGAACTTGGCGTCGGCGAGGTCCTGATCTCGACGCTTGATGAGAAAGGCATTCCGACCGTGGTCGATCGCGCGTTCGTCGTGCCGCCCGAAGGGCACATCGGCCCGATCACGCCTGAACAACGTCAGCAGTTAATGGCAAATTCCCTCGTTGCCGGAGTCTATGACACCGCCGTCGATCGCGAATCCGCGTTCGAGTTGCTCGCCGCAAAAGCCGAGGAAAAAGCACAGGCACAAGCCGCTGCACAAGCCGAGATCGATGCTGGAAAGGCAGCGAAAGAACAAGAAAAGGCCGCTCGCTCTGCCGCTCGAGCTCCCGATTCGATGTGGGAATCGATCGGCAAGTCAGCCGCACGCTCTGCAAGCTCATCCATCGGGCGACAGATCGGGAACTCCATCATTCGCGGGGTGCTCGGCGGCATCCTCGGCGGCGGCTCAAAAAAGAAAGGCAGCTGGTTTTGATCGTTTAGGCAAAGGACTCGTTATGGAAGGTCGTTTACGAAAAGTTACCTGTCAACAGTTTCTGCTGATCCTGTTTGCCATTGCTTTTCTTACTCTGGCGAGTATTCCTATTTCGGTGCGAGGCTATACACTGCCGTATTTCAACACGAAAACGATAACTGACGGAGGCGATTTCGCCTTCCCGATCTTTTCTCATGAAAACAATGGGAGAACTTCGACACGGATCAACCGGTTCCTCCAATTGTCAGAGCTTTACTATGTCGGCAAACATCGGATTTCGGCAGATATTTTTCACCAGGCCAAAGCAAATGACGGAAGCATTTACGGCGTGAAGTTCGCAATGTCGCCGAGCATTTACTCTAACAACAGTCGGGTTCTTTCGCTGGGTTTTAGCGAGAGCAGTTCGGGGGCGACGACCCACTATTGGGTGCAGTACTATACGTTCAACTCTGGAAACGGAGACCGCATTGATCTGAAAGATCTTTTTTACACCCGACGGCTACCGAACATTTAATGAGATAGTGCTTGCTCGGCGGTCTGCGAAGTATCGCAAAGAAGTGCAAAAGAAGGTAGAGCCTGATGAACGAGATTCATTTCTAGAGGCCGTCGGTTTCTTCGAACATGATGACCTTTCCGATTTCTACATTCAACGACAGGCGATCGTCATCGACGGACAAAACTTGCTCGGAAAATCAATAATAGGCTACGACTTGGATATGACCGTTAACCTCCCGCTGGCTGTTTTCAAGCGGTATTTGAACGGTTATGGCCGCGTTCTTTTTGGAATCGACCACGCCGACATCTCTAGGTTCAGATCGACGCAGCTGCCGCAACTATTCGAGGGTACTGTCAATGGTACTTATCCGATCGTGATGACATTGGGTGTTGGTTACAAAGATGAGTTCGGGATATCCTATCGCGGCTATTATGCCTATCTGAAGTATGGAGACGCTCTCATGCTCAGCGGCGACGACAAGAATGGGCAAATTGACTTGACCGAACACATTCTTTCGCCGACCGTTATCAACAATGAATTAGGGCCTCACAGGCGTGTCCAAGACAATGGATATGTCTCCGGTAAACTGTCCGGACTCACCTTTAGCGGAACTTGGACCGACCTAGCGCATTCGAAACAACTAACTTTTTACGCGTCGGCTGACTAGTCTATTACTCGCTGAAACTTCTACCTTACTTGCCTGCCGCTCATTCTCATCAACGCTTCTCAAGAACACTTCATCGTCATCTATAATGAACTCGACCTCAGTGCCCGGATGCATTTCCAACTGCTCACGGACATTTCCGGGTATGGTAAGTCTGAAGCCGGATGAAACCTTCATCATCAAAAGTTAATTAAGCGATAGTGCGGGGACGTTAACATTCTCGTAGTTTTCGATCAACGCAGAAATAACATCCATAAGAGAAGCTAGCGGATGAGTTTCATCTTCGCCGACCTGATCGACTAGGTCGTCAAGCATAGACACCAAACGCTCGTAGTCCTTCTCGTTGTGCGGAACGAAAATGGTGTCCGAAACATTCTTCCAAGACTGAATATCGACTGTTTGCATCATTACTCCTTCCATGCGCTGGTGTCGTATTCTTTGTGCGTCAATACAGCGCGGATATAGACCTTCTTTCTATTATAGTGTATCGCCGCTATTAGTCTCACTCTATTTCCGCCAATGTTGAATACGGTTAACTTGCCAACCTTATCAGCCGAAGGGAAAAGGGTCCGAATTTCTTCGATCGATGAAAAATCGTTTTGCCTCATTTGGCGATACCAGCTTGCCAAAGCATTGTGCGTTTCAGGAAATCGACCGGCAAATTCATTCAGGCGTCTTCTAGTAATGACGTGCATATCAGTACAGCAAATAGTTCTTGCGTGCTTCGCGAAATTCGTTGAGAGCGGGCTTCCAGGAGTTTTCGATCTCCGGTAGGGCGACGCCGTTCTCTATCGCTCTTCGTATCTTATCGGTGCCGCAGATGACGTCGAAAGGATTCTTATCGAACTCATATTCGTACGCGTTCTGCCGCCACTGAAATTTCTTAGGGTACATTTCGTAAGCAGATTTGACCATTGCGATGCCGAGGGAAACGGGCATGAACGCATCGCGGTCGGTGATGTGTATCTGGACGCCGCCGCAGGTTTGCCCGGCAAACTCGCAGAACGTCGGACGGAAATAGCTTTCGCGGAATGCCACGCCTGGGAGCTCGAATTCACGCAACCGTGCCGCCCACTCGTATGGCTTTATGAACGGAGCGCCGTTCAGGAAGAACGGCAATGTCGTGCCGCGGCCTTCGCTAAGTTCGGTGCCTTCGAGATGGACGGTCGCCGGGAAGGCCACGCATGTATCAACGTCCGGAATATTCGGCGACGGCATTATCCAAGGCAATCCCGTTTCGTCGCCCCACATTTGACGGCTCCAATTTTCGAGCTTTACGACCTCGAGTTCGCACCCGATGCCGAAATGCTCGTTGAACATAACGGCAAGTTCACCGATCGTCATTCCGTGCCGCGTCGGCAACGGAAATTGTCCGACGAATGAGAAAAAATCCGGTTCGGTTACATTGCCCTCGACCGAGACGCCGTTTATCGGGTTCGGACGATCGCAGACAATCACGCGTTTACCGTATTTCTTTGCGGCACGCATACAATTCGCCATTGTGTAGATGAAAGTGTAGATGCGGCAGCCGACATCCTGAAGGTCGATAACGATGTCGTCAACATCGACGAGCATTTCCTCTTTCGGTTCGCGAACGTCGCTGTAGAGCGAATAGACCATCAGGCCCGTGTGCAGGTCGCGGACGTGCGGCGTTTCGATCATATTGTATTGAACGTCGCCGCGTATGCCGTGCTGAGGGCCGAAGAGTGCGGTCAGTTCGATGTCCGGATGGTCGTAAAAAACATCCGCCGTGTGGCGAAAAGTGTCGGGTAGGACGGACGCTTGATTACAGACGAGAGCGACACGACGCGCCTCGATCATTTCAAGGAGACGTCCCGTGAGAGTTTCGATACCAAGTATTGTGCGCTGCATAAAATAGGTAAAACAAAATAGGTCTGATTTTGATAAACAAAAAGTGCCCGAAACGCGAGATAAGCGCTTCGGGCATCATCTAGAAAAAATATCGGTCTTGTGTTTCGCTCGATCAAAAAGTGATCCTCGAACTTGTCGGTTTAGGTAAGGTCGCTGGTCTCTGCGTCCGGGCCGTTTTTCTTTACGGATTCGATGCCGTTGTCGCGGCTCGCTTCGCTCTTATACATCTCGCTGCTGCCGATGATCTGGCCGTTACCTGCTTTGAGATTGAAGAAAAAATCTCCTTTTGTCGAGGTCTTTCGCTCGTAGCGCGCATCGTCGCCGGAGTTCTTTTTAACGGAAGCGATGCCGTTCTCAGCGGCGGCCTTCGTCTCATACATTTCGCTTCCCAAGATCTTCTCGCCATTGCCGGCCTTTAGACGGAAGAAGTATTTATCGTTAGTTGATTTTGCAAGTTCAAATTTGCCTGCCATAAGTTCTCCTTATTCTTATAAGTTCTTCAAACACAATACATTGTGGGGAAGAGCAAGTGCGTTTTTAGGGCTCAACAATGTGTCAATTATTCTATATCAAATTTCAAAAAAGTGAAGTCAAAAAATGCGCGGATCGAACAGCCTGCCCATCGAGCAGAGGCGAATATAAAGATCCGTTGCAGCTAGGATAAGCAGCGTGATCGCGGTAACGCGGCTTCTGTTGCGGGAAAGGCGCCTGAATCGGCCGGACGGGCCGGAAAAAAGAGCGGTCAGGCAAACGAGAACAGAAAAGCCGCTCGCAGCAAGAAGGACGGTCCCGCCGCGTATTCCGAAAATGTCCACGCCGGTGTTCGAAAGGAACCAGGCCGAGTTCAAGAGCGTGCGTATCAAGAACGCAAAATACACAACTCCGATAAAAGCAAAAAGACGTTCGGCGAGCAGCAGAAAGATGCAGTCACATTCCTTTATCGCACGCCTTGCGGCGGCCAGCGCGATCAGCCAAAGAAAGATCAGTGCGGGTGAACCGGGCATCCACGCCGGCATCCACACTCCGCGTCCTCCGAAAAGGCCTTGCGGCGAATCTCCCACGAGTTCCGGCGAAAAGAGAGGCGAGAGATAGTTCGCTCCGCCGCCGAGGAAATAATAATGATCGGCCTGCGCCATTGCCCAGATCGAATAGATAAAAAAAGTCGCGATCGCAAGCAGCGTTGCGAACGACGCCGCTCGGCGGTTCTGGTTGGCGAGGATACTGTCGCTTTGGGAGCTGTTTTGCTGATCCATAAGGTTAATCGTAGCCGACTTTAAGGAAAAAGTCGTTCGCCGTCGCGGTTTCGAATTCCGCGTTTGGCGCGTGTATAATTCGCATCGTTACGAAGAAGCGCATCTACAACAAACTTGCCTGGCTGAACGAACTTCCTCGCGAAGAAGCCGTCTTTGTCTTTACGGAATGCAGCGGTTCGCCGGCTTGGGCCGAAGCGATGGCGGACGCGCGGCCTTTCCCGATGCTCGAACAGCTTTTCGCGCACGCCGAAGACATCGCAAACGACTCCGACTTCTCGCATATGATCGACCCTTCGCATATCGAGAAAAAACTCGAAGCCGTCCTCGAAAGATGACCCGCCGCATTTGACTCCAAGCACGCGGCGGGAATGCGGGTTGCAGAAAAGGGTAACGGTGTCTGGCGGCATTTGGTCTATGATATCAAGGGGAATCTTGTTGCAGATTACGGGGGTGCGCAAAGCTCAGATGAGGGGGGCGTTAAGTACGTCCTGACGGACTGGCAGGGATCGACGCGGGCTGTTGTCGGAAATACAGGCTATGTTCAAGCTCGAATGGACTACACCGCTTACGGAGAAGAAATACAGGCTGGCGTCGGACCGCGCACGGCTGAATAAGGTTGGACAAAGGAGATGAATAATTTGAGCTTGTGGCTGCAGGTATTGATCCCGTGTCTTTATGTCGGGCTTGCAGTGATCTCATATTTATTGGATCGAGAGATCGTGTTGACCCTTCTTGGGATTCCGTGGAGCATTCCGTTAATGATGTTTAGCGGCCTCATTGTTCACGCAACGGTGGATGGGAATGTGATAATATCCGCCGGCAGCATGGTCGGTATCGTGTTGAACTTGTGCCTATACGCCTTCGTCTTAAGACGAAAGGGTTTGATGCAGTGACGCGTCTGTTGAATCGCTCATGCATTTCGATCTGAAAGGAAACGGGCGACACGGGCCTATTTCAGAGCCATAATCCGAACAACACACTCGAATAGTAACTATGGATCGACGGGAAATTTTGAAGGCGGCGGGGGCGATGGCGTTCGCGGCAGGTACAATGAGAGCCGGGCAGGGGCGTGATGTTCAAGATCGATCACGCAGGTCCAAACCGCGGATGATCAAACCAAAAGCGTTAAAGCAAGGCGACCAAGTTGCCGTAATTGCGCCCGCAAGCGGCGTTGCACCGGAGTCGTTCGACCGTGCATTGGCGAATCTCGAAGGCCTTGGGTTCAAGCCGAAAGCCGGTGAACACGCACGCGGGCGAAAAGGCTTCCTCTCGGGAACGGACGCCGAACGGCTTGCGGATATTCACGCCGCATTTGCGGACAAAGAGGTGAAGGCGGTCTGGTGCGTTCGCGGAGGAGGCGGCTGCCCGAGGTTGCTGCCGATGCTCGATCTTGATCTCATCAAGAAGAATCCGAAAGTGTTCATCGGCTTTTCGGATATTACGGCGCTTCATGTCGCGATCAGCCAGCGGACGGGTCTCGTCACGTTTCACGGACCGGTCGGAACGTCTCAATACACGGACTATACACGCGGCCTCGTGATGGAAATATTAACGGGCACGGCGACGCCGCCGATCGTCGTCAAACCTTCGGCTGAGAATCTTAAGAAAGAGGCTACGTTGTTTCATCCCGCGACCATTAAAGCCGGCCGTGCAAAGGGCGAACTTACGGGAGGCAATCTCGCGCTTCTCGCCTCGCTTTGCGGAACGCCGTATTCCTTGAGAGATATCGCGGGCAAGATACTTTTTATCGAAGACATCAACGAACCGCCGTATCGCGTCGATCGTATGTTGACACAGTTGCGGCAGAGTCTCGACCTGAGGTCGCTTGCCGGTGTCGCACTCGGGGTTTTTGATGATGGGGCAAATTCGACGAAGGAAGCTGAACCGCTGCTCGATGTCTTTCGAGATCGTTTGGGAGATCTCGGCGTGCCGGTCGTTTACGGACTTTCCTTCGGCCACATCGCGGACAATATGACGCTGCCTTACGGCGTAAAGGCCGAGCTTGATGCGGATGCTGGGACCATCACTTTCCTTGAGTCAGCGGTGAGCTAGACGCTCTAATTTCCGTCGTGCACGGTTGAATTCGCCGATGCTCCACGCCTGCGCCGCCGCACCTTTCGCAATGTGCGGAGCGTCGCCGTCAAATATCTCGGATAACGAACCGAGCATCGTGTCGCGAAGATGTTCTTCAAGCCCGGCGAGCATTTGCTTCGCTTTTTGAACGGCGTTCTCGTCGCCTGAATACACACGCAGGTAGGCGTCGATAAAATGTCCGATCAGCCACGCCCAAACCGTTCCCTGATGATACGCTGAATCGCGTTCGAATGGGCCGCCAACATATTTGCCTATGTATTTCGCGTCGTCAGGCGCGAGCGTTCGAAGGCCTTTTGGCGTCAGCAAGACTTGCTCGACCTTATCGACGACGGCGCGTGCAGGCTCGCCTTCGAGGATCGGGTAAAAAAGGCTCACGGCGAAGATCTGATTCGGCCGAACGGACGCGTCACGTCTATCGCCGTCGATCACATCGTAAAGACAGCCGGCGTCCGCATTCCAGAATTTCTCTTCGAAGCTCGCTTTCGCGCGCAGCGCAAGGTCGGAGAATCTTGTTCTCAATTCGGCGTTCTCGAATCTTGCGGCGAAAGCCTCCATCACGCAAAGTGCGTTGTACCAAAGAGCCTGTATTTCCACCGCCTTGCCCATTCGCGGCGTGATGACCTTATCGCCGATCTTCGCGTCCATCCAGGTTAGGTTTTCGCCCGGAACGCCTGCCGCGAGAAGGCCGTCGTCATCTAGTCGGATCCCGAATCGCGTGCCTTCGAGATGCCATCTGATGACATTCACGAGCTTTAGAAAAAGATCGCCTTTGATGAAGTCGGCGTCGTCCGTCGCTTCCGTATAGGAGCGTATCGCCTCGAAGAACCAGAGAGTGCCGTCAACGGTGTTGTAATCAGGCGTCTCGCTCGCGCTCGTAAATCGATTTGGCAGCATCCCTTGGGAAATATAGCTGAAATATTCGAGTATGATCTCCTTTGCGATCTCCGGCCGTCCGTTCGCGATCGTGAGCCCCGGAAGCGCGATCATCGTGTCGCGTCCCCAATCATCGAACCAATGATAGCCGGCGATGACGGTCTTGCCCGTTCCGCGCGCGACGATAACTTGATCTGCCGCGAGAGCGGTCAGTTCGTCGATCTCGTCCTTCGCGCCTGCCGCGGCAACGACCTGCTTTCGCCGCTCTACTTCGCGTTCTTCGAGTTCTGCCGCGTCCTCGAATTTATGTTCTTCGCAAGACGCAATGACAACGGCAGGCTTCGAAAGGTCGAATCGAAAAGCGCAGGGCGCAAAAACGTCTTCGGTGAAATCGAAGCCGCGCTCCTTCTCGATCGTGTAGGCGAAGTCGCGATACCACACGCCCACTTCGTCGATCTTGACCGCATTGCAGGCGAGATGGAGCGGCGGAAAGCCATCAAAGGAAGCGAATTCGACCGTGCCGATACCGGTTGAATATTCGTGCGGGAAATCCGTAGTTTCGTGCCGCAGATGGTGATGATCGCGTTGGGCAAGCATCGGCGTAAGTTCGAGCGAAACATCCGGAACATTTGCCAGAACTGCCCAGCTCATCACGACCGTATTCTCGCCGTGCGGCATAAAAAGACGGCGTTCGACCTCGACGCCATCGAGCGAGAACGTCCAGATCGGATACGGATCGAGACGAAATTCTTTCAAAAGCTTATAACCTTCAGGCGAGACTATGTCCTCGTAACGCGCGGTCGAAAGCAGATAGTTCTTGCCCGCGATGCTGACCTTTTCATCAAAACCGGAGAGAAGAACGGCCCGCCCCAACGGAGGTTTCGTCGCCGCGACAAGCAGCCCGTGGTAACGACGCGAACGCATTCCCGCGACCGTTCCGGAAGAATAGCCGCCGATGCCGTTCGTCTCGAGCCATTCGAGACGTTCGGACTCGGCAAGGTCGGTACACGAAGAACGAGGAACAGAGAGCATTTGTCTCTATTCTACAAAATCATCACGCCATAGGCGTAATACGCCACCCGCGCATCTTTATTCGCCGACGGCTTTGCTGATAGCAAAAACGTTCGAGTTCGCCGCCGCGCGGATCGCTTCGCGAAGGTCTTCTATAACGTCTTCGACGCTTTCGATGCCGACCGAGATGCGTACAAGATCACGCGGCGGAGCAAGCTCTGCACGAAGGCCGGCGGGAATACTCGCGTGCGACATATAACACGGCAGGCTGATCGTGCTGTTCACCGACCCGAAACTCACGGCGATCGCACAAAGTTTTGTCGCCTCGACGATGCGGCGAGAAAATTCAGCGTCGCCGGTCGTGAACGCAATGACAGAACCGCCCCCTGACGCCTGTCGTTCGTGGACACGACGCGCTTCAACGCTTCCGAATGCCGGATGATAGATATTCGTAACCGCCGCAAGGGAAGAGAGAAATTCGCCCACCTTGAGCGCGTTCGAGCATTGCTTTTCGACTCGTAGATCGAGAGTCTTGACGCCGCGAAGCAGAAGCCACGAGTCGAACGGCGCGAGTGCCGTTCCTTCCGCATTCTGGACGAATGCCAACTCGTCCGCGAGTTCTTCGTCCTTTGTTGCTACGACGCCCGCAGTCACATCGCTGTGGCCCGAAAGAAATTTTGTACCCGAATGATAGACGATGTCCGCGCCGAGCTTGATCGGATTCTGCAGGCAGGGCGAGAGCATCGTGTTATCGACGACTAGCACAACGCCGTTCGCATGTGAAAGTTCTGCTAGGGCGGCGATATCCGACACGCGCTGAAACGGATTCGTCGGCGTTTCGATCAGCAGCATTCTCGTGCGGTCGGAAAGTGCCGACCGAACGTTCTCGAGATCGGTGGTATCAACGTACCGGACGTTGACGCCGAGCCGCGGAAGGCGTTCGAGCAGGCGTATGCTGCCTCCGTAAAGGTTGTTGCCCGCGAGGATCTCGTCGCCCGTCGTAAGAAGCTTTAATATCGCCGAAAGCGCCGACATACCGCTCGAAAATGCAAATGCGTGACGGGCGTGCTCCAATTCGGCGAGTTTCTTTTCGAGATCGCTGCGGGTCGGATTTCCCGAGCGCGAATAGTCATATTCGCCGAACTCGACGGCTGTCGGTTGTCGAAAGGTTGCGGTCTGATAGATCGGCGTCGAAACGGCGCCGAATCTCTCTTCTTCGGTCAGGCTAACGCAACGTGTCGCGTTCTTCATATCGCCGCTCCTTGCGCCTGACAGGTTTCGCCCGACTGTGACGTATAGTCCGGACGGCTGCTATCGAGCGTCTCATAGTAGATGTCGAAAATATCGCCGAGTACAGCTTCGGCGGTCGCATAGCGTCCCGCCCCGCGTCCACGAACGACGTGACGGCCGCCATCCTCGGTCTCGAACAGAAGCATATTTTCCGCTCCGTGAATATTCGCAAGCGGATCGGATGCGTCCAAAGAGACGGCCGCAACACTTGCTGTAACTTCGCCACCGATAATGCGGCATTCCGCGACGACGCGAAAAGATCTGCCCGTCTCTCGTGCAAAAAGTGCTTCGGGACCGCTTGTAAGTTCAAGCCCTCGGCGCGAAATATCGTCAAAGGCGACGTCCGAACCGAACGCGGCGCGCGCGAGCAGCACGAGCTTCTGTGCCGCGTCCGAACCGTCAATATCGAGCGTGGGATCAGCCTCGGCGAACCCTGCGTCCTGAGCCGCTTTTATCGAATCTCGAAAGTCTTCGCCATCCTCAAGCCGGCCGCAAATAAAATTAGAAGTGCCGTTTATAATGCCGCGAATGAGTGTTGGCTGAGAGGTTTTCGCGAGACGCTGAGCGGTCTCAAGAGCCGGGAGTACGCCGCCGACGGCGGCACTGTAGCGAAGCGACACGTCCGTCGAATCTGCAAGCTCGCGTAGATCTCGATCGTTCTCGGAGATCAGAGCCTTATTCGCCGACACAACGCATCTGGCGTTCATAAGCGCGTGTCGGATGAACTGCCCTGCGGCAAACTTTCCGCCGATGAGTTCGACGACGACATCGCAGTCGCCTTCGATCAACTCGAGCGCGTCGCCGCGAATAAGCGAGGGCTCGACGCCGCGTTCAACCGCGCGTTCACGATGAAGATTTACAACCCCGGTTATCTCGAATTTTTGCGGCATCGCACGCAGCCTTTCATACACGCCGTAACCGACGACGCCGCAGCCGAGAAGAGCGACCTTCAGCGGCCGTCGAAGCTCTTCGGCAACGTCGCTTGCGAACGAATCTTCGACGTCGCCGACGAATGTCGCAACGCCGGAACCAAGCGAGGCGATCTCGAAATCGAGGCTCTCTTTTGCTGCGAATTCGACAGCTTTCGGTTGGACGAGTTCTCCGCCGCGTTCGAGCGTTGTTTTGTAGCTGACGGTCGAAAACCGCCGCGGGCGTATCGTTGAAATTGCCGGATTCGTTTCAAAAAGTCCCTCGACGTCTTTTACGAGCACGCAGCGCGCAGAAAGCGAGTTCGCAAGATACAACGCCGTAAGATCGGTGCCGCCGCGGCCCAGAAGCGTCGTATCGCCATCGGCATTTACGCCGACAAAACCCGACACGATCACGATCGACTCTTCGAGGGCACGATCCACTGCCTCGATGTTCGCATCGACGATCTCGCCGTCGAGCGGATCGCCCTTTGTGAGGATGCCGACCTGATGCGGAGCAAGGATCTTTGAATGGATCCCCGACCTCTTTAACGCTGAGGAAAGCAATGCCGCCGTTACCGCTTCGCCTGTAGCGAGTAAAGTTGCAACTGCATGGTCGTTCCCGTCCGGGCCGTACTTTTCGGCGCGGGCGAGGAGTTCGTCCGTCGTGCCTTCAAATGCAGAAACGACGGCAAGTACGCGGTATCCTTGGCGCCAATGGCGGTATATCTCGTGAACGGCGAGGGGCAGATCCGCTTCGTCACGGAGTACTGAGCCGCCGAATTTTAATACGATAGTTCGTTGCTTCGCCATTATTTTTAGGCTCCTTTTACAAGCTTCTGCGACAGTGCTCGGTCTAGATCGGCAACGATATCTTCCGGATTCTCGAGACCGACCGAAAGTCGCACGAGTCCGTCCGTGATACCTGCGGCATTCCGCACTTCGGGGGAGATCGAGCCGTGCGTCATCGACGCCGGATGCGTGATCAACGTCTCCGCCGAACCGAGATTTTCCGCGAGCGAACAAAGCTTTACGCCGTTCATCAGCGCGATCCCTGAATCTATACCGCCGTGAAGTTCGAACGAGAGAAGAGCGCCGCCGCCGGATTGCTGCCTGCGCGCAAGCTCGTACTGCGGGAAGTCAGGCAGCCCCGGATAATTCAAACGCTTCACACGCGGATGTTCACGCAGGAACGCGGCAACCGACAGGGCGTTCTCGGACTGCTGCCAAACGCGAAGCGGCAGCGTCTTCGAACCTTGCAGAGTCAGCCAAGCGTCGAACGGAGCCTGGATCGAACCTATCGTCTTTCGCGTGAATTTGAACGCCTCGTCGAGTTCGGCGTTCGATGTCGCAAGAGCTCCGCCGATCGTCGCGTTGTGCCCGTCGAAGAACTTCGTCGTCGATTCGAGAACGATGTCCGCGCCAAGCTCGATCGGCCGCTGAAGAGCCGGCGAAAGGAGCGTATTATCGACGGCGAGCAGTGCGCCTTGCTCGTGCGCAAGGCCCGCCGCAAGCGCGATGTCGGTAAGCTTTAGAGTCGGATTTGCAGGCGTTTCGATAAAAACGAGCGCGGCGGGCTTCTTCAGGCTTTCGGTGAGTTTCGCTTCGTCGGAAGTATCTACGAAATCCGACACGACGCCGAATTTCGCAAGCGTCTGCTCAAGCAAACGCACGGTTCCGCCGTAACAAACGTCGGAGACGACGACGCGGTCGCCTGCCTTTAGGAGCGTCAGGAAAAGTGCGTTGGTCGCCGCCAACCCGGACGAGAAGCAAGTGGCGAGATCCGCTCCTTCGAGCGTTGCGATACGGTCTTCGAGAGCCTTGACGGTCGGGTTTCCGGCGCGGCTGTACGTGTAGCCTTTGTCGCTGCCGACGGCCGCTTGGCGGTACGTTGTCGTTTGATATATCGGCGTCAGGATCGCGCCGGTCGTCGGATCTGGTTCGGTTCCCGAATGGAGCGCAGCGGTCTCGATCTGCGCGTCCGGTGCTACATAAGAATTCAATGGCATTTGCAAGTCTCCCTTTTTTGAGATCTTGCGCGGCGCCGTACGGGGTAGAGTTGCTCTGGCCTGGAAGAAAAAAGTGCGTAATTAGAAGGGAAAGCAGCCGGAACACAAAATGAAAAAAGGATCCGACACCCTTGAAGAGTGCCGAGATCCTTTTCTTTAGAATCGCAGGCAGCTCTTTAGCAGTTTTTATCGTGGAGCAAGTTGCCTTAAATCGCCACGCTTGATCTTTTCAATAACACCCGAGAGCGATCCGCCCTCAAGCATTCTCTCGACCTTACAGGAAAAAATACCCGTCTGTCAATAGCAAATTTGAAAACTGCCTCTGACTGCCTCCACGCCGTGCCCAAAACAAGATCGTCTTGTGAAAGCGAGATCGACAATTTCGATCGAGCTTCACTTGCCTTCCCTTGTAAAGCGTACGGCGTCCTTTATCACCGACTCGAGCACCTTCTCATCGACGTCGGATAGCCGCTTTATATATAGGCAACTGACGCTGGTCGAGTGTTTGCCGAGTTTTGCGAGCAGTTCTGGCTGTTTTGGAGAGCCGCAAACAACATAGAGCGTCAGGTTCGTCTTTCGCGGCGAGAATGCGGCAAGCATCCAGTCCATTTCGCTGCCATTCGGATATCTGTACACCTGACTGCCAAAGCCGACGATCGACGGTCCCCACATTTTCGGTTCTTCGCCGGTGACCCTTCGAAACATTTCAAGAACACGAAAACTATCCGCGCGTCTCACTTCGTTCTCGATCTTGTTCAAGAAATCCTCAACGCTTGCACCCGTTGGCTTCGTTTTTATCTCAGCTCGCGCCATTATTACCGCGATTATACTCGAATTTAACAACCTTGCCGCTTTTCAGGCTGGATTTTACTGCCGAGCTATTCTTGCACGACATTTGGTGCGCCAGCTGCAAACCTAGTCCCATTTAACAGGGAATTTGGCGTGCTAGCTGTAGGCCGAAAGCCGATCAACTAAAGCTATTCTTCACAAGACATTCGTGTGCAAGCAACAGGCTAAGTCCCGATTTACTTGACAATGCCCACCCAATTTCTTATCGTTTACGTTCGCCTCTCAAACGATAGGCGCGCCATTATTCCGCAGTAGCTCAATGGCAGAGCATTCGGCTGTTAACCGAAGGGTTGTAAGTTCGAGTCTTACCTGCGGAGCCAATTCAATCAACAAGTTACGGGCATTTCACGAGGACGGTGAGATGCCTGTTTTGTTTGATTCGGAGGCGAGTGTATTGACAATGGAGGCTGCATTCTTGATAATTGGGCAGATTTCCTGAAACTAATTTGGCGTTTCGCTCCGACTAAAACGCGGCTGAGCCTTAGGCTAGCTAATTAAGCGTTTTGCGCCGGTTGGAACGCATCCGAAACAAAAATGCGAATACTCCCGCGTGCGGCATCAGTCGCAGTTTGCGCTTTTCTGATTCTTTTTGTCTTCAACGGTTCTAGCGCCGCGGTTGCTAATCAGGCCGCGATCACACGTACGAGCGTAGCGTCCGGCCCTTGGGGTTCGTCGTCAACCTGGAGCGGCGGCATTGTCCCTTCATCGGGCAACGATGTCGTGATCTCAACCGGGACGACCGTTACTCTTTCTGCGGATGCAGAATCGGGCACGGTGACGGTCGAGAACGGCGCCGTACTTGATGTTCGCGCAGCAATCCTGACCGCGATCCGACTTATTGCCAACGACGGGGGCGAATTTCGACAAGGAGGCGGCTCATCTCAGCCACGAACGTCCATCGCAGCATATCAGCTTGCTCCGAATAGCACCTTCACCTATTACGGAACGAATTCGGGTCTTTCGAACACCCAACCGACCTATGGCAACCTGAATTTTCAAACATCCGGCTCCTCCGGCGGAACGATCAGCACGGATCTTAAAGCCCTCGGCAAATTCACGATCGACCTCTCTAACAGTCGTGTATTGCAGTTGAAGAAGCCATATTTATATTCGTTCGGCAGCATCGAGATCAAGCGCGGCGGACTCACTTTGAACTATCAAAGCGGGACGCCACCAGTTACCGTCAACGTAAGCGGTAATATCCTAATCGACAGTTTGGGTACGCTCTGCGGAACTACGAACACCGGGAACGTTTCTCTGAACCTTGGCGGCGATCTTATAAACAACGGCACCTTCCAGCATGAGAGCGGTACGCCCGGGGGAATCTTCACTGTCATCTTGAGCGGCACGACGGAGCAGCATATTTCGGGCCTGAATCCGATCGCGTTCGAGAACTTGACGGTCAACAACAGTGCGGGCGTTGTGCTGAATCGAGACGTCGCGGTCGATAAGGTTCTGACGCTCACTTCGGGACGCATCGTGGCCGAAGATTTCGCTCTCCAAACGGGCGGCAACACGACTATCATTGGTGCAGGCGAAAGCAGCTATGTCGAAGGTTACATTACAAAGGAATTTTCTTCGAACAGTTCGTTCGTATTCCCGGTCGGGACCGACAGCGGATACTCGCCCGTTAACGCGACCATCACTGGTCTTACGACGAACCCATCGAGCCTGACGGTCGCTGCATTCAACGGTTCGGGTCCGGGAGTGAACGCCGCCAATTCAGTTACTCGTTCTTGGAACGTTATCGAAGACGGTGATCTGACCGCGAACCTCACGTTCTCGTATCGCGACGCGGATGTTACGACGCCCGCGGCGGAGGCGAATTATTCGCTCGTAAAGAAGGACGGGAACGAGTTGCCGGTCGTCGTCTGTACAGGGAACGGCTGTATAGACGCTGCTGCGAACACTGCGGCGATAGGCGGCGTAGCGAGCTTTTCGCGCTGGGCGATCGGCGTGCCCGTCGCGCCTTCGTCCGCAGAGTCTTTGGTTGCGGGCCGCGTCCTAAACGCCGATGCTGGAGCCGTTAAGGGGGCATTTCTGACGGCGGTCGGCACGGACGGGCGTGTGCATAACGCAATTACGAATCAATTCGGCTATTACAGCTTTCACGCTCTCGCGACCGGCGAGACGTACTCGATCTCCGTTCGCTCGAAGCAATACACATTCGCTCCATCGACACACGTCATCACGCTCAACGACGCCGAATCACATTTGGATTTCGTTGCAGAAGCGCGTTGATGAGACCTGCATCTGCCCAGCTTCCCCGAGCATTCCGCTGACTCGACCGATCATTCTAAGGCCAACTGTCCGCGTTCGAGACCTTTCCCTTTAAGATCGCCGAGAGCAGCGAACGCGATATGCTCCGTGCGGAAGAATTCGCGCGCTATATCGAGCATTTCTTCTGAGGTAACTCGTTCGATGTTTTCGAGCGTTTCTTCGACAGAGATCTGGCGGCCGAATGTGAGTTCCTGCCCCGTCGCCGAAGCCGCGCGCGAGAGCGAATCTTCGAGACTGAGTAGTATCGACGCACGCGCTGTATCCTTGGCGAGATCAAGTTCATCCGCCGTTACGCCTTCGAGTAGGATCGAGCGAAGTTCGGCAATACTAAGTTCGATCGCCTCGCGCGTCTGTTCGGGCGAGGTTGCGGCGAACAGCGCAAAAACGCCACAGTCCCGATAGAGCGTTGCCGCCGATCCGACGCTGTACGCAAGCCCGCGTTCCTCGCGTATCGACTGCCAGATGCGGCTCGAAGTGCCGCCACCGATGATGTTCGCCAGCAGGTCTGCCGCGTACCGCCGATCGTCGGTCGCCGACGGAAAAGGCGTCGCGATGACAAAGTGAGCTTGCTCGAGGTCACCGCGATGTTTGACGATAAATGGCGTAGCCGCGACTGGTTTCGCGAACTTTAGGCTTTCGCCCGAAGTGCCGCGCTCCCGCTCGCCGAAAACGCCGGCGCTGAGTTCTACGAGTTTTTCGTGATCGACGCTGCCTGCGGCAGTTATAATCAGATTTTCAGGCGTGAACGTGCGTTCGAAGTATTCGCGTGTGCGTTCCGTGTTGAATGTCCGGACGGATTCCGCAGTTCCCGTGATCGGCTTCCCGAGGCCGTTCTCTGGAAACAAAGCCGCGTTGAAGATCTCGCCAAGCTGCTCTTCGGGAACATCTTCGGTCATCTTCATCTCCTCGATTATTACGTTCTGCTCGGCTTCGAGATCCTGCGCGAGGAAGCGCGGTTCCGAAAGCATATCGGCCATCAGATCGAAGGCTCTGTCGATCTTCTCATCGACGACCTTCATCACGAAGCCCGTTTCTTCGTGCGTCGTGAACGCGTCGAAATTGCCGCCGAGACGATCTTGTTCGATCGCGATATCGAGCGTCGAACGGCGTCCGGTGCCTTTGAAAACAGCGTGTTCGATAAAGTGATTGATGCCGTGCCATTCGGCGGATTCGCACCTTGCGCCGACGCGATAAAGGAAACTGAGCGTCGCCGAACGTACGCTGTCCATATGATCGGTCAGCACCGTCAAACCGTTCTCAAATCGTGTTTCCACCACATTGCACTCATTGTCTGCTTTCATAAAATTCGACCGTCAAAGTACCTGATGATAGCAAGGACGAGACTATAAAAGATATTAGGGGTCGATGATTCCGATTGACAAAAAACCGGAGATTTTGCAAAGTAAGTGATTACTTACTAACGAAGAGATTTAATGAGCGAAGAAAGCAATATTGACCAGCCCGTTGAAAGCGAACCCGCCGGCGAGATAGAAGAAAAGGACGAGAGCATTGAATCAAAGCCTAACGGCAAGCGGAGGCGGATCTTTATGATCGGCGGCTCGGTGCTGCTGGTCGTAGTAGTTGCAGGGTTCTTCTACTGGCTCTATGCACGCCAGTTCGAATCGACCGATGATGCGTTCATCGACGGCGACGTGGTTCAGATCAGCCCGAAAGTTTCAGCCTACGTTGAAAAGGTCTTCGTCGAGAGCAATCAGCTTGTGCACAAGGGCGACGTGCTCGTCGAATTGAATACCGCCGACCTCGAAGTAAAGCTCGAAAAAGCACAGGCAGAATTCCAGAACGCTAAAAGCCAATACCAAAAAGCGGTCGCGAGTTCGCAGCTTACTAAGAGTTCGACGAGCGCGACCCGCGTTCAGGCAAAGTCGAACGTTACGACAACGAAAAGCGCGGTCGAGCAAAGCCGACTTGCCGCCGCGAGCCGAAGGTCGCAGGTCACGCAGGCTGAAGCCGCCGTCAAGACCGCGATCGCGGAGCTCGCGAAAGCCCGTGCACAGGTCGCGCAGCCCGAAGCGGACACTCGTCTTGCCGAGCTTGAATTTCAACGCCGAGAGGCACTATTCACGAAAGGCGATATCTCGCAGCAATCGCTCGACCAGGCTCGGAACGCTCTGCTGAATGCCCGTTCGCGATACGACGCGGCACAAAGAGCGGTCGAGAGCGCGAATTCGCGAGTGAACGAGGCACGCGCCGGCGTCTCGACAGCCAGCGAGAATTATCGCCAGTCGGTCGCAGGCATCGACGTCAGCCGAGCACAGCTCGACGAATCAAAAGGCCGCTTACAGCAGGCCGACACGGCGCCTCAGCAGGTCGATGTAAGCGAATCTCAGGTCGAGATGGCCCTTGCCGCGCAGACCGCCGCAGAAGCGGCTGTCCATCAGGCGGAACTTGATCTCTCATACGCGAAGATCACCGCGCCGGAGGACGGTTATGTTACGAAAAAGAACGTCCTCGTCGGCCAACTCGTCCAAGTCGGGACGCCATTGATGGCCCTTTCGCGTTCGAACGAAGTTTGGGTCATCGCAAATTTCAAAGAAACTCAGCTAGAAGAGATGCGTGTCGGGCAGACGGTCGATATCAAGGTCGATGCATATCCGAACGAGAGTTTTCGCGGGAAGGTCGAGAGCTTTCAGGCGGGAACAGGTTCGCGTTTCAGCCTTTTGCCGCCCGAGAATGCGAGCGGCAATTTCGTAAAGGTCGTCCAGCGTCTGCCGGTGAAGATCGTGTTCGATTCGCCGCCCGACAAGGTTCATCTGCTTGCACCGGGAATGAGCGTAGAGCCGACGGTCAAGGTTCGCTGATGCCTGGCGAAGACGTTCATCAACAATGGGTCCCAAGTTTTAACCCGTGGCTCGTAGCGGTCTCGGTGATGCTTGCGACCGTGATGGAGATCCTCGACACATCGGTCGCCAACGTCGCATTGCCGCATATTGCGGGCAATCTCTCCGCCACCACAGAAGAAGCAACTTGGGTGCTCACAAGTTACCTCATTTCGAACGCGATCATCCTGCCTGCAACTAGTTGGATCAGCAAATACATCGGCCGGAAGAAGTTTCTCATCATCTGCATCATTCTTTTTACTTGTGCGTCGGCACTCTGCGGAGCGGCTCCGAGTCTGTCGATCTTGATCGTTGCTCGAGTGCTTCAAGGAATGGGCGGCGGCGCGCTGCAGCCGATCGCGCAAGCGGTTCTTTTGGAGAGTTTTCCGCCAGAAAAACGCGGAGCGGCGATGGCACTTTATGGAATGGGAATTGTTGTCGCGCCGATCATCGGCCCGACACTGGGTGGTTGGATCACTGACAATTATTCCTGGCGTTGGATCTTTTACATCAACCTCCCGATCGGCGCGCTCGCCGCATTCATGGCGAACTCTTTTGTCGAAGACCCGCCATACTTACGCGAGCAAAAGCCCGGAAAGATCGACTATATGGGCTTTGGGCTGATGGCTCTCGGCCTCGGTGCGCTTGAATTGACGCTCGATCTCGG
Source organism: Pyrinomonadaceae bacterium (assembly GCA_035432765.1). Taxonomy (GTDB): domain Bacteria; phylum Acidobacteriota; class Blastocatellia; order Pyrinomonadales; family Pyrinomonadaceae; genus OLB17. The sequence goes on from DAORTR010000015.1 coordinate 28,688, forward strand.
CGAACAGCGCGACTGGTTCGAATCCGGACTAATCTGCTTCACCGCTGCGGTCTCCGCTATCTCGCTCATCAGCTTTGTCGTCTGGGAACTTCTCACCCCGGAACCGATCGTGAACTTACGCGTCTTTTTGAATCGCAATTTTGCCGTAGCATGCGGATTGATCGCGACCGTCGGTGTAGTTCTCTATGCCACAACTGCGCTTCTGCCGCTGTTCTTGCAGACCTTGATGGGATATCCCGCCGTTCTAAGCGGTGAAGCTGTAAGTCCGCGAGGTATCGGCGCGATCATCTCCATGGTCGTCGTCGGGCGCCTGATACCGAAGGTGGACACGCGCTACCTCGTGTTCTTTGGATTCTCGCTGCTTGCGTATTCCATCTATCTTTTCACGGGCCTCAGTCTAGACATCACGATGAGCAGCATCGTCTATCCGATGATCGTGAGCGGCTTTGCGCTTGGCTTCGTGTTCGTACCGCTGACGACGCTGTCGGTCGCGACCTTGCCTCAACGCGAGATCGGCAACGCGAGCGGCGTTTATAACCTGATGCGGAACACCGGCGGCAGCATCGGCATTGCGATAATGACAACGCTTTTGATGCGGAATCAGCAATTCCATCAAAGCATCCTTACAGCACACGCAAATCAATATAATCCGGCATTCCAGCACGCGGTCGAGCAGATCCGCCAGGGTATTGGCGTCGGCCTCGACCCGGTTACAGGCACCGCGCAAGCCTACGGTTTGATCTATCAAATGATCGTCCGCGAGGCCGCTGTACTAGCCTACAACGATGATTTTTGGATACTGACCGTCCTTTGCGCGCTTTGCATTCCTGCCGTCTTTCTCTTCAAAAAGGTAACAAACGCTCGCCCTGTTGACGGCGCTCATTGACGCTGTTCGATCGAACTCAGGTAAGGGTCGAACGCTAATAAATTGCTATCCGCCTTTCGCACCAGCGGCTCGGCTTTCGTTCAAGAACGGCATTTTATTGCGTTAAATACTTGATTCTAAGCCTCAGTCAATGTACATTTCCGAGAGCACTTTCCCCTTATTGTCTGTAAGCAAGAAAAATAGGAGATCTCGTTTAGAATGGAGAACCCGTTTCTAAAAACCTTTCGTCCGTATATCCCCGATTCGGCAAGTTTGCGTGAATTGACGCCGCTTCCGCTGCTTGTCGGCTCTATTCTGGGGATCATTTTTGGCGCGTCTTCCCTCTACCTCGTCTTAAAGACCGGGCTTACGGTGTCTGCGTCGATACCTGTGGCGGTCATCGCGATCACGCTTTTTCGCCTTTTGTCGAAGATCGGTATGCGCGACGCGACCATCCTCGAGACGAACATAATGCAGACGGCCGGGAGCGCCGGCGAATCTATTGCCTTCGGCATCGGCGTAACGATGCCCGCAATTATGATCCTCGGCTTCGAGCTTGAACTCACGCGTGTGATGCTCGTTGCAGTCATGGGCGGACTCTTAGGCATCCTGATGATGATCCCGCTCAGACGTGCCCTTATCAAAGATCAGCACGGCTATCTCAAATACCCCGAGGGCACGGCCTGCGCCGAAGTCCTAAAGGCCGGCGCCTCAAAAGAATCTCGAGACGCATCGAACGAGTCTCATCTTGCCGGCGACGACAATGCGGCTCTTCAGGGCGGCAAGATCATCACGATCGGATTCATATTCGGGTTCCTGTTCAACTCGATAATGAAGGTGCTGTTCTTCTGGAAAGAATCGCCTGGCTACGACTTTTCAAAGGCAGGCTACAACGGCGGCACCATCAATTCCGACAATGATCCGACGCTGCTCGGTGTCGGTTACATTATCGGCCCGCGGGTCGCAGGCTTGATGATGGGCGGCGGCGTTCTCTCTTATCTCGTGCTTATCCCGATGATCAAACTCTTCGGTGCAGCGGTCCCAACTCCAGTCGCACCAGAATTGAGCAAGACCATCGCCGAGCTCTCGCCGTCCGGGATCCGAAGTGCATACGTTCTTTATATCGGCGCAGGCGCCGTTGCAATGGCGGGAATTATCTCGCTCGCTCGCAGTCTGCCTACGATCATCCACGGCCTGAAAGCCGGGCTAGCCGATCTTCGCGGCGGATCCGCAGCGAACGGCGAGAACGTGCCGCGGACGGACAAAGACATTTCGATGAAATGGGTCGCGGCGGGAATGATCGGCCTTCTCGCGGCAATTCTGCTCTTCCCGCAATTAGGCCTGAGCATTTTTGTTCATCCATTCGTATCGTTCTTCGGCGCACTCCTCATCCTCGTTCTCGGCTTCCTTTTCGTAACGGTGTCGTCGAGGTTGACGGGCGAAATCGGTTCGTCCTCGAACCCCATCTCGGGAATGACCGTCGCAACGCTCCTTATCACCTGCCTCGTATTCTTAGGGCTTGGCTGGACAGCACCCGATCCGTACTTTGTAACGGCTCTCTCGATCGGCGGCATTGTGTGTATCGCGTCGTCGAACGGCGGAACGACATCGCAGGATCTTAAGACAGGATTCTGGGTCGGCGGCACTCCGTGGCGTCAGCAGATCGCGATCCTCGTCGGAGCTCTCTGCTCGGCACTCGTGCTCGGCTCTCTGCTGATATTCCTGAACAGCTCTCGCACTTACTATCAAAAGGTAGCCGCCGATTCTCCTGAAGCAAAGGTGGTACTCACGGAAGACAAGCTTTTCCGACAAGACGGCAAGTATCAGTCGGAACACGTCGGCGGCAAATATTCGGAGACCGATACCGCGACCTATCGCGTCTGGCAGAACACCGAACCAAAGGAAGGCCAGGTCGGCAAGTACCTCGTCAACGATCAGGGACGCCCCGTTTACTTCGTCGATCCGGG
>DAORTR010000016.1:0-11578 GCA_035432765.1 Pyrinomonadaceae bacterium
ACGGAGAAAATCACAACTTTTTTAAGCTTCGGACAAAAAAATGAAAAAGAATATCTTCATTTCTTTGCACAAACTTGTTAAAATATGCTTGAGCCTCGCTCTTCCCGCGCGTGCTTTCTTGCCTGCACCTCCTTTTTCTCTATGAAGCGAATTGAACAGAAGGTAAAAGATCTAGTTGAGCTTCGGCAATATTCGAGCAATTACGAATTTGTGCGCGAACCCGCAAAAGCGCTCGCGAGCTATCGTTTCACGGACGTAACTTCCGATCTGATGGCAAAATGGATCGAGAAGGCAGGCCGTGTTTCTGATGGAAATGGTGCGGCAAATGCGCTCGCAGGTTTTCGAGGTGTCGGAAAGAGCCACTTTCTGAATACGTTTGGGGCGATCATCGGGATCGCCGATCTTAGATCGCGTGCCGGCGATCCGCACGTTGATAGTGCCGCCCACGCCCTCGGCCGCCGCAAATTTACGGTCGTTTGGGCACATAGAGGAACCGAGGAAACTCTAGTCGCGGAACTCCGATCCGGAATCTCCGATGCGACCGGCATTTCCAGAGCCGTTTTGGGATCGAATATAGCGGGACTCATCGAGGCTGCACAAACATCCGCCGCCGACGCTTCCCTCGTAGTATTGATCGATACCTCGCTTGACAGGTCTGAGCGCGTGAGTCGCGATGACGGACAAGAGCTTGGCGAGATCGCCGATATCGCCAAGAAAAAGGGCTTTTTTGTCGGCGTTGCGCTTGATGATGACATTGCCGGCGCCGATGGAGCGAATGCCGCGATCACACGTTCGTTCGCGATCGATTACCTAGACCTCGAACATCTATACAAGATCGTCGATGCCCACATCTTCCCGAAATTCCCGCGCTCGAACTCGGTAATTCACGAAATATTTAACTACTACCGAGCCGTTGTGCCGGGATTCAGATGGAGCGAACAGCGTTTTTCGGCACTCTTCCCGCTGCACCCGGCGATCATGGAGATCGCCCCGTTCGTTCGCCTTTATCTGCACGAGTTCGCATTGCTCGGCTTCGCGTCCGAAGCCGGCGCGCGGATCATGGGAAGGCCCGCGAACTCGCTGATCGCTCCGGACGAGGTTTTTGACAGTGTCGAAGATAGCCTCCGAAAGATCGATGTCCTTTCCGGTGCTTTTGAGATCTACGACCGTCTGAACAATGAGGTCGTTGCCAAACAGCCCGTCGTAAAGCGCCTCCACGCAAAGCTGATCCTGAAAGGGATGATGCTCTTCTCGCTCAGCGAAGAAGGATCGACGGCGGCCGAGATCGGCGCCTCGATGCTCATCTTCGACGAGGCGGACCCGTCGGCTGCGATCGGGGACATTGAGAATGTGCTTGCCGCTTTCGGTACGGCGGCACCGGACGGCATAAAGACCGAACCCGATTCGTCGGGAAAGAGTCGTTACAGTTTCCGCCTCGATGCGAAGGACGGCCTCAAGAGCGCTCTTCAGGCTGCCGCAGAGAGAGTTGAACCCGCTCAGATCGATGCGCTCCTAAAACGGCTCCTTTCGGAAAGATTCCCCGACTTCTCATTTTCGCCCGAAGGTTCGGACGTTAGCGGCGACCGAGCTGACGCGTATCTCCTATGGCGCGGCGGCGTCCGAAAGGGAGAACTTGTCTGGAATTTTTCGCCGGGCGTAGAGCCGCCCTCATTGTCAGATGCGGCCGATTGGACCGTGATCGTCGCTTCAGATCCGAGTTCGGCGGCGTCCTCTCATCCGATGTCGGTTGGTTGGATCCCGGGAGAGATCGTTGCCGGTGATCGCGACGCGTTCGCTCGGTATTGGCTTCTTCTGAACGATGCCGAGATCCGGACCGAACACAAAGAGCATCTTGCCGCAGCCATCCAGACTCATGCCTCGTCAACGGCAAAGGCGTTCCAACGGATATTCCTCGATCAGGCCGTGCTTTCCATTGGTGGTTTTGAGTACAACCTTACGGAAGACGCACGCGGAGCGCCGTCGCTATCGCAGGTTTTCAGCATTATGCTGGAGCCGCTTTTTGAGACAAAATATCCGGAGCATCCGATATTCCCGCATGTCGTCGGGCCGAAGGAAGTGTCCTCTATCGTATCGGGCTTCTTCAGCGGCTCCGGAACTTCGGATGAGAATCTGTTGCGTCTCGCGGCTGACTGCTGCCTTCCTTTAGGGATCGCGGCAAGGGGCGAAAGTGGCCCGACGCCGGGCACTGCGGAAGAACTTCGTCGGCTTGAAACAGTTCGGATTGTGGTCGAGACTGTCGATGCCGCTGCGGATACATCTGCGAATATAGCGACCATTCGTGCAGCGCTTGGCGGCGAGCCATACGGCCTTGTCTCTGAATCCGTACACTTGATTCTGTCCGCGATGGTCGCGGCCCGGATGATCGAGTTCGTAACGACGCGCGGCGATCGCATCAACTACCGCTCGCTCGATCTGAAGGTGATCTGGGACGACATCGTCGCGGTCGCGCGGCCGATAGGTTCAGGTATCTCGGTCGAACGCCTCGGCCGCTGGCTGCATCTGGTCACGGGGGCGAGCGAGACGCTCTCGGTGTCGAGAGAGAGTGATGCAGAAGCCGTCAAGGAAGCCTTGAAGACTTGGCAGACCGAATGGCGGACGTCCGGCATTGCGGCGAGATATGCCGAGGTGGATGATTGCTTGCTCACGACGAGAACTTGGCGGGCTTCGTCATCGATAAAGACTTTCGATTCCGTTGCGGCCAGCATCGACGGGCTGCTTGCCGACGAATTGTCGTGCGAAGACTGCCTAACGCGCATCGCCGACGCCTTTGCCGATCAGGAAGGCGAGTTCTCGCGCCGTACTGAGGATATTCACCTCATCGAAGAATTCCTGTCCGGTTGCGATATGCGGGAAAAAGCGGTCTCGTACCTTTCAAGAAGCGAGCTGACCGGAGAACCGGAGATAGATAATTTGCGGGCATATCTTTGGGAAATGGCAACTTCGGATGTGAATGACCACGATCCTGAAGCCTCGCGTATCATCGCGAATCAGTGGAGCCGTTATCACAAGCTCTACTCGCGGAATTTTGTCGATCTGCATAACGCTTTGCCTGCCGAGGCGGATATTCGTGAGAAACTTCTGCAAGTCAAGAAAACCGACGTTTGGTGGGAATTTGAAACGCTGTCGGGCGTGCCGACTTTCGACGCGACGCGCCGGATGTATGTCGGCGGAGCGTTCGACGCTCTAAAGCGGCTTGATTGCAACCGCGATGTCGAACGGGAATTGCTCGATTCGCCTGGTTGCGGATGCGGCTTTTCGCTCCTTGACGCCGAAAAGATTGAGGAAAAGCCCCGCGATCTCTGGCAGATGATCAACACCGCGCTATTCGAGTATCGGCGTTCTCTGCGTGTCCGTCTTGATGACCTTTCAGACGTCGCCTCGCAGGCCGACGCAAAGGCCGATGGGGCTTCATTGAAGAAACTCATCGAGAACGAGAGAGACCTTCGACGCTTTACCGAAAGCGAACTGGAGATCTTACGCGGACTAAAGCCCATTCTTTCGCCTGAAGGCGAACTTGGCGACTTGACCTCATTTACTCCCGAACCATCAGAGATCGACGCGATCATTGATTCGCTGACCTAAGTTCTCTGCTATTATCTTCGGGTAGTGAAACCACAGATAGACATCATCGGCGACGGACGTATCGGCAGGGCACTGACCCTTGCCTTTGCGCGCAAATGGTCGCCGGTGGCCCGCATCATTTCACGAACGACCGAACGCGAACCTGTTGAAGGACTTTTGCCGCGGCCGATAAGGAATGATGACGTATTCTTTGGAGTCGCGATCATTTCGGTCAGAGATTCTCAGATCGAGGTGGCTTCGAACACAGTGAAAAGCCACTTGCGGCCGGGCTGCGTCGTCCTTCATACGAGCGGTTCCAGGTCATCCGAAGTTCTCGCTCCGCTCCGCGAAGCAGGCGCGTCGATCGGCTCGATGCACCCGCTCGTCTCGGTGAGCGACCCTGCAGCCGGCGCTGAAAGCCTTGCTTCCGGCTATTTCTGCATCGAGGGTGACGAAAAGGCGTGCGTCGCCGCAAAAGAACTGGTAGATGTGCTAGGCGGACGAAGTTTTAAGATCGCGCCCGACAAAAAGGCACTCTACCACGCGGCCGCAGTGATGTCCGCAGGGCACATCGCGGCTTTATTCTCAGCAAGCGTAGAACTCTTGGCTGAATGCGGCGTCTCAACCGATGAAGCCCGCAAAGTGCTTGGTCCGCTCGTTGTCAGCACAGCCGCAAATCTCGAACATTACAGTCCGGAAGACGCCCTCACCGGGCCATTTGCACGCGGCGACCGCGAGACCATCGAGAAGAATCTTCACGCGATCCGCAGTTCTGCACATCCCGATCTTGCCGAAATATATTGCCTTCTCGGACTTCGTTCGCTCGATCTTGCAAGGAAAAAAGGAATTTCCGAAGAGGATATTCAAGCTATAACAGCAATCCTTCGCTCGAAGTGATAACATCTAAATACAAGGGTGATGTCGAAGGCTAAGGACAAATTTGCGAACGAGCGGACGATCTTTCTCGAATACATTCAAGCGGCGGGACTGCGTAGAACCGATCAGCGTGAGTTGATCATGGAGACCTTTCTCGGGACGGAAGAGCATCTGACCATCGAGGATCTGCATCGGCTCGTTCAGAGAAAGGATTCGTCGGTCGGTCATACGACTGTATATCGAACCCTGCGTCTTTTGACGGAAGCAGGACTTGCGCGCGAGGTACGGTTCGGCGACAACAAGACCTATTTCGAACACCACTACAACCATGCTCATCACGATCATATGATCTGCACCGGCTGCGGCCTCGTGATCGAATTCGTTTCCGAAGAGATCGAGCACCTTCAAGATCTGGCGGCGGCGAAATTCGGGTTTATGCCCACTCACCACAGCCTTCGGCTTTGGGGAACGTGCCGCGAATGCAGTATGAAGAAAGATTCTGCTCCGGCCGCGCCTTCAGGGGCGCAACCCCGCGTACGCGTAAAAACGACCGTCGGAAATGCCTAGTGGACGGTGACACCGGCCAAAGTACGGAACAATCTGCTTCGCCGTATCGTAATTAAGGTCATAACCTCGAATTTTCCCGTCGAGAAACAACAGGAGCTATAGAGAAGATGAGTGAAAAGGAAAAGACCGAAGCAGGATCATCCAAAAGCAAGGACGCTTTTCAGGCTGAGTTCGACGCTCTGCCGCTTGACGAGAAATTCTCAAGGCTTTTTAAGATGGAGGCCGTAACGCTCGGCGAGACGATCAACTATGTCGTAGATAATTCGTCGAAGGCGTTCAACAAGGCGGTCGAGGCAATCAACGATCTCGGACGTAAGGCTCAGGCCGATTGCGCTGAGAAGAAAGAAGCGGCCAAAGAGCCGAAAGCGAAGAAAGCCGCTCAAGAAAAGGAAGCCGCAAAAGAAGGCGAGGATGGTTAGGCTTTCTCAACTTTTAGTCGCCCTTTTGCCCTTTTAGACCAAAGAATTTGCGGATCGAGCGGATCATTCCCGTCGATTTTGCGTCCGCTTCTTGAAGTTCACCCACTACAACCTCATTTTCACTAAGTTTCTTCAGGCGTTCCTGTATCCGATCGGAAACTGCTAGGACTAACGCTTCATTATTCTCCAGGATCGGTTTCAATGCCCGCTTGCCGATCTGGAGCACCTCCGTCTCGCTCGTCGCAACTACGGTCGCCGAACGCGGTTGCCCGGTAAGAAGGCTCATCTCGCCGAAGAAATCGTCCTCGCCGAGCGAGTTGATGATTTCCGTGCGCTGTCCGCGTCGCAGCACTACGTTCACTGAACCGCGGGTGATGACGAACATCGAGGTGCCTTCCGCGCCCTGCTCGACGATGGATTCACCGGCCGCATAGACCCGAGTTTTTGAGGTACTTGCGAGCCGTTCGATCTCGGCCTCCGAGAGCGGCGCAAATACGGGAATGCGCGCAAGCTGAACGGAACGCCGCGTAACCTTTTCTTCGAGCGGCATATCGGCCGGGGCTTCCTGATTTACGAGCGTCCGCGTCGGGAATGCAAACTCGATCTTTTCGCGTTGGAACGCATACCAGATACGTTCTCTTACAAGCGCGTCGGTATCGGCGTGCCGTGTGTAATCCTCGATCCAGTATTTCGCTTCCCAGTCGATGCTGCTTTCGCCGAAATTGCGGATCCGAACAACGGGATGCCGTTTTCGAGAGATATTCTCGGTAAAGCGCAGAGCTTCGCGCACGACGTTGCTCGTTCGGGAGGGTGAATACGAGTATGCAGTGTTAAAAAAGACGACGCGGGCGTTCAGATTATCACGCGGAGCGACCTCGATCGTCTCTTTTCCGAGTACGGAATTACTGATGATCAGGAGTTTGTTTTGAAACGTGCGGATCTTTACGCCTCGCCACGAAACGCCCTCGACAACGCCCATTCCGCGATTTTGGATGGATACCACGTCGCCGACTTGGAACGGTTGGTCAGCCTGCATAGCGATGCCGGCGAAAAGGTTCCCGAGAGTGTCCTGCAAAGCGAGACCGACAACGATACCGACGATCGTCGAACCGGTGAAGAGCGCGGAAAGCTGAACTTCCTGATATTGATTCTGGAATATAAGAACGAACGCGATGATGTAAACGACGATGGACAGTACCGTTTTGAGGAGCGACGAAACGCCCGGCTGCGCCGAACGTCGAACCGCCGAACGCATCATCAGGAATGCCGCGAACCGTACGATCGCGATCACGATCAACATTGACAGGATGATCGTTACGATCTTTGTTATCGTAATGATCGCCGACGTCGGCAAGCCCTGGCCGGTTAGAAAGGCCTCGATCCTCTCATCCGAAAGGCTCATCAGACTTAGGATCGTTCCGACAACCGCGACGAACACGGTCAGCGAGATCGCCTTTTTGTAAACTTCCGACGACGTCATCTTCGGCTAAAAATATCAGCAATCGTTTTTACTATCAACAGGATCGAGAGTACCGAAACGATCACGGTCGTACCCCACGCAAGGACGTTGTGGAAAAAGCGGTTTCTGTATTCGCCCATTATCTCGCGATTATTGCAGAGAATTACGATCGCGATAAGCAAGATCGGCAAAAGCATTCCATTCACGCACTGCGTAAAGAGCAGCAAGGTGAATTGCGGAATATTCGGGATCAGGGCGACTGCCGCGCCGAGCACGATCAGCCCGGAAAAGATACCGAGGAAGATCGGCGCCTCGCGAAACGAGCGGGCAAGGCCTTTCTCAAAGCCCAAAGCCTCGCTCAGGCTGTATGCGGTCGCAAGTGGAAGAACGCCCATTGCAAGCATCGACGCCCCGAATAGACCGATACCGAAGAGCCATTCAGCGTAATCTCCAACGAACGGAACGAGGGCTTTTGCCGCGTCGCTGGCAGTTTCGAGCTTTATACCTGATGCGTGGAGCGTCGCGGCCGTTGAGATCAGGATGAAGACCGCAACAAGGTTTGCAAGAACTACGCCGAGTATCGCGTCCGCCCGCGCAAGATTAAGATCCTCTTTATCAAGGCGCTTCTCAACGACCGAACTCTGTACGAAAACCTGCATAAAGGGCGTGATCGTCGTGCCGATCAACGCCATAACTGTGAATAGATAACCGGATTCGACGTGGAATGTCGGCGATACGAATTCTTTCGCAACGAGGCCCCAATCAGGTTTCGCGGCGATAGCCGAGACAATATACCCGAGCAGCACGAGAGCCATCAGCAGGAAGACCTGCTCGATGCGTTTTGGAGTTCCGCGGGCGACCAAGAGCCAGATCACGACGGCGGTTAACGGGACGCTGATGTAACGCGAAATGCCGAAAAGCTCTGACGCTTGGGCGATGCCGACAAATTCCGCGACGATGATTCCGAAATTCGCGATCAGGAGCGCGAGCATCACGAGGGCCGTCCAACGCACGCCGAATTGCTCGCGGATCAGATCGGCTAGGCCTTGACCCGTTACGACGCCCATTCGAACGCACATCTCTTGGGCAACGATGAAAAACACCGTCATCGGGATGAACGTCCACAAAAGCGTGTATCCGTAATCTGCCCCGGCAGAAGAATACGTAGCGATGCCGCTCGCCTCGTCGCCGGATGCGGCGGCGATTATTCCGGGGCCGAGAACGGCAAGGTAGGCAAAAAAGCGATATTCAGGAAGGCTTCGGCGAAGGCGCGACGGTATCTTGCGCAGATTGAGCGCGATACTCTTCGGAGATACGCTGCGAAGGTTCATTTTGCGATCTACTACCGTCGTCTGTCATTCGAACTAAGATGCGGGCTCGCAGGTTGCCATTTTGCCCGCTTATGCGACTTTACGAATATAAACCTTTTGCGGCGTTGATTGAAGTGCGCCGGAGCGAAACGCGGTAGATTTTTTCGTCATTTGGAATAATCTGGTAAATTCGTTGTATGCAAATCAGAATCCGGTCTTTCGGCTTCGTAGCGATCCTCGCGATCGTGAGCGTCTTGGCTGCAATTTTCCCCTCAGCGACCGTCTATGCTGCTTGGCCCGATCCCGTGCGAGGAAAGCACGCGATGGTCGTCTCTCAACACGAACTTGCGTCCCGTATCGGCGTCGAGATCCTGAAAAAGGGCGGAAATGCCGTTGACGCCGCGATCGCCGTCGGACTGGCTCTCGCTGTCGTCTATCCCGAAGCCGGAAACATCGGCGGAGGCGGATTTATGGTCATACACGACAGCAAGGGCGGCAGCTATGCGATCGACTATCGCGAAATGGCTCCTGCCGCCGCTTCGCGAAACGTGTTCGTCGGACCCGACGGCAAACTCATAAAAGGCGAAGGCTCATCGACCATCGGGTACCGTGCCTCGGGAGTCCCCGGAACGCTTGCGGGCTTTGAACTTGCATTTAAAAAATACGGATCCGGCAAAGTTAAATGGAGCGATCTTGTAGAACCGGCACGCCGTTTGGCGGCCAACGGTTATGTTCTTTCATATCGTCTCGCACGGCTTTTTAGAGGCTATTCCGACGGTCTTTCAAAATACTCCGAGAGCAAAAGAATATTTTTGAACAATGGAAAGTTCTTCAACGAAGGCGATCTTTTCAAACAGCCGGATCTCGCCGCTACCCTCGGCCGGGTCGAGAGGCTCGGTGCACGCGAATTCTACACCGGCAGGACCGCGCAGCTTATCGCCGCCGATATGAAGGCGAATAACGGTCTTATCACGCTCGAAGATCTAAAGAATTATCAGGCAAAGGAACGCGAACCGCTCGTCGGCGATTATCGTGGATATAAGCTCATCTCGATGCCGCCGCCAAGTTCCGGGGGCATCGTGCTTCTAGAGGCGCTGAACATTCTAGAAGGCTATGATGTCGCGAAGATGCAGTATAATTCTGCTGAAAAATATCATTACCTAACCGAAGCGATGCGCAGGGCTTTCGCCGATCGTGCGGAATTTATGGGCGATCCCGACTTTGCGGATGTTCCGACCGAGGCACTCATCTCGAAATCGTACGCAGCGAAACGCCGCGAGTCCATTCAGAAAGATAATGCTTCGAACAGCAAAGACGTCGGCCATGGTGAACCGACAGGCCGTGAGTCGATGGACACGACGAACTTCGCCGTTGTGGACAAGGACGGGACGATGGTCGTGAATACTTACACGATCAACGACCTTTACGGCAGTCAGGTCACGGCAAAAGGGACGGGCGTTTTGCTCAACGACGAGATGGATGATTTCGCCGCAAGGCCCGGCGAGCCGAATATGTTCGGCCTCATTCAAGGCGAGCGAAATGCCGTGAAAGGCGGTAAGCGACCGCTCTCATCGATGACGCCGACGATCGTCCTGCGGCCCGACGGCTCCGTGTGGTTCGGGGTCGGCGCACGCGGCGGCCCGCGGATCATTTCGGCTGTCCTCCAGACCGTACTCAACGTCATCGATCACCGTATGGACATACAGGCAGCGATAGACGCTCCGCGCATTCACCATCAATGGCTGCCCGATACACTCACGACCGAACCGGTCGGATTTTCGCCGGATACGACCGCGATCTTAAAAGCATATGGCCACAGATTGGCGGCGCCGAGCTGGGTTGCATCGGCTACGGGTTTGATGATAGACGAGAAAGGCGTGCGTCTCGGCGCGATAGACTCAAGGGGCGACGGCCTCGCGGTCGGCTACTGAGGGAATTTCTTCGCTTCTTCCTGATCGAGCAGCCGTGTCGTGCCTTCGGTAACGCTTGTAGGCTGTAGGTCGTTGGTATCACGCCACGCCCCGACGCCGGGGGCACGGTAAGCGTCCGCCGGTTGCGGAGGCAAAGCCGTTGCGGTCTGGCGGCCGTGAAGCGTCGCCGGCATCGGCAGAGGCGCCGAGTGAAACGCAGGTTTGCCCGTCGCCCAGGCGGGCTTCGAACTCTGCAAAAAGATGAGTGAGCCGAGAAGCCATAACATCGAACCGAAAACGCCCGTTATCGCCATCAGCGCGATCAATTCGTCCGGGCCATTCAAAATCCCAAAGAATGACGTCGCGAACATCGTAAAGAAAACGAACCAACTTATCGAAAAGAAAACCCCATTCTTCTTGTTGAAGAACTTCGGAGGCGGCTTTTCCGTAAGCTGTGCCAATTGCGGCAGATAACCGCCCTGAGCGACGACCTCCGCGACGAGCGAAAGCGGCAATCCGCACCGTGAGCAGAATTTGGTCTCTTCTGAAGCTTGTTGCTGTCCGCAGCTAGGGCAATGCATCTATATGTCGTTCGGCTCGTTTTAGTCTCAGGCAACGCGACTGATTAAACGAATTTTGCCACGAAAATGTTCTATCGCCAAAAAGAATTTCACCTTCTGCGGACTTTTTCGCCCGTCAGAAGCTGATAGATCGCCGCCGCCCGGCCAAGATAATGATCGGCGGTCGCCGTAGTTTCAAGGAGTAGATCGAAGATCGAAGTGAGCTTTTCCGGAGCGGGAAGTTCGCGCGAGAGGTCGTCGTCGGAGGCGAGAAACGCAAGGCCGTGACGCCGCGTTTCTGCGACCTCATCGAGGTATTCAGTTATCAGCTCGGGCGTCGAAAGCTTTTCGGGCAGCGTCCATTCGAACGGGTCGTCCCAGAGACGCGTCGTAATTCCGCCGAATGTCTGCTCGACCGCTGCGGCAGAGCGTAAAAGGCACGTGCCGACGCACATATGTGGTAGTTCGACCGTGCCGATGGTCGAAAAAATGCGGTCGGCAGGGATCAGTCCGAGCAGACCGCGGGTTTCTAGATCGATCCGGTCAAACTTTCGGCCGAAGCCTTCGATCAGGTTACGCATAGAAGAGGAGAGATGTCTTGTCGATCAGCGCCCTTTGTATCGGCGTTCCTTTTCGTAAATGCCGAGGCCGTAATTCCTGCCCTTATAGTTGATGCCGGTCCCGACGTTGCCTCGGATGCCGATCCGCGATCCTCTCGACGGAACGGCGGCGTCTGTAATTACCCAGATCGTGCCGGTGCCATCGTCCAGCCTGTACGCACCGCCCGAAATGCCCGTGCCGGGAATGGAAAGCCCGTAGCTGTCGGTAACCGTCCCGATCAGGCCGACCTCTTTATTCTGATATCGCGAAGGGTTCGCATTGATCTCCGCAATGC
>DAORTR010000016.1:11678-29825 GCA_035432765.1 Pyrinomonadaceae bacterium
AGGCCGACCTCTTTATTCTGATATCGCGAAGGGTTCGCATTGATCTCCGCAATGCTCCTTTTTTCGGGACAAGCGATCGCAAAGACCGCCATTCCGGCGATCGCGACGATAAGCAGCGAACGTGTGATTCCTCTCATTGATCTCTCCTAAATGTGTGATACGAGCCAAAAAGGCCTCGACAAGAGAGATTCAAAATCCGGTCAAAAGGTTCGCAGGCATTTCGGGGAATCAGCCAAGTTTAACGGCTGTTCCGTATGCCAGAACCTCGGTCGAACCCTGACCGAACTCCGTCGCGTCGTACCGCATTGCGATTATCGCGTCGGCCCCGATGTCATGAGCGTGCTGCACCATTCGATTGAAAGCCTCCATACGAGCGTGCTCGCAAACCTCGGCCCACTCCTCGATATTGCCGCCCGCGAGTGATTTTAAACCGCCGATGATGCCGCGTCCAATGCCGGTCGCACGCACTACGATACCGCGAACTACGCCTAGATACAGGTTGATCCGACGACCTTCGATCTCCATTCCGGTTGTAACGATCATAATTTTTAAGCTAACGGAAAAATGGCAAAGGTCAAAGCAAGCTCTGGTTTTGCTTTTTGACATTTACCATTTTACTAAAGGTGGTAGCGCCTACGGGAATCGAACCCGTCTTTCAAGAATGAGAATCTTACGTCCTAACCGATAGACGAAGGCGCCGTGTGAACAAAGAAAAGCGATCGCACAATGTGCGAAACGAAATTATAAACAATGTCCTTCGCCGATAGCAACACCGACGGCGTCGAGATAGCCGCCCGCAAGTTGACGAAGTGCCTATTTCGCCGTAAAATCAATAATTTAGAGTGGTGAGTTATTGCGACTTGCGGCCACGTAAAACAACCGGCTAAACAGCAGAGAGATCAGTATTTTTATTAAGACTCTGTGCTGCAAATGCTGTACAGAGTTTTTTATTTTAAGAGTCGAGTTTGAGTTCGCGGAATTACCGCGATGATCTTAAGATTCGACGTCTCCAGCTCGATAATGCAGAAATGACCAAAGATTTTTTAGAACTTTTGCGTGAGAAGATCGTCGTTTTTGACGGTGCGATGGGCGTGAGCCTGCAGGCGATGGATCTCTCGATAGATGATTGGGGCGGCCCGAATTTCGAGAATTGCTCGGAGAATCTGCTCTACACGCGGCCTGATGCGGTAGAGAAAGTTCACACGAGCTTTCTCGATATCGGTTGCGACGTGATCGAGACGAACAGCTTCGGCGGCAGCGAAGTCGTTCTGACGGAATTCGGAATCGCGGACAAGACTTACGATGTCAATAAAAGGGCCGCGAGTCTCGCAAAGCGTCTTGCGAACGACTACACGACACACGACCATCCGCGATTCGTCGCCGGGTCGATCGGGCCGGGGACGAAGCTTCCGACGCTCGGGCATATTACTTATCGCGATCTCAAAAACGCCTATCGAGAGCAGGTTCGCGGTCTTGTTGACGGCGGCAGCGATGTGCTGATCGTAGAAACTTGTCAAGATCTGCTCCAGACAAAAGCTGCACTTGCGGCGATCTTCGACCATTTCGCGAAGACACGCTCGCGAATTCCTGTCATCGCGCAAGTGACGATCGAGGTTTTCGGCACGATGCTGAACGGCACGGAGATCGGCGCCGCATTGACCGCACTTGAACCGTTTCCGATCGATGTCATCGGTATGAACTGCGGGACGGGGCCGAAGCATATGACGGACAGTTTCCGCCATCTGTGTGAGAATTCGCCGCTTCCAGTGAGCATTATGCCGAATGCCGGTTTGCCGGAGGTTAAGGACGGGAAGCAATTCTACGACGAAACTCCGGAGAGTTTTGCAACTCAAGTCGAAGCATTTTCGAAGGATTTCGGAGCGAATATCGTCGGCGGCTGCTGCGGAACGACGCCCGAATATATAAAGCTGCTCGTCGAACGACTCGGCCGCCTTTCGCCAAAACAGCGAACCGCGTCGCTCGCCCCGTCAGCGTCGTCGATCTATTTTCAACAGCCATACACGCAGGACGCCTCGTTCCTGATCGTCGGTGAGCGCGTAAACGCTTCCGGTTCGAAGAAGATGCGCGACCTGCTCGACGCAGAGGATTGGGACGGACTCGTGAACTTGGCAAAATCGCAGGAAAAAGAGGGTGCGCACATCCTCGACGTGAACGTTGATTTTGTCGGCCGCGACGGCGTTGCCGATATGCACGAGCTTGCGAAAAGGCTCGTAACGAACGTCAAGATCCCGATGATGTTCGATTCGACGGAGTGGGAAAAGATGGAGGCCGGCCTCGAACACGCGGGCGGCAAATCGATCCTCAATTCGACGAATTATGAGGACGGCGAAGAGCGTTTCATCAAGCTTCTCGAACTTGCGAAAGAGTTCGGCGCGAGCATCGTAATTGGCCTCATCGACGAGACGGGAATGGCACGCTCCGCCGAAGACAAGCTCAAGATCGCTCGACGCGCGTACAAGCAGGCGACGGAATTCGGCCTGGCGGCTCACGATATCTTTTTCGATCCGCTTGCCCTTCCGATCTCGACCGGTATCGAGGAAGATCGCAGGAACGCCGCAGAGACGATAGATTCGATCAAGCAGATACGTAAGGAGATGCCCGAGGCGAACATTATCCTCGGCGTCTCGAATATTTCGTTCGGGCTAAGCCCCGCCGCTAGGATCGTGCTCAATTCCGTATTCCTGCACGATGCGGTCGAGGCCGGAATGAATTCCGCGATCGTCAACGCTTCGAAGATACTGCCGCTTATTCGATTCAACGAGCACGAGATCGACACGGCTCGCGATCTGATCTACGACCGCCGAAAGATCGAAGGCGGCGTCTGCTTGTACGATCCGCTTGTCGAGTTCACCACGATGTTCGAAGGCAAAACGGCTCAGTCGATCAAGCCCGATATCTCGAATCTTCCGATCGAAGAGCGCCTCAAAGAACACATTATAGAGGGCGAAAAGATCGGGCTTGAAGACGCTCTCAAGCTCGCGCTCGAGACGTATCCACCGCTTGAGATCATCAACAATATTCTGCTTGACGGTATGAAGACCGTCGGCGAACTATTTGGGTCAGGGCAGATGCAGTTACCCTTCGTTTTGCAGTCCGCAGAGGCGATGAAGGCCGCGGTAAGGTTCCTCGAGCCTCTTCTTGACCGCGTTGAGGGAATCGAAAAGGGAACTCTTGTGCTTGCGACAGTAAAGGGCGATGTTCACGACATCGGTAAGAATCTTGTCGATATTATCTTGACGAACAACGGGTATAAGGTCGTAAATCTCGGCATTAAGCAGCCGATAGACGACATTCTCGGCGCGTTCCAAGAATCCAAAGCCGATGCTATCGGAATGAGCGGCCTGCTCGTAAAATCAACTCTCGTGATGCGCGACAACCTCGAGCTTATGAACTCGCGAGGCATCGACGCTCCGGTCATCCTCGGCGGCGCCGCACTTAATCGCCGCTACGTCGATCAGGATCTGATCCCGCTTTACGAAGGCGAATTGTTCTATGCACGCGACGCCTTTGACGGCCTGCATGCGATGGACAAACTCACCTCAGGCGAGGCACTCGTCGCAGACAGCGCCGAAAGGGCTAATAGGGCGGCGGTCGGAGCAGATGCCTCAAAGAGCGGGCCCGATCAGGCACCTTCGGATAACGAAGATCTCGTCGGCGAAGACGCGAAGTTGGGCGTGAACGCAGCCGAGCAGGTCCGAAAGCGTGCAAGCGGTTCGACCTCGCACACGACGCGTTCGGAGATCTCGCAGGATGTACCGATCCCGACACCGCCGTTCTACGGCTCGAAGGTCGTTGAGATCAAGGACCTTACAAAGATCTTCGATTTTGTGAATGAAACTGCTCTCTTCAAAGGGCAATGGCAATACAAACAAGGCCGGATGAAGCCCGATGATTACGCAAAGATCATTGCCGAAGAGGTTCGACCGCGTTTTGAAGAACTGAAGGCGGATGCGATCCGAAATAAACTTCTAGAAGCGCGGGTCGTTTACGGCTATTTTCCGTGTCAGTCCGAAGGGAACGACCTCGTTATTTTTAATGAGGATAAGCAGACGGAGCGTCTCCGATTTAGCTTTCCGCGGCAGCCTGTTGAACAGCGCGGTGGCAAGAATCTTTGCCTTTCTGACTATTTTGCTTCGGTCGATTCGGGGAAAATGGACGTAGTTGCTTTCGACCTAGTAACGATGGGAAGCAGGGCGAGCGAGTATTCGGCTACGCTTTTCGCCGCAGACAATTACACGGATTATCTTCGGTTCCACGGTCTTTCGGTCGAATCTGCCGAGGCATTCGCAGAAATGTGGCACAAGCGGATCCGCGAGGAACTTGGCATTGCCGGGAATGACGCGCCGGAACTCGCAAAGCTCTTTCACCAAGGCTATCAAGGTTCGCGATACAGCTTCGGATATCCTGCGTGTCCCGATCTGGAAGAGCAGACCAAGATATTCGATCTTCTCGATCCGTCGAGGATCGGCGTCGAACTCAGCGAGGAGTTTCAGCTTCACCCCGAACAATCGACCTCGGCGATCGTCCTGCACCATCCCGAAGCACGGTATTTCAACATCGAGTAGAACAGATGGCGGTCGGTGCCGCCGATCTGGTAATACAAAAGGCTGTCCGGGAACTTATCGTTCCGGACAGCCTTTTTTCATGATGTCTCTGGCGAATGACCGCCGGAGAGCTAAAGGTGTTTGAGCTATCTTCCCGGGATCGGGATATCGTTGCTTAGGCCGAATTGTAAGGCGCTAAAGCCGGCCGTCGATCTAAGCAGATACCAGACGCCGGCGCGATAGACCGCAAGGTCGCTCCTGCCGTCACCGTCATAGTCGCCGGTTGCGGGGATATCGCCGACCATTCCGAAGTGAGTCGTCGAACTCGTTCCTGCCGCCGGATTATAAATGAACCAATCGCCGGTCAGCGTGCGGAAGAGTGCGATCTCGGCCTTGCCGTCTCCCGAGTAGTCTGCGATAACGGGAACGTCCGTAGAACTTCCCATTCCGGTCGCAGTCGTCGGGAATCCGCCGCTTGACGGTCGGTACGTGAACGAACCCGACGAACCGACATAGTATGCAATGTCGGCCTTGCCGTCACCGTCGAAATCGCCGGGAGCAGGAATCGTACCGGCAGCGTTCGGGATGGTCGTGTAGATAAGGCCGCCCGTGCTCTTCAGCACATACCAGCCGCCGTCCGACGGCCGATAAACTCCGACATCCGTCTTGCCGTCACCATCATAATCGGCGCTTACCGGAACGTCGCCGGGCAGGCCGAATGAGAGGAACGTGATGGTCGAGTTCGAGCTATTGAAGATGTAGAAGTCCGGATTCGCGGCATTCGCATCTGCACGGAAGATCGCAAAGTCTGCCTTTGCGTCATTGTCGTAGTCGCCGGGAACGGGCACATCGCCCGAAATCCCCCAGTGAGCGACGGCGTATCCTGCGGTTGAACGCAGCATATGCCAATTGCCGTCAGACGGACGGAAGACCGAAACGTCCGACTTGCCGTCGCCGTCAAAGTCGTACTTCGCTCGCACGGCCGCCGTTACCGAGAAGTTCGCGTCCGAAACATCGAAGAAGATGTTTCCGACCGCTTCGATCTTAATGCGGGCCTGGGAAGTAACGCCCAACGGGATCGTTACGTCAGCAGAACCGTCATTAGGCGTGCTGGCCGCAAGAACCGTCGGGAAGGTCGCTCCGCCGTCGGTCGAGAGCGAGATCTTGACGTTCGCAACGCTTACCGGAGCCGCCGTCGTATTTGCGACGTTCCAGGTAACGGTTTGAACCGAGCCGCCCGCGACCTGCATCGATGTGTTCGGCGAAGTTACCTTGAAAGGTCCGGAGGTGTTGCTAACCGTGACCACAGTGTCCGTGTACTGTGTCTGGCCGATAGTTACGCCCGGCACATACGGTTTATTGTCGCGAACCGTTAGGCGGAAGTTGAGCGTTCGCGAAACAGAGCTAAGAGCTTCGGTATTCGCAACCGAGTCGCCGCCGGGCAGTGTCGGTGAAACTAGGAGTCCGGCGAGTACGGTCTGCATCTTCGGGAAGTAGCGTGTGCCTGATGTGGACGGCGAGAACGATATCCAATTCGGACCCGTTGCCTTGCCGGGCGACGCCACACTGCCGCTGCCGGACGTATTCGAGTTGTCGTTCTGCTCCCATTGATAGGTCAGAGCGTCTCCATCCTGGTCAGTTGCCGAGCCGGTCAGAGCGAAAGGCGTGCTGATCGGGATCGTGGCGTTCGGCACCGCAGCGACGACCGGCGTATGATTCTGCGTCATTACGGTCGTAACCGGGCAGGTCTTGTTGGCAAGGTTCTGCTGGATCTGCTCTATGCTCGTCTGGTGGAAAGTATCGATCGAGTGCGGTGCTACATCGTAGGGCGTAATGCCCGCATAGCCCATGATCGTGATGCCCGAACCGACTTCCTTGTTTCGGCCCGTGCCTTCATTCGAGAACGAGAAAGTATGATTCGCGCCCATTTGGTGGCCGACCTCGTGAACGACATAGTCGATATCGAAGTTATCGCCCTGCGGGATGCCGTCTGCCGGCGACGTGATGCCGCTGCCTTTCTGGCCATCGACACAAACGCAGCCGATGCAACCCGCGTTTCCGCCGCCGCCGGATGCGCCGAACATATGGCCGATATCGTAATTCGCTTCACCGATATTCGCCGTCAAGGTCGCCTGAAGCTGACCGTTCCAACTATCCAAGTCGGTATATGGATCCGTTGCAGGATTGTAGTAAATGACGTTGGTCGTTGCATCGATCAAGTTGAGGTGCACGGCGAGATCCTTTTCGTACACGCCGTTCGAACGCGAAAGCGTCGCGTTGAATGCGGCAAGGACGAGCGCCACTTGCGAGGCGCTTGTCGCTCCGAAAAAGTTCGAGTATTCGCCGTTGCAGGATTGAGCAAGACGCATCGTCTTGATCTGTCCGGCGTTGCTGTCAGGGCGATTCGCGACATCGCCGTTCAAGCGGAAATTGTCGCGGATACCTGTAAGAAGGCCGACGTCGCCGGTCGTACATCTCCAAGGCGAGCTATTCGCTTCGCTATCGCCGCGAAATACGGAATAGACCTTATGATCTGCCGAGAACGGTTCAATGAACTCGTTGCGTGCGTCAGCGCGGAACACTACGGTCTGAATACCCTGCGGCGAGATGCTGAGTTTAAGGGTCGAGAATTGATCCGTCAGTCCGCGTCCTGAATACGAGCGTATCTCAGGGAAGCGGGCCTGCAATGCCGGCTCGAAGTTCGAGTCTTCATAGACCTCGAATCGCTCCATATCGCCGTCAGCATTCGGTATCGAAATGACGGTCGATTGGCCGCTCGCACGGTCAACGACCGAGAAGAGTTGATCCCTCAACGGTTCGATGTTGAGGTTGTAAAGACGAAAGTCCGTCGGGTAAGACGGCCTCAGAACGGCTCTGTCGGTTGGTATGTCCGCACGATCTTGTTGGTTCTCAGTCCATATCAGCTGTTGGGCCGATGCACTTATCGCCAAAAACGCGAGGATCATTGAAAGGGACAGAACTCCGCGAAACATCCGATGCGTGTTCATAAACTTTTTGCTCCTTTTAGGTGGTGAATCCAACTCCAGGTTTGAGGCTTTGCCGCGAAAAAACGCGAACTGACCGGACCCGTCGAATGGAGACACCAAGCTTCGTGAAATTAAATGAGAACGAGTTAGATTATCCTACAAAAACAATGAATACAACAACCCTTGTCCATTCTGAACCGATGAACGAGCGGCAATCTTCCTTTCGGGGTGTCGATAATGATAAACTTATCGGCTTGCGCCCTGCAAATGCCCGATAGCAACTTAGAGCAAATTCACGACCGGTATATCGAGCCGCTCGTCCCGGAAAACGACGAGATCTCCGTGCTTTCCCCAGCCGAGCGGCGCGGTTTTTGGCTTGCGCACAGAATGAATCAGGGCCGTTGGAAACGCCTGATGACGTTCTTCCAGCGGCATATTGGGTCGCTTTGGATATTTCTTGCGACCTACAACTTGATGGAGCCGCGCGGCATCGAGAACTTCGAGGCTGCCGATCGAACACGCCCCATCCTCTTGGTGGCGAACCACCGATCGTTCTTCGATATGTACACGGTCTCGAGCGTGCTATTCCGAAGGACAAAAGGGCCTATAAAGCTCTACTTTCCTGTCCGCGCAAAATTCTTTTACGACAGATGGACGGGTTGGATCGTGAACTTCCTAATGGGCTGGTTCTCAATGTATCCGCCGTTCTTTCGCGAGGCGGGCGAGGTCGAAAAGCGCGAATTCGACAAATATTCGCTGCGGCGCCTTATCCAACTTTGTTCGACGGGCGAAGCAAATGTCATCGGCTTTCACCCGGAAGGCAAACGGAACCTCGAAGGCGGGCCGTATGATATGCTGCCTGCCCAGCCGGGCGTTGGCAAGGTCGTTTATTCATCGCAGCCGCAGGTGATCCCGGTCTTTATCGCAGGGCTAGGTAACGACCTTCCGAAGCAGATCGTCGGCAATTGGCGCGGCGGTGAAAAGGTTCGTATATGGTTCGGCGAGACGGTCGATCTTACGTCATTTTACGAGAAGGCGGATCGGCTGCGGACGCACAAGGAGATCGCAGACCATTTGATGGACCGCATCGCCGAGCTTGCCGAGCAGGATCGAGCGGAATACGGCGAAGGGACGCCCGCGGGCTAACGGGTTTTGGCGACCGTCGTGTTCGCGACATTAGCGGCAGCACTTGCCGTATTTGAGTTAGATTGGTTTTGAGAATCGGGTGTTTTCCATCCGGCGTTTTCGAGCAGCGTGATCGCAAATCTCACGGGAATTGCCATATTCGCAGCAGTATTCTCCGTAAATACACCAAAATTCACGCCGATGACCTCGCCGCTTTGTCCAAAAAGCGGAGCGCCCGAGCCGCCTTCCGCCGTGCGTGCATCGTGAACGATACGCTTAGAATCAAGGTCTGTGATCGAGCCTTGGGTGGTCAACGGCACGATCTTTTGCGACTGAGCTAAGAAGTTTATGAGGTCTTGACGCGAGTTGCCGAAACGCTGATTGATCGACCGCGCTTCTGCGTCGTCAACCATCGCGAGCAGCCTGTCAGGTCCGTTCGGGTAGCCCATGGTAACGACCGTCTTGCCGATCTCGACGGACGCAGTGTCGGTATCAAGCGGGATGACAGGCAGGTCTTCGGGAATTGCCGCGGGATCGATAAAGCCGACCGCAAGGTCTTCGCGTGTGCCGAGCGTTTTTACGGTCAGCGGGAACGGCTGCGGGTTGTTGGGGAAGTAAACTACAAGTTTCTTGACCCTAGCCCGCGCATTGCCGGCGGCCATCATTTGCTTGACGCCGTCGTCCTCTTCCCAAGGACGCACGACGTGCCGATTCGTTACAACGTAGCCCTCGCCGACGTAGAAACAAGTTCCGATGAAGTCGTATTCAACCGTCGGGCCGTTGCCGTCGGTCGTAACGCCGACCTGCGGCCGCATCGGCGCGGTGTCAGGATTTTCGGGCGATTGCGGCTCGTACGGGCTGCGATAAAGTGCCGGATCGGCGTATCGCAGGACCTTTCCGTTCCGCTTATCGACGAGGTCATAGACGCCGACGATCAGACCGATCGAGTTCCCGTATGCGACGCGTAGATTCGGTGCCAGCGATACGGTCTTGATGATGTCCTTGTTGCTCTTGTCGAGTTCGCCCAACTGCGTGCTTGCCTGGCCGAGCTTCTCCTCAAGCTTCTTGATCGTCTCGCTCTGGATCTTGGCTTGTTCGCGGCCTTCCCGAAGTTCCTTGTTGACGGCGTAGCCGATGTACAAAATTCCGGTCAGAAAGGCGACAGCAATGACAAGCGTTATCAGCTTCGTCGTCCACGAGATCTCTCGCGTCAATTCGCGCGTGAACTCGCGCAGGAACGCCTTCGCATCGTCGCGTTTCGCCGAACCGTAAGATTCGATCGCGGCATCCTCAATGAACTGCGAAATGTGCGGCTGTTCGCGATTCGTCGTAATGAGCGCCGACTTGGCCTCAAGCGAGAAGAAATCGAACGAGATGCTGCTTTCCGGCGCCGCGATCGAGTCGGCATCGGAGATCGGCACGTACCGCCTTATCGGCTTTCCATTGAACTGAAACTCCAATTCGGGAGCAAAATCGACCACCCGGAACTGCCCGTCGGAGCTCTCGATCTCGAGCCAGACGTTCACGTCGCGGACCGACGACGTGTGGATCTGTATGTCACACGAAGAGTCCGAGCCGATCCGAATCCGCTCCTGCGCGAAGAACTCGGTTCGTTTCTCAAGGCCGACTGTAACGTGGATGATAATGCCGGATGCCATTAGTTAGAGCGAAAAACAACGATAGCTATATTGGTGTGATTCTATCACAGTGACGATAGAGATGCCCTAGCAAAATCTTCCCGCAAGGCTCGCGAACTTTTGTCCTGTCGCCGCCGCGTCTGTTAGCCTTTTAATAGATATGGGAAAGCCGAAATTTATTACCGACCGCGAAGAACTCGAAAAGCTCGCTCCGATGATCAAGGCACCGATAAAACGCCAAGTTTTCGTGTGCACAGGCAAATCCTGTTCGAAGGTCGGTGCCGAAGACGTGCTCTCGGAGTTCGACCGCATACTCGTCGAAAAGAACCTTCGCCAGGGCAAAGAAAAGAAAGGGCGCAACCCGATGGGCGAGGTACTGCTCACGCAATGCGGCTCGATCGGCTTCTGCTCCATCGGCGTCGCCGTAATGGTCCACCCCGACGGCACACTTTACGCCCAAGTCCAACCCGAAGACGTCCCCGAGATCATCGAACAACACCTTGAAAACGGGAAGGTCGTCAATCGGTTGGCTTTGATGACCTTACCAAATAATAGCAACTGACATATGATGCCATCAGCCAGGCGACGAGTTTCCCGACGTGTCGATACTACTCACGCCCGCATCGCTCCCAAAATCTCATCAACCACTTTCTTCGCGTCGCCAAATAACATCAGCGTGTTGTCTTTGTAGAAGAGCGGGTTATCGACGCCGGCGTAGCCGCTGGCCATTCCGCGTTTCATTACAATTACGTCGCGAGCTTCCCAGACGTGCAGGACGGGCATACCGGCGATCGGCGACGCCGGGTCGTCCATCGCCGAAGGATTTACGATGTCGTTCGCGCCGATGACCCAGGCGACGTCGGTAGAGGCGAATTCGTTGTTGACCTCGTCCATCTCAAAGACGATGTCGTAAGGTATGTTGGCTTCGGCGAGAAGGACGTTCATATGGCCGGGAAGGCGGCCGGCGACCGGATGGATCGCGAATTTTACCTCGATGCCTTCAGCCGTGAGCAATTTGACGACCTCTGCGAGCGAATGCTGCGCTTGTGCGACGGCAAGGCCGTAGCCGGGCACGATGATGATCTTCTTCGCCTGCTCGAGCATATTTGCGGCCGTTGCGGAATCGACCGAGCGAACCTCGCCCGCGGGAGCCGAACTTCCCGCCGACGCCGCTCCGCTTTCGGTGCCGAATCCGCCGAGCATCACGCTCACGAACGAACGGTTCATACCCTTGCACATAATGTAGCTCAGGATCGCGCCGCTCGATCCGACGAGTGCGCCCGTGATGATGAGCAGGTCGTTCGAGAGCATAAAACCTGCGGCGGCGGCCGCCCAACCCGAATAGCTGTTGAGCATCGAAACAACGACCGGCATATCCGCGCCGCCGATCGCCATAATGAAATGAACGCCGAGAATGCCCGTTAGAATCGTCGCGGCAAGGAGCGGCCACTGGCCCGAATGAGTGTCAGGCGAAATAAAGAACGCGACGCCGAGTCCGACCGTAACGATCAGCATAATGCTGTTGATCAAATGCCGGCCCGGTATCATAAGCGGTTTACCGCTCATCGAGCCTCTTAATTTTAGAAACGCGATCACCGAGCCCGTGAACGTGACCGACCCGATACAAACTCCGATGAAGATCTCCGCAGTGTGAAGGTGCGATTCTCCCGCAGACATCTTCGGGTGCGGGCCGAGATACGTGGCAAAGCCGACCAATACGGCCGCGAGGCCTACAAAGCTGTGAAGGATCGCGACAAGCTCCGGCATCGATGTCATCTGAACACGACTCGCCAATATCGCGCCGATCACAAGCCCCGGCACCAAGGCCGCGATCAGCACCGGCAGCCCGCCGAGATCCATCGCCGCCGCCGTCGCAATGAGCGCGATCAGCATCCCGACAATGCCGTACATATTGCCGCGCCGAGCCGTCTCCTGCCGGCTTAAGCCCCCAAGGCTCAAAATAAACAACGCACTCGCGGCGATGTATGCAATTGTGATAAGTGATTGAGTCATCTAGCTGCTGCCACCGGTCGGTTTTGAAGATTGCGCCAAAAATTTGTCGCATAGACAAAACACAGGCCGTTTATTCGGATCGCTCGTGATTAAGTTCCGCTCCATTTTATCCCTGAAAGGGATTCATTTAATAGCGTCGCGTGAAACCCGACGACTTAGGTTGATAAAACAATTCTGTCCCTGTAAGGGACATATCAGTCCCATACATACCCATGTAAGCAAATAGTTCCTCTTCGAGCTCCGGTCGGATGAACGGGCATCGATTTTTCGTCGAAAAGACAATATGGAAATAGAATTGGAATAGCGTCTGCGCCATAGGCTTTCGTCGCTGAGAAAAGACCCATCCAATCGCGTCGGATAACACCCGACGAAAGGTTCCGACAAGATTTCCAGTCCCTGTAAGGGACAAATCGTTCTCCGCGTTTGTTCGTCCCCCACAGGGACGGGTGCGTTTCGACATTACTACGTCGGGATTCTCCCGACTCTATTGACCTCGTCCGCTTCGCGGACGTGGCTAAACACCCCCAACACTCTGTTCGTGACCAAGAATCCGCCGGCGATGTTTATGGCGGCGATGATGAACAGGCTGGGGGACGAGTCACCAGATCGTTTCGACATTGGGCAGTTTTCGTATGTTTCCATCACTCGTTACCAGTGGAACGCCGAGGTGTAGCGCGGTGGCGGCTACGATGCGATCCGGCATGTCGCGAACGATGGAGCGGTCGATGTTTTCGAGTTTGTCGGCGATTCCGCGAGAGAGCGGGGCGAGTTCGAAAGCTGTCGTGTCATCGTCGAGAGCCTTGCGGAGCGTGGCCAGCAGATCATTAGGTACACGGTTCTTTTCGGTCAGGTACGTAAGCTCGACGATAGTTATCGACGGGACGTGGATCGCGTCGCCGCATTCCTGCGTGGCGACTATCGCCGACTGAGCCGCCGCAGATGCAATTTGCGGGTCACGGAAATACCAGACGACGATATTTGTATCGACCAGAATGTCCATCTAATTAGAGTCCGTCTTCGCGATCGTTTTCCGTGTCTTTTGTATAACCACGCCACATCTCGTTTCGAGCCTTGCGCATATCTTCCTCGGTCCACTCAATGTTCAAATGGGCGAGGCTGCCTTGGAGCGAACGACGCGGTTTTCGTTTCGATTGCTTTGCTTTAAGAAACTGCACAAAGTCGAGCACTTCTTCTTGTTTACCGACCGGCAGCGCTTCCAGATCTTCCAGCACTGCTTGTTTTACTGTCATAAGGATCACCTTTCTATTCGAATTCTAACATCTCCGGATGTCGTTAGTTCAGGCGCAGTCACAAGATCTGATGCTGTCCACATTGCCATCGATTCGAGTCGCTGGCGCGAGGCGGACTCATTTCCACGTTTCCGTGGGTTGGACCCACGGCTAAATTCGTCTAACCGCTACGCAGTTCCTTCCTACTTCCTAAACATCCCCAGCATTCGGTTCGTTACCAGGAAGCCGCCGGCGATGTTGATGGCGGCGATAAGGACGGCTATGGCGCCGAGAATGACGGTCAGGTTCAGGGAACTGAAAGTTCGATTGCCGCCGGCGAACAGGTTGCCTGTAAGTTGCAGCATTCCACCAACGAGGATGATGCCGCTGATGGCGTTGGTCACGCTCATTAGCGGCGTGTGGAGCGCAGGTTTTACGTTCCACACGACCTGAAAGCCGATAAAGATCGCGAGAATGAACACCGTTAAGTGGCCTAGGAAATCACCGCCTTCGGTCGTCGCTTTTGGCGGCAGGATGAACGCAAGTCCGAGCATTATGAGCCCTACTATCCCGAGCAGCCACGGGCTGACGCCATTGCCTTCGTCGTGTCCTGTTTTTGCCGTAGCAGCGGCGGCAACCGCATGCGAACTCTTTGTCGGGACACCCGGTTCGGGCGGTGCCGGAGGCGTCGGCCTCGGCGGCGGCGGCCACATCATTTTGCCGTCGTGCAGGACGATCGAGCCGCGCACAACTTCATCTTCGAGGTCAACGTGCAGGGCGGGTGCATTCGCCGGATCGTCGCCGGCCTGAGTGTTACGCCCTTCCTCACGAGCGGGCTTCTGCAGTTCTTCGATCAGGGCGGCGACGCATGCGCCGTAAAGTTGGCTCGACATCGACGCCATTCTTGAAGGAAGATCGGTGTAGCCGATGATCGTCACGCCTTTGTGATTCACGACCTTTCCGGGCTGCGTCAGAGAGCAGTTGCCGCCTTGTTCCGCCGCGAGATCGACGATGACGGAGCCGGGCTTCATCGATTCGACCATGCCGGTCGTGATGAGTTTTGGTGCTGGTTTGCCGGGGATAAGTGCGGTCGTGACAATGATATCGACTTGCATCGCCTGCTGTGCAAAGAGAGCCATCTCGGCATTCAGGAACGAATCCGACATCTCCTTCGCATAACCGCCCTTGCCCTCGCCTTCCTCTTTGACGTCAAGTTCGAGGAATTCAGCTCCCATCGAGGCGACTTGATCCTTGGTCGCCGAACGCGGGTCGAACGCGCGTACGATCGCTCCCAAACCTTTCGCCGCACCAATGGCAGATAGTCCTGCCACCCCCGCTCCGATGATGAGAACCTTCGCGGGGTTTATCTTGCCCGCCGCAGTGATCTGGCCCGTAAAGAAGCGCGGATAATGCGCCGCCGCTTCTATAATGGCGCGATAACCGGCGATATTCGCCATTGCCGAGAGCGTGTCCATCTTTTGCGCACGCGTGATGCGCGGGATCGAATCCATAGCGAAGACCGTCGCCTTCCGCTTCGCAAGACGTTCGATCACGTCCTTGTGCTGCGCGGGCCAGATGAATCCGATGAGCATTGCGCCCTTTCGCAAAAGGTCCGCCTCGTGGACGTGAAGCGTTTCGTTCGTTTCCGGCGGCCGCACTTTCAGGACGACATCAGCCGCTCCCCAGAGATCGTTGGCGTCGGCAATGATCTCCGCGCCGGCTTCTTGATACTCGGCGTCGGCGACACTGATGCCTTCGCCCGCACCGCTTTCGACAGCGACGTCAAAGCCTAGCTTCTTAAGCTTGATCACGGTCTCGGGCGTTGCCGCAACTCGCTTTTCACCGGGGTTTATTTCTTTTGGAATGCCGATCTTAGTCATTTTATTTTGGAAAGGAGATGCCCGCGAGAGATGGTTGCAGAAACATCTTTGAGGGAATTCTATTTGTGATCTTGTTCGGTAGTCAACCCGCGCAAGCGGAAACCTTATGTAAACAGCGAATTACCCGCCCAAACGTATATACCGCAGAGTATCGATTCGCCAAAGATTATTGCGAGAATGAACTTCCAGTAACTCGATCGCACGATCCCGGCGACATAGCAGACCGCATCGGTCGGTGCGACTGGCATGAATGCCCAAGCGGCGACAAACGCGAATCCCCAAGGCGTCTCCAAGCGCCGCTGAATTGCGTGTACGAGGTCGGGCTTTCGCTTTTCAAAGAAGTCGTCAAAGCCGAGTGCTTCCGAAAAAAAATAGATCATCGTTGACGACAAAACGATGCCGACGATCGAGACTGCAAATACCGCGACCGGTTCAGCAGGAAATAAAAGCGTTCCTGCGATCACGAGCGGCGTGCTCGGCAAGAGCGTTAATCCACGCAGCGCAGATATGATAATATATGCGACCCAAAGACTGCCGGCGTTCGCTCTCAAAAACCCGGCGATGTTCTCAGCCGAGAATGCCGCCGGGTTTGATATGAAAAGCCCAATGGCCGAAACGATCACCGCGGCCCAAACCGCGATCAGGACGGTCCTAATGACTTGTGAAATACCGGGGATCGCAGTCACTGATGCGGATCGGTCTCCCTCGGTTACGCCGATCTCGCAGAAACACCCATATCGGGGTTCCATTGCGGAATGGATTTTCTGCCCTTGAAGAGCGGATGAATGTCGAAGCTGTCAGACATAGCCTACCGATCGTCAACCAGCGCCTTAAATATATCCTTAAACCTAGAAAGGTCCGTGCCGCTCATTTTACCTATCTTTGCGATGATGTCGTTGCTCTTAGCGGTAACGATATCCTGTCAACTTTTACAACGGACGCCTTACGCAGACCGTTTTGGGCCTCAGCCTGCAAAATGTACTCATTTTTGCTCAAATGCGAAGGAATTACTGAACTTATTGCACATAAAACAACATCGCAATATTTATCACCAGTCTCACAAACTACAACAGATGGCCTGACCTTTCGACCCGTAAATTCTGCGAACGGAAAAGGTATCAGGATAATGTCGCCGGGCTTCATAAACTAATTCCTAGTAATGTAGTCCTGATAAATATCTTCGCGTTCGTCTTTCCAAAACTCAAAAGAATCCATCTGCGCTGCAAGATGCCTCAATTCTTCCGATTCGTCGATCTCTTCAACGAACGTAATGTTGACGCGATAGCGCGTATTCACCGGGATTTCTTCCAGAGGAATAAATGTCTTGCCATCGAAAATTCCTTCTATTGTCTGCATAACAGGAATATATTACGCCGATCTCGCTGAAACTTCCATATCCGGCCGCCAACGAAGCACAGGCTTGCGGGCTGCCGCTGCCTCATCGAGACGACCGATGCGGGTCGTGTGCGGAGCGTTCTTTACGAGTTCGGGATCTTCGCGTGCCTCGCGGTCGATATCGATCATCGCTTCGGCGAACGCATCGAGGTCGGCTCGACCTACCGATTCAGTAGGCTCGATCAGCATCGCGCCTTCGACAACGAGCGGGAAGTAGATCGTCATCGGATGAAAACCGTAATCGATCAGACGCTTTGCGATGTCGAGCGTGACGACTCCGTTCTTTGCCTGGTTCTTGTGCGAGAAGATCGCCTCGTGCATTCCGTCTGACGGGAACGGTTTTGCGAATGTGCCTTCGAGTTTGTGGCCGAGATAGCGAGCATTTAGGACAGCCGCTTCGGTCGCTTCCTTTAGGCCGTCGTTGCCGTGCGTGTAGATGTAGGAAAGTGCGCGCACCATCATCCCGAAGTTGCCGTAGAAAGCCTTTACACGGCCGATCGAATCGGGATAGTCGGAATTCAAGAAGAACTCGCCGCTCTCGCTCTTCTCGATCCTCGGAACCGGAAGATACTTAGCAAGCTCCGCCGTGCAGCAGCAAGGCCCGCAGCCCGGACCGCCGCCTCCGTGCGGTGTCGAGAAGGTTTTGTGAAGATTCAGGTGGATCACGTCAACACCCATATCGCCCGGACGCGCGACGCCGACGAGCGCGTTCATATTCGCGCCGTCCATATAGACGAGGCCGCCGGCTCCGTGGACAGTGTCGCATATCTCCTTGATATTGCGTTCGAAAATGCCGACCGTGTTTGGGTTCGTGAACATAACGCCCGCGATGCCGCCTTCGGCACAAAGTTCGCGAAGGTGATCCATATCAGTTATGCCGTCGGCAGTCGAGCGGATCGTCTTGACCGTAAATCCTGCCATTGCCGCGGACGCAGGATTTGTTCCGTGCGCGGAATCGGGAATGAGCATCACGCGGCGGTCTTTCGATGCCTCGCCGTCGCGTTCGTCAAGGAACGCGCGTATGAGCATAACGCCCGTCATTTCGCCTTGCGCACCCGCAGCGGGCTGCAGCGAAACGCCTGCCAAGCCCGTTATCTCGGCGAGAGCTTCCTGCAGGCGATAGATAAGTTCAAGAGCGCCTTGCGATTCCTCTTCGGGAGCAAGCGGATGCAGGCCGGCAAAACCGGGAATTCGGGCGACCTTTTCGTTGAGCCGCGAGTTGTATTTCATCGTGCAGGAACCGAGCGGATAAAGACCGAGGTCGATCGAATAATTCCACGTCGAGATCCGCGTGAAATGCCTGACGACGTCCACTT
>DAORTR010000017.1:0-29243 GCA_035432765.1 Pyrinomonadaceae bacterium
TTCAGCGTGCGATCGCCGCCGCCGAGCAATTTCCGATGATGGCGCAAAAACGTCTCGTGCGGGTAAAAGATGTGTCGATCGCGGCGACCGCAGCCCGGGACACATTGCGTGAAGAACACGAGAAGGCACTCAACACATATCTCGAAAGTCCGTCCGCGACAAGCGTCGTCATTTTCATCGCCAATGAACTCAACGGCACGCGGAAGATGACGAAGCTGCTCAAGAATCTCGCCGCGGTCGTCGAATTTTCACAGCTGGACGAAGCGGGGATTCGCTCCTGGGCCGAGAGTATTTTTCGGCGAAATGGGATCGCGATAGACAAGAATGCGGTCGCCTTGCTCGCATCACTTTGCGGCGGCGACGTTGCGCGTCTCGAGAGCGAGGCGGAAAAACTCATCACCGCAGCTTTGCCCGAAAAGGCCGTCACGCTCGAACTCATCGAAACGCTCGTCGCCGATCATAGCGAATTGTCGAATTTCGCGCTCAACGACGAGCTTAATCTCGGCCGCGGAGAGGCCGCGATAAAGGCACTTGAAAAAGTGCTTGAAGACGGCGCGGAACCGCTGATGATACTCGGTTCGCTCTCCTATAATTACCGAAAGCTCGCTCTCGTCAAAGGGATGATGGAACGCGGCGTCGAACGCGGTGAGATCGCTCGTCAAATGGGCGTTAGATATTCGCAGCAGGAAGCGTATTTTGCGGCCGCACGACGCACAGATCGAGCATCGCTGACCCACGCAGTAAAACGAATCGCTGATGTCGATCTTGCGATAAAGACCTCAAAGGGCGGCGCCGACGGCCCGCGAAAACAACTCGAGATGCTTGTCGCCGAGATCGCTTCGCTGAGCGGTGCTCGCGCCTAGATCGCTGCTAGGCTCGACGCACGGTTAAAGTGCATATACAGGCTGTTGTAATCCGTCAATGTGCGGTTCAGAATAAGCGGCAACTGCGGAAGATCGGTGAAATTCACGATCAGGTTCAGGTTCCGCAGGAACGCCTCGTTGGCATTCATCGTCGCGCCGGATTCTTCGAGCGAGATGAAGTAGAGCCTTCTGCGTTCGGCCGAATACATTGCATTCACCCTCTGCTGGATAACGGCGGCACCGCTGTGCTCCGGCGCGAAATCCTGCGAGAACATCAAGATCTCGACCTTTCCTTCGCGAAGCCTTTCATTCGCCTGAGCAGGCGTCTGCGCGACATAGACCTTATAGCCCGCGTCCGACAGAAGCTTTGCTGCTTGTTCAAGTTTTGCACCGAGACAGAGCAGAATGCGTCGCGGCTTTTCGACCTCGTCATCGCTTGCTTCTAATGGCGTGTTGTCCTTCTTCAACGCTTCGAGCAGCGAGCGAAGTGCGCTGTTGATCTGCATCTCGGATTCTTTGTGAGCAAATTCTTGCGAGTTGTCGCCTGTCGCAGGTGCCGGCTTGTTCTCGGCAAGCTGCTGCACCGTCGATGAACCTTTTCCCGACGCGTCCTTTTGGACGCGCAGCATATTCTGGCAACGCGGACATCTGACCGTAAAGTTCCCGGCAGGAACCTTCGACTCGTCTAATTGCAAGGTAACAGAGCAGTTATCGCAGCGTATTATCATAAAAAGTCCTTGCCTCCTACTCGATCATGCTGAGAACCGAATCGGGATTCGACTCGGCGGGAGGCGGTGTCGTAGATGCCGACCCCATGATATGCGGCATCCGATTCTGATTTACATAATCCTCGGTCGAGGCAAGCCCCTTAAGCTGGAGCAGGAGGTTATTCTGGTTGGTGGCGAACGAGAGTCCGTCTTCCATCGAGATCTCGCCGGATTCGACGAGTTTGCGGATCACTGAATCAAAATCCTGCATTCCGTCGATCTCGCCGTCGCGGATCGCGTCGAGCAAGGTCTTGCCCTCGGTCTCACCTTTTTCAATGTATTCGCGAGTTCGCGGATTCGAACGCATAACTTCGACGGCGGCGATGCGTCCTTTGCCGTCCGCCCTCGGGATCAAGCGCTGTGAAACGATGTAACGGAACGTCTGAGCAAGGCGCGTTCGGATGATCCGCTCTTCGTTCTTCGGATAAAGCCCGATGATGCGATCTATCGTCTTCGAAGCGTCGATGGTATGTAGCGTCGAGAGTACAAGGTGGCCCGTCTCGGCAGCCTCTAGGGCGATCTCGGCTGTCTCAAGGTCTCGCATTTCGCCGACGAGAATGACTTTCGGAGCTTGTCGAAGAGCGGCTCGCAGTGCCGTCGCAAAATCACGCGTGTCAGCGCCAACCTCTCGCTGGTTGATCGTGGACATCTTGTGATTGTGCAAAAATTCGATCGGGTCCTCGATCGTTACGATGTGATACGCCTTCGTTTCGTTGATACGATCGATGATCGCCGCGAGCGTCGAACTCTTACCCGAACCCGTCGGCCCCGTGAGCAGAACGATGCCGTTACGGATATCCGCTATCTCGGCGAGCGTCGGCGGAAGCCGCAGATCCTCAAAACTCGGTATCATATGCGGAATTAGCCGCATCACGATCGACCAAGAGTTCCGCTGCTGGAAGATATTCACGCGGAAACGACATTTCCCGGGAAGCGCGTAGCTCAGGTCGGCGGTTCGATATTTCGCAAGCTGCATGGCCGCGTCCGGATTGTCCCGGACCAGAGACATAGCGATCGTCTCCGTCTGGTACGCCGTCAGCCTCCCAAGTCCAAGCGGCGACGCAGGATGCAGCTTACCGTTGATCTCAACCTGCGGCTTTTGATTCGCCGAAAAGTTCAGATCGCTGATGTTGTCGGAAACGAGCAGCATCTGCTCGATGATCGGTGCAATGTCTAACAAACTCATTGTGGAAACGCAGCTCCCCTATGTTGGCGTAAATGTCTGGAGGGAAAAGGGAACGTAAGGACGGCTGTGTCTCGAAGCAGTTAAAGCCGCGAGCCTTTGCCGCGTAATCATTATGACCAATGTCTAAACCGAATGCAAGACAATTTTGGCACTTGTTTAACAAGTTGAGGCAATTGTGGTGAGTTCGCGGTATTTTTCCTCGATCTGGTTGTGGTTGCCCAAGATCGCGCCGATCATCGCAGCGGAACTTGCTCCCGTCTCGAAGAGCGCCGGCAGATTCTCGCTTGAGATGCCGCCGATGGCGACGAGCGGCACGTTTCCTGACGTTTGGGCGGCATCCTGGAGCATTTTGAGGCCGATGACGGGTTCGTGGTCGGTTTTGGTCGAGGTAGCGAATATCGGCCCTATCGCGGCGTACTCGATCTCTTCGCGAAGTGCGGCCTCAAGCTGCTCGATCGAGTGCGTCGAAAGCCCTATCACCTTCTCGCGGCCCAAAAGCCGTCTCGCTGCCGCGACGGGCATATCATCCTGCCCAAGGTGTACGCCGTCGGCTTCTATCGCCAACGCTATATCGACCCGGTCATTCACGATGCAGAGAACGCCCGACTCGCGGCATAGCTTTGCCGCCGCGAGGGCATCGGCGTACCAATCACCTGCAGGCTGTCTCTTCTCGCGAAGCTGAATAAGGGTCGCGCCGCCTGCGATCAGTCTTCGCACCTGCTCGGCGTGCGATAGGCCGGAAATTTCGACGTCAGTGATCGGATATATTTTCGGGAGCTGCAGCGGCACGCTTAAAACTCCTGCTAATAGACGGCCTTCATCATTAGAAAGCAGTCTTCGCCGTCTGTGTAGTATTTGTTCAAACGCTGAACGACATAAAATCCCTTTTGACGATAGAGTTCCTGTGCCGCAGCATTCTTCACACGAACCTCGAGAACAAGCGTGTTGATCGACCGAGCGCGCAGAGCGTTCTCGACGTGCAGGAGAAGACGTTTCGCGAGCCCGCGACGACGATGTTCGGGCGCGATGCCGATCGTCGTCAAATGTGCCGTGCCGCCTTCGTTCACCATCACAAATGCAAATCCGACCGTGTCGTTGTCTTCGGTGACGATACGATACGATAGCGTCGTCGGCTGGCTTAATAGGTAATCGATCGTGTGCCGCGTATAGCTGTCGCCGTTCGGGAAGCATTCGGCGTTCAAGAGCGTAACGTCTCGAAGATGCCTTTTCGTCAGCGGGCGAATGACATATTCGCCTGGCGATGCAACCTTTACCCTCGGCGCCGAAAGACGCGCCGTCGGGCCGAAAAGATTCTTGATCGAGTCGATAAGCTGCATTATTTCACGAACATACAATCGCCGTAGCTGTAGAACCTATAGCCGGCGCGAACGGCGTGTTCGTAGGCATTCATTATAAGTTCGTGCCCGCCGAATGTGGAAACGAGTATCAGCAGCGAACTCTTCGGAAGGTGAAAGTTCGTAATAAGCGCCGAGACTGCTTTGAACTCATAGCCGGGCGTTATGGTCAGATCGGCGATGCCGGCGCCTGGCTTGAATTTCCCTGTTTCGCGGATCGCCGATTCGAGTGCGCGTGTTGTTGTCGTGCCTACGGCGACGATGCGTTTTCCTGCCTCAAGCGAATCATTCAGCGCACTCGCGGTTTCATCCGAGATCGAGAATCTTTCCGGGAGCACTCGATGTTCCGCAAGTTCTTCGACACGCACAGGCTCGAACGTCCCGTAGCCGACATGAAGCGTGAGTTCGACGATCTCCGTTCCGTTTGCGCGGATCCTTTTCAGGATCTCATCGGTAAAATGCAGTCCGGCGGTCGGCGCCGCTATCGCACCGCGTTCGGCGGCAAAGACGGTCTGATATCGCTCTCGGTCGAATTCGCGTTTCCCCTCGTCAGGCGTGATGTAGGGCGGGAGCGGCGTCTTACCCAAACGATCGATCTCGGCTTCTAGATCGCCGTCGGTCTCAAAGCGGAATCGCACGCGGCCGCCATCTAGTTTCTCGATCACGACGGCCGAGAACGTCTCATCGAAGATGACGCGCTTTCCCGGCGCGAGACGCTTTCCTGGACGCGCGACCGCATCCCAGACAAGCGGTTCGATCTCTTCCGTGAGCAGCATTTCGATCGCCGCCCCTGTCTCGATCTGCCCGAATAATCTCGCCGGGAACACCTTCGTGTTGTTGAGAACGAGTATGTCTCTCGGCCCGAGTTCGCTCGCAAGATCAGTGAAATTCGCGTCGTGGAATTTGCCCGTTCTGCGATCGACCGTCAACATCCGCGATGCCGAGCGGTCCGCCAATGGAGTTTGTGCGATCTGTTCCGGCGGCAATATGAAGTCTAGGTCGTCAAGACGCATAGGAAAATGTAACTATTGATGCAAACCCACGATTCTACTATAATTTAGGCGTTTCACGACCACTCGCAATGAAACTTTGATTGCAACTGGATGTTCCGCGCTTTGAATCTAAAGTTTCGGCAAGGGAAATATCTATTTCCCGCTGAATATGACCGAAGATGCGGTCTTTTTAACCCTAACTAGGAGGACAAATTTATGACTAAATTTGGAAGAACCATTTCTATATTCGTTGTCGCGATATGCGCCGCGGTCGTTTTGCCGACCGTTGCCAACGCGCAGCTTCGTAACCAGAACCGTTATTCAAAACGAAATGTAAGCGCCCTTATCAAACGCCTCGAGACCAGCAGCAACAAGTTCCGTCGCGATTTTGATAGGGCACTAGATAACAGCCCGATCAACAATACGCCGACCGAAGACGAATACAATCGGCTTGTGCGGAACTATGAGAACTCGCTTGATCGTCTGCGCTCGAACTTCGACCGCTCGCGCAATTGGTGGGAAGTCCGCAACGACGTCTCCGATGTCATCCAACAGGCTCAGCCGGTCAATCAGATGATCCTGCGCCTGCCTTTCCAACGGAACATCGAGAAGCAATGGCGCCAAATGCGTAATGACCTCAACACGGTCGCTGACACGTACGACCTTCCTGGGCTCGAGGGCGGCGGCTGGAACGGTGGTTGGAACGGCAACCCGAATTATCCCGGAGGCGGCGGTTGGGACAATAATTGGGAAATGTCGCGTCCCCCGAACTGGGCAGTCGGAACCTACTACGGCGTCGGTCCTCGCGGCGAAAGGATCACTCTTGCGATCCAATCAAACGGCCGCGCGACATCGAGCGTCAATGGACAGCCGGTCAGCTACGGCCGTTACTATCGCGGCCTGCTCAGTTTCGGTCAGGATTCGGCAACGCTTGTTCGAACTCGAAACGGCATCGACACGGTCAGCACGCTGAACCGAGAGACGATCAGCTACAGCAAACAAGCATGGTCGGACGGCGGCGGAAACGACGACTGGAACAGCGGTTCGCGTCCTTCGTCCTGGGCGGTCGGCACATTCTATGCGAACAGCCCGCAAGACGGCTCGCATATCACGATGACCGTTACGCAGGAAGGCAACGTTACCGTCGTTATGGGCAATGGTGCTCCGTCCTACGGAAAGCTGAACGGTAACACGCTGCGAATGGGCCCGTACACCTCGCGTCTCTATCGCCAGGGCAACGGATTCCGTACCGTCTCGGACACCGACGGCCAGACGATCACTTATACCCGTTACTAACAAAACGCGGACAACTCTTGTCCGTTATCTCCGATCCCGCAAGAGTAGCTTTCGAGCCGCCCTTGCGGGATCTTTTTTCTTGAATTTCACCAATGCAGAAACCTGCGCGTGAGCAAGGGCGTTACACTCAGTGCAACCTCCCGCACGCCCGCCTTCCTCAGCGACCTTTGCGTGGCTTCGCTTCGCGACCTTCGCGGTTTCTCTTGTCGAGCTTTAACCGCAAAGCACGCAAAGAATTTCGCAAAGTTCGCAAAGACGCTGTCGCGAACTCGCCGTCTTAGCTCCTTCGGTGCCCACGGTCTTGCCAGAACCTACGAGCGATAGCGACTGGTTTTCACCAATGCAGAAGCCTGCGCGTGAGCAAGGGCGTTACACTCAGTGCAACCTTCCGCACGCCCGCATTCCTCAGCGACCTTTGCGTGGCTTTAACGCCGCACGTGTCAGTAGCCCGCACGTCAGTAAGATACTGTCTTGGCAGTCAAACGGGTAAAGCGGTTGTCGGATCGAAAGGGCGATTATTTTTGATGACGCCGAACGCGATATGCAGAAGCTTTCGCATAGCTGCACAGACGATCTGCATCGGTGTTTTGCCGCTTTCGCTCAGACGCATGGCGAATGTTTTGATGACAGCGTTGTACTGAAGGGCGGTGATTGCCGGAAAGTACAAGGCCGCTCTGATCCGGCTGCTGCCGAGTTTCGACAATCTGGTCCAGTTGAGGGACGTGCCCGACTGGAAGCGCCTTGGAGTCACGCCGGCATAAGCCGCGAGAGCTCGTGCGGACTCGAATGAGCGGAACTCGATCTCGCCGAGCAAAAGCCGTGCGGTCTTCTCGCCGATACCGGGAATGCTTTGCAGCAGATCGCTTTGCTGCTTAAGGTCAGGATGGTCGTCGATGTGATCTTTGATAAGATGCCGGACATTCTCGATCTCCTGCTTGAGGTTCTCGACCATTCGTTCGATGCTCGGACGGGTCGCCTTCGGAGCCATCTCCAAACGGTTCGTCTCGACAATGAGCATTCTTCCAAGAGCGTCTGCCCGACGCGTCAAAGCCTGCAATTGCTTGATCTCTGCAGGCAAAGGGTGCCATTCGTCCGGATCTTTCGCGATGCAGAAAGCAGCGATCGTGCGAGCATCGGCCTGGTCGGTCTTGTTCCTTTGAAGGTCACTCTGAGCGAAGCTTTTTATCCGCAACGGATTCACGACCGAGACCCTGTGACCGTGCTCATACAAGAACTCAGCGACGGCCTCACCATACGGCCCCGTCGCTTCGAGACAGGCATGTACCTGTTCGATCTTCAGCGATGCCAGCCAACCCTGTAGGAGCTTAAAGCCTTTGATGTTCGGGGTCGGGCCTTTTTGTCATGTATTCCTAGGGTTGCGGCCTGTCGGCCTTACCCTAGGCTATTTTCTTTGTCCCCGTTGGGGACTCCGCGGAAGCGGCAGAGGTACCCATGGCCAACGCCCGGCCCTGCGGAATTAGGTGTCGATCTTGGTTAGTGCGGAGGGTTTGTGGGCGGCGATGTGGTCGGTCTTGTCGCTTTTGATCTCGTATTGCGGGTGGCCGGGGTCGGCGCGGTGCGTATGGCCTTTGTAGTCAAAATCCGCGAAGTGGATCTTGATGATATGGCCCGAAACGTGCCCCGCCTCGGAGTTCCATTTTACGTGATCGCCTACTTTGAATTTCTTGTCTGACATAGCTTTATCTTCTCTTGCCTCGCCGTAACGGACGGTATCCCGGACGACGGTCGCGGCTGATGTGAAAGGATGTTCTTTCACGGATGTCTCACTCAGGATGTGCAGCACGGCGGCACCTTTTGCCTTCAAGTAATCCGCGACGAGTGAGCGATGGCAACGCCACCAGACGGCTTCGGCGCACATAATGGCCGTGCGTTTTCGCTCTGCGAGCGAGACGAGCGCGTCGATGCCGCAGCGAAACTCAGCGGTCTCCATATAGTCGGCGTAGCCGCGAAACGATGCGTTTCGCCAGACGGTGTTGTGCGAATCTGCGTGCACTTTGCGGCGGCCGCCGAGCTTCTCGATTCGCGTGTACTCGACGCCCGCTTCGCGGAGTGATGCGGCGAGCGGTTCGGGATTGAACTGCGGGAATTTCCTCGAACCTGAATGACGTCGAATATCAACGAGCAACTCGATCCCGTTCGCCGTCAACAGCTCGACGAATTGCTCGATCGTTCGGGTCGAATGCCCGATCGTCCAGATCGTCAGGTTGTCGCCGTCGGCATACATCCTGATACTACAGTATCGCTCGAAGGCGGCATCTCAAAGCCTTTACCCTCGCCCGTTTGGCGGAAGCGGAACGCTTTACGCAAGATCAGTCGGACTGTAATACAATAGAAGTTTTATGGCGGTTTACGAAGAACTTTCAGAAACACAGCAGTTTGCTTGTCGCGTCATCGCAGATCACGCGCGGGCGACGGCGTTCGCTATCGCAGACGGCATCCTGCCCGGCAACGAAGGACGCAACTACGTGCTGCGCAAAATTATGCGTCGAGCCATCTACCACGGCCGCGAACACCTCGGGCGGCAGGACGCATTTTTCTACAAAGTTTGCGACGCCGTCGTCGATAAGATGCACGATGCGTTTCCGGAGCTTGAGACGCAACGCGGCTTCATCGCAAAGATGGTCAAGCTCGAAGAACAACGGTTCGGGAATACATTAACGACTGGACTGGGAAAGTTTTCCGACATCGATATGTTTATCGCTCGTGTAAGAGATGAGGAGCTGGAGTTTACAAACACACCTGATTTTGTAATATCCCTTGAGCTGCCTAGACGCCCGGCGAAGAGAAGTTTTATCTTTGCAAAAAATGGTCAGCTAAAGGCGGTGAAGTTAATTTTTGCAGACGGGACGGAGGAGATGGCCGAGCCTAACTCCATCCCTTCGAATGAGCGAAAAGAACTTGAGCGCCAACATCAGGATATCCGGCGCGTTTTCGACCTAGGAAGGCAGTTGGGTGGTTTTCCAAACGCTGAGCAACTCCAGAGACTGAAAGACGTTGCTAGAATTGCAAAGATACCTCCCACTCTCAACCCAGAGGTATTGAACGGGCTGGGCGCGATTCGCGGCTTTCTCGATTACGTCCATAAGCAAGAACTATTTCAAAGGCTTGCGGGTCTTTACGACACCTTCGGTGTGCCTAGAGATCTTATGCGACTCAAGCTTGAAGAAAGGGGAATTGAGTTTGATGAGTCTGAGTTTAATGAAAATCTAGACACTGAAATCCGCGAACTGCAGAAGCAGTCCAGCATCGGCAAGACGGAGCGAAAGAGCGAGGTCTCACCGGTCTATGCGGAAGTGCTCGACGCCGTCGGCAAGAACATCTTTCACGGTTACGAGACGACCGAGATCGACGACGCAACGATCATCGCGATCTTGGATGGCGACAAACAGCTTGACGCGCTGAATGAAGGCGAGCAGGCGGGCGTCGTTCTCGACAGCACGCCTTTCTATGCGGAGTCCGGAGGCCAGGTCGGCGACACGGGAATGCTTGTCGGCGAAACGGCAAGCCCGTTGAAGGCGATGGTCTCAGATACTTATTCGCCTGTCTCGGGACTGATCGTTCACAAGGTGAAGGTCGAGAAGGGTTCGATCAAGGTCGGGGATTCCGTCTCGGCGTTGGTTGATGTTGCGAAACGCGATGCCGCGCGACGGAATCACACGGCGACGCACCTTCTACACGCTGCGTTGAAAGAGGTTTTGGGTTCGCACGTCAAGCAGGCAGGCTCGGTCGTTGCACCGAATTATCTGCGTTTCGATTTTGCGCACTACCAGGCGATGACCGCCGATGAGATCGCCGAAACGGAAGATCTCGTAAACCGCTATATCCTTCAGAATGAACCGGTTACGACCGACCTGATGAAGACCGAAGATGCGATGCGTTCGGGTGCGGTCGCGATGTTCGGCGAGAAATACGGAGCGGAAGTTCGCGTCCTGAGCGTCGGTAACGGCGAATTCTCACGCGAACTGTGCGGCGGCACGCACGTGCGTGCAACGGGCGATATCGGATCGTTCAAGATCGTCTCGGACGAGGCGATCGCTTCGGGCGTGCGCCGTATACGGGCGATCACGGGTCTTGATGCTTTCAACAGATTTCGCGAGGACGAGCGGCTGATCGACGCAAGCTTAGGCGTGCTGAAAACGCAACGTGACAACCTTGCGAACGCGATCGAACGTCTGCAGGACGATCTAAAAAGATCGCGCAAAGAGATCGACGAACTTCGGCTAAAGATCGCGACCGGCGGTGGCGGCGGCGCGGCCGATGACGACGTTCGTGAGATCGCGGGCGTAAAGGTCGTCGCGAAGATCGTCGAGGACATCGACGCGAACGGTATGCGTCAACTTTCAGACACGCTGCTTGCGCGTTTGAAGTCAGGCGTCGTCGTCGTCGGTCGTCGCGACGAGGCGAAGGCGGGTTTGATCGTTCGCGTCTCCGGCGACCTTACTTCACGAATCAAGGCGGGCGACATCATACGCGAGATCGCTCCGGTCGTCGGCGGCAAGGGCGGCGGCAAACCTGATATGGCCGAAGGCGGCGGCCCCGATGTCGCCAAACTCCAAGACGCGCTCGACGCTGCTTGTACAGCGATCGGGCGTTTAGCTGGTTAATTCCCGCCGCTAACGCTCCGCGGGGTCCAGACGCTCGAGCTTGCCTTTTCGCTTTATGATGTTCTTGTAATCCCATTGGGTCTCGCGCGACTTTGCGAGCCAGCGTTTCAGATCCTTTGTGCTTATCTGATCGACGGCGTTGTAAAAGACGGATGCGTCCTTGAATTTCTTGCCGACGACGTTCAGGCTTGGTTCGTCAAAGTCGACTCCGCTCCAGAACATCAGACGCCACCCGGGCTTTTGCTTGCTGTAGCCGACGATCGGATTGCCGTCGAGGAACCATACCGGGTGAGCGTGCCAGATCTTGCTTTCGGCCTCTTTGAGCACACCGTCGATCGTCTTTGCGAGCGCATCGCATATCAACCTGTCTGCGTCCGCCTGCC
Organism: Pyrinomonadaceae bacterium; assembly: GCA_035432765.1. GTDB lineage: Bacteria > Acidobacteriota > Blastocatellia > Pyrinomonadales > Pyrinomonadaceae > OLB17. The sequence continues at coordinate 11,468 of DAORTR010000017.1, forward strand.
GCTCGTTATATACTGCGATGTCCGAGTTCATATCTCGGAGATAATACTACTGAAATCCTGCTTCGGTCGCAAAAAAAATGAACTCCTGCCGTTTAGCCTAAAGCCGACGGCAGGAGCTCGGGGGCGGTTTGATTCAATTGCTTAGGCGGATGCGGCCTGCGCACATTCGTGCTGCTGGGCGAACACCATCGGAGGCGCGTCCGGAACTGGTTCCTCGAGATTCGGATCGTCCGAACCTTCCTTCGATGTTATCAACGCAACAGAACCGACCACGATCAACGCGCCTACGAGCATAACGGGCGACAGACTCTCGCCGGCGATGAACCAACCGAGCAGTACGGCGATCATCGGATTCACATACGCGTAGGTTGCGACCATCTCAGGCTTTGCGTTCTTCAAGAGCCAACTGTATGCCGTGTAGCCGATGATCGCGCCGAAGACGATCAGATACGCAAGGCCGTAGAGCGATGCCGCTGAAACCTGCGACGGATCGAAAGTCGCGGCTTCCCCGCGAAGCGTTCCGACAATGCCCAATACCGTGCCGCCCGCGAGCATCTGCATTCCCGCTGTAAGGATCGCGGACTTCGGAACCGGAGCTTTCAGGCCGTAGATCGAACCGAGAGCCCAGGAGAAAGTTGCAACAAGGAGAAGTCCCATCGCAAGAATTCCCGCTGTTGAACCGTCGCCAGCGATCGCTTGAAGATTTCCGCCGATCAGCAGCGCAACGCCGATGAATCCGACTGCGAGACCCATTGCAGTGCGAAAGGTCGGGCGACCGTTCTTGAGCCAGAGCCAGCTAAGGATCACGATCCAGAACGGTTCCGACGCCACGAGCAGTGCGGCAACGCTCGACGAAACGTATTTCTCAGCAAGCACGACACCGCCGTTGCCGCCTAAAAGCAGCAGCGTTCCGATGATGAGGCTTGAGCGCCAATGTTTTGCGGTCGGACGTTCGTAATCGGAGCTCATTCTTGCGATGGCAAAAAGGATCACGCCGGAAATAAGAAACCGCGCACTTGCCATCAGAAGCGGCGGCAGCGTCTCGATAGCGTAGCGGATCGCTAAATATGTCGAACCCCAAAGAATATAAACGGCCGCAAAGGCCAAAATTAAAAGAGCCGTGTAGCGGCTCATTCCGGTGATCTTTTTCATCGCAAGTTACCTCCGTCTAGGGAAGAGATCATTTCTTCTTTCCCGGTTTTCTCTTTTTGTCATTTGCCGCACACTCTCGAAGCGGCAACGCCGTCGTTTCCTTGAATGTCTCGAGCACGACGGTCGTCTTTGTCTCCAAGACGGTCGGGAGCGTCTTGATCTTATCCCGCAAGAGATGCGCAAGATGTTCCGTATTCTTGGCTCGTACCTTTAAAAGGTATGAATCTTCTCCGGCAACATCGTGAACCTCGAGCACTTCTGCGATCTCGGCCAACTGCGGTTCCACGCCGCAATCGCTCGTTCGCACGGCGACGAAACACGTCAGGCCGTAATTGAGTTGTCGCGGATCGATGTCCGCGTGATAGCCGCGAATGATGCCCTTTTCTTCGAGCTTTCGCATCCTTTCAAGGACCGCCGAAGGTGCTAGCCCAACGCACCGGGCAATCTCAGCGTTCGAAGTACGAGCGTCTTTCTGAAGAATCGTCAGAATTTGGGTGTCAATATCATCAATCATTCGGTTCTCAACCACATTTTGAGAATATCTAACTGTAAATCCCTTGTCAAGCACTATTTTCGTCGGTTTTGCATATATATTGAGATATCCTTTGCGTTTACGGCCGAAGGACGCTTATCATCAAGGAAAATGGTGGAGACGGTTCTAAAACACGCAGCGAAAGCGACCGAGATCGAGGTGCTAGATCCGGCGACGGGCGAATTGGTGGGGAGCGTTCCCGTATTTGGCGAACGCGAGGTCAAAGCGGCCGTTGATGCCGCGCGCAAAGCCGCGTCGCTTTGGGCGAAAACTTCATTCGCCGAACGCCGGCGCTTTGTCGAGGAAGTTTGTGAGATCGTAACGGCGGAAATGGACGATATCGCGCGTCTCATCTCGGCAGAGACCGGTAAACCCGTCGGTGAAGCTATCTCGATGGAGATAGCGCCGGTCATCGATCTGATGAATCATTTTGCGAGAAATGCCGCAAAATTCTTGAAGCCTCGGCGGATCCCGATCGGGCTCTACGCTTTGCTCGGGCGACGGTCGAAGGTCATCTATAAACCGTGGGGCGTTGTCGGTATTATTCCGGCGTGGAATTATCCCTTTTCGATACCGCTCGGCGAAGTGGTGATGGCGTTGATGGCCGGCAACACCGTCGTCATCAAGCCTGCCGAATCGACGTCGCTCACGGGCGTGAAGATCGGCGAGATATTCGCGAAGGCAGGCTTTCCAAAGGACGTGGTCACTATTATTACCGGTGCAGGCGAGACAGGTGCGGCACTTGTCGCGGTTCCTCCGGACAAGATAATGTTCACGGGGTCGGTCGCTACCGGCAAGAAGATCGCATCGACAGCCGCGGCGAATCTCACGTCCACAGTTCTCGAACTCGGCGGGAAAGATCCGATGGTGGTTTTTGCCGACGCGAATCTCGAGCTTGCGGCGAAAGCCGCCGTCTGGGGTGCCTTTTGCAACTCCGGGCAATCTTGCTCGTCGGTCGAGCGGCTTTATGTCGAGTCTGCGGCGGCAGACCGATTGACGCAGTTGATCGTCGAGGAAACAAAGAAGTTAAAGCAGGGCGTCGGTACGAACGATGAAGTTTCCGTCGGCGCGATGTCATCCGAGCGACAGATGCGCGTCGTGGAAGACCACGTCGAGGATTTTCGACGTGCGGGCGCGAAGATCTTGACGGGCGGCGCACGCAAAGAAGGCACGCTCTTTTACGAGCCGACCGTCATTTCAGGAGTGTCGAATGAGATGCGCGGAATGCGCGAGGAGACTTTCGGGCCGACGCTGCCGATCGCCACATTCGAGACCGAGGAACAGGCGATCGATCTTGCGAACGACAGCGAATTCGGCCTGACGGCGAGCGTCTGGAGCGGCGATAAACGAAAGGCAAGGCGTGTCGCGGCAAGCATCGATGCGGGCACGGTTACGATAAACGAAGTTCTATATACGCACGGCATCGGGCAGACGCCTTGGGGCGGATTCAAGAATTCGGGCCGCGGTCGAACACATGGCGTTCAGGGCTTGCTCGAACTCGTGCAAATGCAGCACATTCACGAGAATCTAGTGCCAATATTTCCCGATCCATGGTGGATGCCGTATTCGGCAAACGCGCTCAAGACGTTTCGCGGCTTTGCAACAAAGTTTGCGAGCGGATCGATCGTAAAGACCGCGACGCTCGTTCCGCAGTTACTTAAACGAATATTCGAATTAAGGAAAAAGAATTGATCGCAACTCAAGCTTCTTCGGACTTTACCGAGAGCGGAGCAGCGGCGGTTTCGGGGCGATAGGTCTTGAGCCAAAGGATGTGGATCGTAACGCCGATGGCGACGGCGAAAAGGAGCAGCGTAACCCAGAATTTTCCGCCGACGAACCAAATGCTGACGCTGATCGACGCCCAGAGCGTTAAAAGTGTAGTGCACTTTTGCCGAGCCGTGATGCCAAGCCCTGATTTATAGGTCGTGATATATTTGCCGAGCCAGCGGTTATTTAGAAGCCATGTGTGGAAACGCTCTGAGCTTTTCGAGTAACAATATGCTGCAAGCAGCAGGAAGACCGTCGTCGGCATCAGAGGCAGGAACATTCCCAATACGCCGAGCCCCACGCAGACCGTGCCCAAGAAGATCAGAAGTGCTTTTCGAACGTCCATAACGCGGTCGGTAAACCTCTATTCTACGGGCGCCCGCAGGCGAATGTCCAATTTCGTGTCAGATGAGGAATTCAGCGATGACAGGCGCGTGGTCGGACGGATGTTCCCAGCCGCGCGGTTCGCGGTCGATCCAGCAATCGGTGCAGAGTTCCGCGAGCGGTTCCGATGCCCAAATGTGATCGAGCCGAAGGCCGCGATTCTTCGGAAAGGACGATTCACGGAACGTGTCCCACCAGGTGTATTCGCCCGGCTGATCGTTGATCTGGCGAAAGACATCGACAAATCCCCAACGCTTTAGGTCAAGAAAGACGCCGCGTTCCTCACGCGTAAAGTGCATACGCGTGGCCCAATAACGCACGTTCCAGAGGTCCATTTCGTGCGGCGTGATGTTCGTGTCGCCGCAGAGCAGAACGAGGTCGTCAGGGCTGTGGAGTTCGTCAAAATACTCGCGTAGGCGCGTGACCCAATCGAGCTTGAATTGAAATTTGTCGCTTCCGATCTTCGTGCCGTGCGGGAAGTATGCGCAGACGATCGCGACACCGTTCGCACGCGCCTCGATCAAGCGGGTCGGAGCATGTGTTCCGTCCTTTGGAAAGCCTTTGCGAACGTCGGTTAACGGAACTTTGGAGAGGATCGCGACGCCGTTGTAAGACTTTTCGCCGTAGAATTCGGCATATTCGTAACCGGCAGCTTGGAACTTGGACACGGGGAACATAGCATCGACGCACTTCGTCTCCTGCAGGCAGAGCACGTCAGGCCGCACCGCAAGCGACCATTTGACGACGTGATCGAGCCGCGAGTTGACGCCGTTGATGTTCCAGGTCGCAACCTTCACAAGTCATTCGGAAAACGCCGAAAGCGGCACCGCAATATCGGGAAATGCTGCGAGCAGTTTCTTGTCCGATGTCACGAGCGGCACTCCAAGGCTTTCTGCCAGGGCAATGAATTCGCAGTCGTACGCCGTGCAACCAGAAGCGTCGGCCAACTCAAGCACGCGGGCGGGATCAACGCCAAATTCGTTCTCGGCAACGAGCATTTCCGCCCTCTGCATCACAAGTTTCGCGTCGGTGATATTCATTTCCGAGCGTCGCAAATACAGCGAGAGCAGATTTTGCATTTCCGATCTCCAGAGCCGAGGTGCAGCCCAGTCCGGATCGAAAATAAAGACGCGCTCGGCGAGCGGAGTCTTGTCACCCAGAATCACAAGGTAAGCGATGATATTCGTATCAACGACGATCAATTTCGGTGACGTTTGCCTTCTGCAATCAGCTTATCGGTCAAACGAATTCCTTTTGCAGCGAGCTTTCTACGGCCTTTTCGGATATCTGCAAGCATTTCTTCTTTCGATGCTTGAACGTTCAGGTCGAGAGATCGTTCAAGTCGAAAAATTGCCTCGCCGTTGATGCTCCGCCGGTTGCGTTTGGCAACTTCGCTTAACGAAGTGTAAATCTCATCGGGTAAATTCTTGATCGTTAGGGTTGCCATTTCATAAAACGGATGCGTTATGCATCCATCTCGGAACCATAGCACATCCGTATCGAGCGAATCAACTAATTGAATTCTCCGATCACGGGGGCGTGGTCGCTTGGCTTTTCGAGCGTTCGCGTAGAGCGGTCGATACGGCAAGAGGCTGCCCGCTCGGTAAGTTTCTGCGAGGTCCAAATATGATCTATGCGAAGGCCGTGGTTGTGCTGAAAGGCTCCGGCGCGATAATCCCACCAGGAGAATTCGCGAACATCGCCATTCAGTTCACGAAAAAGGTCCCGAAAACCCCACTGTTTTACAAATGTGATCGCGGCGCGTTCGGGCTTTGAGAAATGGATCTTCCCTTCCCACGCGGTCGGATTCCAAACGTCGGCGGGCTCGATGGCGACGTTGAAATCGCCGCAGAGCAGAACGTCCTTCTCTTTAGCGCACGTCGCGTCAAAGAAACGGCGGAGACGCACGAGCCAATCGAGTTTATACGCGAACTTCTCCGAACCGAGTTCGGAACCGTTCGGAATGTAGGTATTTACGACGCGGATGCCGCCGACGGTCGCGGCGATCAAACGTTTTTGCGAGTCGTTGTCGTCATCAGGAAAGTTAAGCTGAACGTCCTCGATCGGAAGGCGCGACAAGATCGCGACGCCGTTGTATGATTTCTGGCCGGTAAACGCGGAATCGTAGCCCGCGGCTTTCAGTTCTAGCTCGGGGAAATTCTCATCGACGACCTTTGTTTCCTGAAGGCAAACGACATCCGGCTTTGCGACATCAAGCCACGAGAGAAGCTGCGGCATACGGACGTTTATTGAGTTTACGTTCCAGGTTGCGATCTTCATTTAAATGCGGTGCGCCGCTAGTTCTTTGTTTCAGTGAGATCGATCATACGGCGAAGAGCGACATTCGCCCATTTCTTTGTTTCGGGTTCAACGACGATCTCGTTTACGACGTTGCCGGCGGCGAGGTTCTCGATCGCCCAAGCCAGGTTCTGCGGAGCGATGCGAAACATCGTCGCGCACATACAAAGGTCGGGCGCGAGCAGGCGAATATGCTTATCCGGAAATCGCTTTTCGAGACGGTTGACGAGATTTACCTCGGTGCCGATCGCCCAAGCAGAACCTGCGGGCGATTCTTCGACCGTCTTTATTATGAAGCTCGTCGAGCCATCGAGATCGCTCTTTGCGACGACCTCACGCGGACATTCAGGATGGACGAGGACCTTCATTCCGGGATGCTCTTCGCGGATCTTATCGACCTGCCAATCCTTGAAGCGTCCGTGAACTGAGCAGTGGCCTCGCCAGACGATGAGTTTCGCTGCGAGAAGCTCTTCTGGCGTATTGCCGCCGAGCTCTTTATGCGGATCCCATAGCACGATCTTTTCGAGCGGAATGCCGAATTTCGCACCCGTATTTCGTCCCAAATGCTGATCGGGAAAGAAGAACATCTTGTCGAAATTCTTGAGGTAGATATCAAAGAGCGGTATCGCGTTCGACGAGGTGCAGACGACGCCTTCGTGGCGGCCGCAGAAGGCCTTGATCGCGGCGCTCGAATTCATATACGTGATCGGAGCGACCTTTTGGTCGAGAACTCCGATCTCCTCGAGTTGTTCCCACGCGTCTTCGACCTGGTCGATCGACGCCATATCCGCCATCGAGCAGCCTGCGCCCAGATCGGGCAGGACGACTCGCTGAGTTTCGCGGCCGAGAATGTCGGCGGATTCAGCCATAAAATGGACGCCGCAAAAGATGATGAATTCGGCGTCTGCTTTGGACGCCATTACGGAAAGCTGGTACGAATCGCCGGTGAGATCGGCGTGCGCAACGACGTCATCACGCTGATAATGATGGCCTAGAATGACTACGCGAGGACCGAGTTCGCGGCGTGCGGCCTCGATGCGCTCAGAGAGTTCCGTCTCCGGCATTGCGAGGTAGTGATCGAGTGGGATAACTTCTTCGAGTACGGCCGACATTGCAATGATCTCCTTTTAACTTTGATGCAAAAAACACATCAAGCTAAATAAAAATCATTGCACTTTTGCAGGGCACAAGCAAGACTCGGACGAATTCGCAATGGGGCCGATCCGACCTTACTTTGCGACATAATAGCCGACGCCTAGTAGCCTTTCGATCAAGAGCAGCAGGCCGTAGCATAGAGTTGCGATCACGCCCGCTGCGGGAATGGTCAAAACCCACGCCCAGACGATGCGGCCGGCCGCGTCCCATTTGACCGCGGAAAATCGCTTTGCCGAACCTGCTCCCGCGATCGAACCGGTGATAGTGTGCGTTGTCGATACCGGAATGCCGAAGTATGTCGCAACGAACAAGGTCAACGCGCCCGAACTCTCGGCGCAGAAACCTTGAACGGGCTGCAGCTTTGCGATCTTCGATCCCATTGTTTTTACAATTCGCCAACCGCCGGAGAGCGTACCGAGAGCAATGGCGGTATGGGCGGCAAGGATCACCCAGAGCGCGGGTGTCGGGAGTTTGCCGGACGGTTCCATCTGAGCAAAGCCGCCGGCCACCAAGGCTATCGTAATGATACCCATGGTCTTTTGAGCATCATTGCCACCATGTCCTAAAGAGAAGGCGGCAGCCGAGAGCAATTGTCCAACGCGAAAGACCTTGTCAACGCGCCCCACCGATACGCGCCGGAATATCCAGTAAATGGAAACCATCAGCACGAAGCCAAGCGTCATTCCGATCAAGGGTGATAGAACGATAAAACTTAGCGTTTTTATCCAACCGGAAGCAATAAGGACGGTCTGCACGTTGGTCGGTCCAAAATGCCAAACGTATGAGGATATAGCACCGCCGGCATAAGCTCCTACAAGTGCGTGAGAGCTTGACGTCGGAAGGCCCAAGTACCAAGTGATCAGATTCCAGGCGATCGCGCCAAGCACGCCCGCCAGCAGAACATACAGTTGATCATTGCCGGGAATGACGGCAATGTTGACCATATCGCCGCCGATCGTCTTGGCTACGGCCGTGCCGAATATCAAGAAGGCTATAAAGTTAAAGAAGGCTGCCCAAGCAACGGCTACGCCAGGTGAGAGTACGCGAGTTGCGACAACGGTCGCGATCGAGTTTGCAGCGTCGTGAAAACCGTTCGTGTAGTCAAAGACCAGAGCGATTATGATGATCAAGATCACGAGACCGGCGGTTGCGGTTTGTGCGTCCATAATAGGTTCTTTGCTGCTTTAGGTATGCTTTAAGACGATGCTCTCGATGATGTTGCCGACCGCCTCGCATTTATCGGTCGCATTCTCGAGGATCTCGTAAACCTCTTTCCACTTGATGATCTCGATCGGGTCTTTTGCGTTCGAAAAGAGCTCACCCATCGCCCTGTAATAGACGTCGTCGCCCTCATTCTCAAGCCGTTGGATCTCGAGAAGATGCTGTTCAAGGCCTTTGGATTTTTTGAGATGGTCAGTGGCCGAATGGATGGAATCGGTAAGCTTATCGATGATGTGAGCGAGCTTGATCGCGTGCTTGTCGCTCTCTGTAATGTTGTACATCACGACGGCGCGTGCGGCCGCATCGATATAATCGCAGACGTCGTCAAGGCCAACGGCGAGCGTGTAAATATCCTCGCGGTCAAATGGCGTGATAAACGATGTGTTCAATTTTCGCGTAACACTGTGGGCAAGCTCATCGCATTCGTGTTCTACGCTTTTGATCTTTTTTGAGAGCGAATCGTACTCGTTCGGATCGCCCTCGAGCATTTGGACCAAGATCGACGAAGCCTCACGCAGCTTTGCGCTTATCTTCTTGAAAAGCGCGAAATATTCGGTTTCTTTCGGCAGCAGGCTAAATCCCATTAGTTTGGTTCTCCATTGAGTTTCACGCCGGTCTCAGACCGGCTGGCTGTGTTTAATGAATACTGCTTCGGTCAAATAAACGTTAAGTTCGCAAATATCCTTTACATAGTCGCCTATGCGTTCGAGGTGCTTTGCGACAAAGAGCAATCTTGCGGCACCGCTGGACGCCGTCGGTTTTTCGCCCATGCGTTGAAGAAGTTGGTCGTAAACGCGTGCGTACCGAGAGTCGAGTTCAGCATCGCGGGCGATTATTCGACGCGATGCGTCGGAATTCTCAGAGGTGAATGCATCGAGAGCTTCGCGAAGCATTCCAGAGGCGATGCCCGCCATCTGCGAAAAATCGAAATAATTGTCGATCTCAGGTTCGTTATTAAGTGCGAGGGCAGCCTCGGCGATGCTTGCGGCATGGTCGGCGATGCGTTCGAGGATCGGCGTTATTTTAGCGACCGATACGACCATCCGAAGATCGTGCGGTTCGAGCTTTTGGTTTGCAAGTATTTCGACGCTAAGCTGATCGATCTCAAGCTCCATTTGATCGATAAGGCGATCGGCATCGCGGACGCTCATCGCAAGTTCGCTATCCCGCGACGTAAGTGCACGGATAGAGCGACTTACGGCCTCTTCCGTCTTGCCGCCGAGCAGCAGAACGCTGTCGCGAAGAGCGTCGATCGCGGCCGGGGCTGTCGGGTTTACGGTCATAATCCTAAACTTGAGCGGCGTCTCTTGTCGGCGTTAATGCACGCTGCAATACAGAAGCTATTTTGCAAGTTCTGGTAAAATTATACTTCTCTCCAGGGACAAGATAAGGTTATCGTTAGGTACGCGTAACACGTTTGTAACACGGTGGGAGCGAAGCCTGAAAGCGGCGTACGGATCTTTTTGGAGTCAACCCGAATGGCGTTCGGCTCATCGCAAACTGCGGGCACTAAAGAATAAAGAAGATAAGCTATGAAAAGAACGGTAAAACGACATTTGGCAGTATATATCGCGATCTTTGCGATCGCGGCGGCACCTTTTACGGCATTCGCACAGACGCGCATCGAGCGGCCGAAGAACAAATATAAAGTTTCTGAGGACGTAAAGCTCGGCGACGACAACGCGCGAAAGATCGAGCAGCAGTTCCCGATCCTTAAGGACCGCGAAGCGACGCGATATGTTTCGCAGGTCGGCGAGAGGCTTGTCGCCGCAATACCGCCGCAATTTCGCGAACCGTCGTTCGATTATCGTTTCGAGATCGTGAATGCAAGCGACATCAACGCATTCGCACTCCCGGGCGGGCCGATGTTCGTCAATCGAGGGATGATCGAGGCGGCAAAGAACGAGGGTGAAATGGCCGGCGTTATGGCTCACGAGATATCGCACGTTGCACTTCGGCACGCAACGGCGCAGGCAACGAAGCAAGGCAGCCTTGGAAATCAACTCGGCGTCATCGGGCTGATCTTGGGCGGCGCGATCCTAGGAGGCGAGGCCGGCGCGCAGCTTGGCGCTCTCGGCGCAACAGCGTGGATGACGAAATACAGCCGCGAATACGAAACGCAGGCAGATACTCTCGGCGCTCAGATAATGGCTCAGGCGGGCTACGATCCGCGAGATCTTGCGAATATGTTCCGCACGATCCAGGCGCAGAGCAAGGGCGGCGGCGCTCCGGAATGGCTCAGCAGCCATCCCGATCCCGGTAATCGATACGAGAAGATAATGCGGGAGGCCGAGATGCTCAATGTGAATCCGCGGCCTTCAAATGAACGTGAATTTCGACGGGTGCAGGAACGCCTGCGTGCGCTTCCGCGGGCCCGGACGATGGCGGAGATCGAGAAGGGGGCCAATGGCGATCAGGCAGGCGCGAATCCGACAGCGAACGGCGTTTATTCAAGGCGCGTTGCGAATCCTTCGCGCGGAACGCAGAATTACAACGGCATCATTGAAGTAGGGATCCCAACGAATTGGAAGACGTTCGAGAGCGGGAATTCGGTACAATTCGCCCCCGAAGGAGCGTATGGAAAGCAGGGCATCACACGCGGAGCAATGATCGGTATTATGCAGGGCAGCGGCAACCTTTCGCGCGATGCGCAGGCCTACATAAACCAAGTTCTGGACGGCAATAGCTATCTTCAGCAGAGGTCGCGCTTCGGCGAGGCATATCTCGGAAACTACCGCGGATATGTGACGGCGCTTTCGGGCCAGTCGCCGATCACGGGAATGACCGAAGCGGTGACGGTCTATATGGCATACGACGATAACAATAACTTCGTCTATCTCGTAACCGTTGTGCCGGCGAGCGAATCTTCGCGATATTCAACCGCATTCAACCGTATGGTGACGAGTTTCCGAACGAACAGATAGCACGGCGGTTGCGATGGCGAGTTTGAACGGCGAATGGCGCGGGCCGCATTCGCCGTTCGCGGTCGGCGTTCGCTCGAAACAAACATTTACAACGGCGTTTCATTGTGTTAGGTTTCGAGGAAAGGCATAGAGCGCTAAAGTTATGCGTATTCAGGAGATGCGTTCGGGTCTCGTCCACTTTCCGAAGCGAACGGACGAGATCGACATCGACGAAATTTTTAGGAGAGTTATGGCCGACCCGGGACAAACTGAGCTCGCGGCCCTCTCGGATCTTGAAGAACCGCGATGGTCGGTGGTCTCGTTTTCGGGGCTTGAGGCCGGCGGACTTACGTATAAACAAGCTACGGCGCTTATCGACGAACTTGAAAAACACGATATCTCGGGCCTCTGCGTAGTGACGGACGAAGCGGCTCGCCGCGAATAATTTCAGATCTCCAGCACGATCTTCCCAATACTTTTATTTGAAGCAAGAAAGCGGAAAGCCTCTCTAACGTCTTCGAGCATGAAGACGCGGTCGAGGTGCGGTTTCGCAGCGCCGGAATCAAGCAATGGGACGACCTCGCGGATGAAATTTTCGGTCGCGGCGGCTTTTTCTTCCAAAGAGCGAGCGCGTAAGGCCGTGCCGCGGATCGACGCGCGCTTTCTCAAGATGACGCCGAGGTCGATCTCAGCTTTTGTGCCGCTCGTTAATCCAACGACGCTCAGGCGGCCTTTCTGTGCGAGCGAAGCGATATTCTCCGCGAAATAGCCGGCACCGACAAGATCGAGTATGACGTCGGCACCGTGGCCTTCGGTCAACGCGAGAACTTCTTCAGAGAACTTACCGTCTGCCGTAACAATGCCGTTTTCGAGGCCGAGTTCGGAAAGTCTTTCGATCTTTTCTGCCGTGCGAGAAGTGCCGATGACGCGGGCTCCCGCAGCGGCGGCGAGGTCGAGTGCCGCAAGGCCGACGCCTGACGCAACGGCGTGAATAAGCAGCGTCTCGCCCTTCTTGAGTTCGTTCTGCGTGAAAACGGCGTCGTGAGCCGTGATGTAAACTTCGGGAATGCCGCCGGCCTCTGTGTAGGAAAGATTCTCAGGGATCGCCGCAAGCAGCGATGTGTGCGAAACGAGGAGTTCAGCTTGAGCGTGGCCCGCGGCGATACCGAATACGCGGTCTCCAAGAGCAAATCCGGGCGCTCCTTCTCCAAGTTCTACGATCTCGCCCGCAAATTCAAGCCCCGGCAGATTCGGCGAATATCCAATTGGCGGCGGATATCGTCCGGCGGCCTGAAGGAGGTCGGCGCGATTCACACCGGCGGCTCGAACACGCACGAGGGCCTCGTCGCGCCCGGGTCGCGGCGCATCAATGTCTCTGACCGCGACATCATCGACGCCATTGAATTCACCTATCCGGACGGCTCTCATTTTGAAGGGGTGATGTTGTTCGCCTTTAGCGAATTGCCCGTTGCACGCTGGAGATCGACGATCGCCTTATTCAGATCGGTCCGAGCCTTTAGCTCGACGCTCTTTGCGGCGATGAATGCCGTCTGGCGTTCGAGAACGCGGTAAACATCCGATTGGCCTTCGTCGAGCTTTCGCTGCTCGGACGCGTATTGCTTTTCGGAATTTTCGCGAGCGATCGCCGCCGCACGTAATCTCGCTTCGCCGCTCTTTACGGCCTGCATCGCATTTCGTACTTCGACCTGAATACCCTGCTCGATCTGCTCACGCTGCGTCTCCAACCTCTCGGCATCGACCTTCGTTTTACCGAGCAAAGCACCGTCGGTCTTGTTGCCGAAAAGCGGAATGCTGAAATTAATACCGACGCGGTAAGTCGGATAGCGATTATTAAATATCCCGCGGAACGGACTGCCTGTCAGCAGGGCGAGATTTGCCTGCTGCTGAGCGCATGCAGGTCCGGTCGGATCGATGTTGCACGCAGTCGGGAACGATGTGCTGAAGTTCGGATTCTGACTGCCGCCAACACCGGCAGTTCCATAGCTAGCGATAAGATCGACCTGCGGCTTTTTGAGTTCGTGGTAATAACGCTGGTCGATCTTGTTGATCGCAAGCTGTGCGTTATTGACGGCAAGCTCGGGACGATTCTTCAGTGCAGAATCGATCGCGTCGCCGAGCGTCGTTCCCGGTACGGCCTGTTCGACAGATTCGACGGGCAAGATCGCCTCGCCCCAGATCGCGTCGGTGCGCGTCGGCGCGATGAGATTTTTGAGCAGATTCTCAGAAATGTTCACGGCGTTCAGTGCGTCGTAAACCGCCTGTTCAAAATTTGCGACCTGTGTTTCGGCAGCGACGATGTCGATCGGCGCGAGCTGGCCTTCGTTCACGAGCCGTTTGTTGTGTTCGAACTGCGCTTTTGCGATGCGGACTCCGTCACGCTGAACCTGCAGATTTCTCAAGGCAAATATTAGATCCCAATATGCCTTTTCGACATTCGTCACAGTGTCGATCGTGTGCGATAGGAACTGCGTGTCGGTGAGCTCGATATTTCGCTTCGCGATCTCGATGCCGCGACGCTGCGCATCGAAACGCAGCCCGCGAAGCAGCGGTTGCGTAACGCTGAAATTAAGGCTCGACATATATTGCGGGCTTAGGATGCTGATCGGATTGTCGGTCGTTACGCGCGAATTGTTAAACGTACCTGAAAGGATCGTTCCGAAGCTGGGAATAAAGCCGGTTAGCCCCGCATTTGCGACGATCGTGCCCTGCGTCGTCTTTGGATTATTGCTGAAGATGCTTACGTTCGGCGCCGTTGCGCGTTCATAATAAGTTTGACCTGCGAGTTTCGGTTCATAAACGCCGCGTGCCGCCTTGAGATCGAACTCTGCCATGGATGACGACTTGCGCGCGATCTCAATATCCTTGTTATTTTCGAGAGCCATTCGCAACGCTTCGGCGAGCGTGAGTGGACGCTCTTTTGTAACGTCAACCCCGACACGTGCGAGGTCGGGAAGCGTCATATCATGGCTTTTGAAATCGGGGGCGACATCAGGAACGCCCTTCAGATCGTCGGGAAGCACGACTTGGCCCGCGGGCGTAGGCGTCGGGGTAGGCGTCTGGCCGAAGGCCGCGACGCCGCACGCCGACAGTATGAAAAATAAGAGTAAAAGCCGCCTCATAAAAATAGTTGCGTTAGTCCGCATTAAAGCTTGCTGATGAGCGAGCTTGTTGCAGACGAAAATCTGCGTTTTGCACCGCCAAAAAGCCGAGTTGCAAATCGATTTATCCGGCTGAAGATCCGGAACTCGGAAATATCGTCAAATATTGAATAAAAGACCGGAACCGCCAGCAGCGTAAGCAGCAGGCAGAGCGTTTGTCCGCCGACCACGAGTACGCCGATCGAACGGTTAGTTCCCGAACCGGGTCCGGAGCCGACAACGAGCGGCAGCATACCGGCGACAAGCGCGATCGTCGTCATTAGGATCGGACGCAGACGGTCGCGGTTCGCCTGAATGATCGCGTCGTAGCGCGACATACCTTGCGAACGCAGATGGTTCGTGTGGTCGATCTGCAGGATCGCGTTCTTCTTAACGACGCCGAAGAGCAGCAGCAGCCCGAGACCCGAGAAGATATTTACGGTCTGCCCCGCGACTAGTAAGCTGAAAATGCCGAACGGTATCGAGAGCGGCAGCGTCAGAAGGATCGTGATCGGGTGAATGAACGATTCGAACTGGGCGGCCAGCACGATGTACATAAAGATGAACGAAAGCGCGAAAGCGAGGATGAAATAGAATCCCGCCTTGCCCATCTCTTTCGATTGGCCGACGTAACCGGTTCGATAACCGCTCGGCAGATCGAGTTTCTTTACGTATTCATCGATCGCGGACGTGATGCTTGCCGCCGAACCGCCG
The DNA here is from genome assembly GCA_035432765.1 of Pyrinomonadaceae bacterium. GTDB lineage: Bacteria > Acidobacteriota > Blastocatellia > Pyrinomonadales > Pyrinomonadaceae > OLB17. Next base: position 26,752 of record DAORTR010000017.1, read on the forward strand.
GGCTTTGTATTCGCAAGCAAAGTTACCTGCCGCTGGCGATTAGTTCGATCTATCGCGCTCGGTCCTGTGCCCGGCACGATCTTTACGACACGGTCAAGGGTTACGAGCCCGATCTTTGACGACGGAACGACGACGCGTTTCAGACCCTCGATGCTGGTCCTGAAAGGATTTATCGCTCGAACGTGCACTTCGTATTGGTCGGTGCCTTCGTTGAATGTCGTGGCTTCCTGTCCGGCGATCAGCGTGTTCAGCGCTTGCGAAACATCGCCGACGCGGACGCCGAGTTCCGCCGCGACGGGCCGATCGACCTCGAGCTGCACCTCCGGCTTGCCCGAGATGAGAGTCGAATCCACATCGACGGCGTCGGGGATCGTCTTCATTCTTTCGAGGACCTTCGCGGAGTATTCCTCGAGTTTATTCATATCGGGGCCGGAGATCATGAACTGCACGTTCGCGTTTCGAAAACCGCCGCCCGAGAATGCCTGTACCGGCTGCACACCGAAGCGAAGGTTGGGCGGAAAGTTCTTCGTGATGAGATCGCGAGTGTCCGTCATCAACTCTTCCTGTGACTTTGCGCGGGCGCCGATGTCTGTCAGCTTGACGTAGATAGTACCTGCGTTAACAACTTGCGCCTGGCCGCCGCCGACCGTCGCAAGCGTGTCGGTTACGCCCGGCATCTTCCGGATCTCGGCGGCGATCCGCTCGAATTCAAGCGAAGAGGCTGAAAGGCTCATGCCCTCGGGCACACGTAAAGTAATCTCAAACTGCGATTGATCATCGACGGGCAGGAAGTTCTTGCCGACGAACCAAAACAGCGGGATGATGCTCAAAAATACAAGCAAAACGAGTCCAATAATGACCCAACGGTGTCCCATCGAGAACCGGAGCATCGAGGCATAGACGCCGTCAACGTGACGGAACCAGCCGGTGTGCTTCGTGTCGTGCGACGTGGGCGTCTCGATCATTCCGTCGCCTCTGAGTTCTTCGACGATCTTCTCGGTATCAACCGGCTTCTTCTTAATAAGACGAGCCGCAAGCATCGGCGTGAGTGTGAACGATACGAGCAAACTCACGGCGACCGCGAACGACGCCGTCAGGCCGAACGACGACATAAATTTGCCGACGATGCCTTGCATAAACCCGATCGGCACGAAGACGGCCATAAGGCTCAAAGACGTAGCGAGAACCGCAAGGCCGATCTCTCGCGTGCCTTCGATCGCCGCTTGGAACGGGTTCATTCCCTTTTCATCGACGAAGCGATAGATATTTTCGAGCACAACTATGGCGTCGTCGATCACGATACCGACCATAAGCGTGAGCGACAGCATCGTGATGACGTTGAGCGTATAGCCCATCGCGTACATCAAGGCGAACGTCGAGATGATCGATGTCGGGATCGCAAGCCCGGCGATGAACGTTGATCTGAAACTCCAAAGGAAAAGGAACACGACGATCGCGGCAAGTATCGATCCGACGATCAAGTGCTCTTCGATCGAATGAAGCGAACTTTCGATAAAAACGGAGTTGTCGCCGATGATGCGGACGGTATAGTCCTTTGGAAGTTTCTGAACGACCTCGGCGAGCTTCTCCTTAACGCCTTCGGCGGTAGCGACAGTGTTCTGGCCGGATTGCTTTGCGACGATCAAGGTAACTGCCGGCTGGCCGTTCAAACGGGCCTCGCTGCGAAGCTCTTCGGCACCGTCCTCGACATATCCGAGATCCTTGATCTTGACCGGATATCCGCCGCGCGTTGCGACAACGACATCCTCGAACTGTTCCGGTTTTTGGACCTTACCGATCGTGCGGACACTCGTTTCCTTCTGGCCCTCGTCGAGACGGCCGGAAGGGAATTCCATATTCTGGATATTAAGCCCCGCAGAAACCTCGCCGGGCGTTACGCCGTACGAACGCATCTTGTCGGGATCGACCCAGACGTTGATCTGCCGCTCCTGGCCGCCGATCATCGAGATCTGGCCGACGCCGCTGACGGATTCCATCGGCTGCTTGATCTGGTCCTTTGCAAGTTCCGTAACATCGCGAAGGGACCTCGGAGCCGAGACCGTGATGCGTAGAACAGGCGCAGCGTCCGTATCAAGCTTTTGAACCGTCGGCTGCTTTGCGGTGTCCGGCAGGTTCGGAATGACGGTCTGAACGCGGTTCTCGACCTCTTGCGCGGCGACGTTGACGTCCTTTTCAAGGATGAATTGGACAAAGACCTGCGAGATGCCCTCGATCGACGTCGAGCGGAGTTCGTCTATGCCGCTGATCGTATTTACGGATTCCTCGATCTTGTCGGTGATCTCCGTCTCGATCTCCTGCGGTGACGCTCCCGGATTTACTACCGTGACCGTTATCGTCGGAAAATCGATCTTCGGGAAAAGATCGACGCCCAAACTAAGGAACGAGAAGGCGCCGACGACCACCAGCGACATGATCAACATCGTCGCAAATACCGGCCGTTTAACACATATTTCAGCTAACCACTGCATAAG
>DAORTR010000018.1:0-28727 GCA_035432765.1 Pyrinomonadaceae bacterium
AAATCCACTCTAAAACCGTTTTACGCTAACATTTACAATGTATTTTTCATTTGGTAGCCTTGAATGTTTGCTCCCCCGCTCTAAAGAGCGTTTTTTGAGAAGTAAATGAATTTAGAAAAGACAAAACTGAATTTCTTAAAAGGCACCCCCGATCTCTCACGGCAGGCCAAAAGCGGCGTGTCCATGCATTGTCATACGGAATATTCAAAGGAGATGCTTGCCTTCGTCCCGCACTACGCCGCAGATCTGCCTGTCATCAACTTTTTTTGGCAGAGGGAGAAGAAGAAATACTTCGCCCGCGAAGGTAAATATCCAAATTTCGACAGCGGTTACTGGTCGCCGCCGCTTTCACCGCAACAGGTCTATGACTTCGAGAAAGAGCAGATCGAAGGCGCGGGGCTTAACGCCCTTGTCTCGCTGACAGATCATGACTGCATCGACGGAAATTTCACGATCGACGAGGCCGATCGCGAGAAGACCGTCCCGATCTCGCTCGAATGGACCGTGCCGTTCGATGTTGGTTTTTTTCATGTCGGCGTCCATAATTTGCCGCGGGACCGCGCCGTCGAGATATCGAAGGATCTGATCGGATTCACCTTCGACAAGACGCAGCACACGCCGGAAAAGCTGAACGAACTGTTCGCAATGCTTGAGGAGATCCCGGAGGTTCTCGTCATTCTCAATCACCCGCTCTGGGATATCGAGATTGCCGGGAAAGAAGCTCACGAAAGGCTTTTGAAGGAGTTTCTTCTAGGATACGGCCGCTGGATACATGCTCTTGAGGTCAATGGGTTTCGAAGCTGGTCCGAGAATAAGGCCGTCATTGAACTCGCCGAGGCTGTCGGGATTCCGGTCGCAACCGGCGGTGACCGCCACGCGTGCAAACCCAACACAGTGATCAATTTAACGGATTCGACCTCATTCGAGGAATTCGTCAGCGAGATCCGAGTGGATAAGCGTGCGGAGATCGCGTTGATGCCGGCGTATGAGCAACCGCTCCATTCGCGCCAGCTTCAATCATTTTCAGAGATCTTGACGCACTATCCGGCATTCAGAGCCGGAAGGCAGCACTGGTTCGATCGCGTCTATTTTGACATCGACAATGGCAAAGGCCTTATATCGCTCTCGTCGCACGGATGGAAACGCGGCGGTCCCCGATGGCTGCGGAGCGCGATCTGGACGCTTGCCGTTATGGGCAGCCCGAAGCTGCGTCCGTTCTTCCGCGTTCTTAGAAAGAAGGCCGATCGGGTTCCGCGCAGCCTTGAGAAAACGGAGTTTCGACTCCCGGAGGACATCGGCGATCTTTCGCAGATCCTGACGTCGGACACGGCCTGATACCGGACGGCTATTTCGATCGTCCGTTTTTGAAACTATCTCTTTTCGCGAGGCGGGCCATAAGAGCCCGCCATTTGTGATTAAGGATAGGCGTTTCAGCATTACAGTGAAAGATACCTTACGTGTAGCATTTTTTCCGGATTCTTACCTCGAGGTGAACGGCGCCGCGATGACATGCCAGCGGCTTGTCAATTTCGCCCGCGATAACGACCGTCCGATGCTCTGCGTCCATGCGGGACCGGAAACAAAAATGACAACCACCGGCAGCGTCTCGCACTTTGCGCTTAAGCGAAGTCCGCTTGCTATCGCATTGGATGAAGGTCTCGCTTTCGATCCGCTTTTTACGCGCCACATCCCTAAGATTCGCAAGACTCTCGTCGAATTCAGGCCCGATCTCATCCACATTACCGGCATCAACGATGTGAGCAATGCCGCCGCGTATCTTGCCTGGAAAATGGGGATACCGATGCTCGGTTCCTGGCACACGAACGTGCATGAGTTCGCAGCGAGCCGTCTCCAACGCCTGTTTCGTTTCCTGCCGCAGAAGATTCTTGATCCGTTCGTTCGGATGGCGGAATTTCGCATAATGCAGGGCTGCATTCTTTTTTATCAGATGCCGAAGGTCGTTCTCGCTCCGAACGAGGAACTCGTTTCGGAACTCGGCCGCCGAACAAAACGCACGGCGCGGCTAATGGCGCGCGGAGTTGATTCCGAATTCTTCTCGCCCACGAAGCGCACGATTGACGACGGCGTTCTTCGTGTCGGATTCGTAGGCAGGCTGCGGGCCGAGAAAAATGTAAAGCTTTTGATCGATGTGGAACGCGGGATGCTTGAACGCGGTCTTACGAATTTCAAGTTTCTCATCGTCGGCGAAGGAAATGTCCGCGAGCACCTTGAAAAGAATATGCAGACTGCGGAATTTACCGGTTTTCTATCCGGCGAAAAGCTCGCAGAGGCCTACGCGAATATGGACATTTTTCTTTTCCCGTCGGAAACTGACGCCTTCGGCAACGTTGCGCAGGAAGCGAATGCATCGGGCGTGCCGGCGATCGTTACCGACAAGGGCGGGCCGAAATTCATCATCAAACCCAGCGTCAACGGAATGATCGCGAGCGGACCGGAAGAATTTATCGAGCATACGGTAACACTCGCCTCGGATCCGGACTTGCTTGCAAGAATGAAAGCTCATGCTCGTGATTTCGCGGTGTCGCGCTCCTGGGACGCGATCTTTGAGGGCGTTTATGACGCATATCTCGAGACGATGGAGATTGCCGAGCGACAGCTTGAAGAAAAGCAGCAACCGAAACAGCCAAAGAAAACCATCAGGGCGGGCAATAATTAGTCAATGACAGATCCCGTCCCCGATCTTGCAACGCACAGCACTACCGAGAGCCTTTCGATCAGCGAGGCTTGGGGACTTGTCTTCACGCATCCGGTCCTATTTATAAAGTATTGGAACTATAAGGGTGCGATCTTGAGCGGCGTGATGCGCGCGCCGATCTTCCTGATCACCTATCTTGCCGCGCGTGAGAGCCTAAAGCTCGCTCTTGGCGCGGCAGCCGTGCAATTCGCGTTTCGCTTTGCTTTTGCGGGATTGAGCGGCGCGTTGATCCAGGCGTTTCGAAAGGTCGAGCCCGCGTGGAAGGCCCTGCTCTCCGTGATGCTGATCGTGCCGATCATCAGCCACCTCCTCGAATTCGGATTTCAATCCCTCTTCGGCTATCTGACCTCGACCGCCGCTCATACTGATCAAGCGATCGTTCGGTCGATCTGCGTCTCGATCTTTTCGGCGCTCTTTGCTCTTTTTATAATGAGGCGGAACGTGCTCATCGTCGGGGAAGAAGAGAGCAAGTCGCTTGCCAATGATGTGATGCGGATACCGAGGCTCGTTTTCGAATTTTGCGCATTTTTGCCAAATGAGATCGCGGCAATGCTCCGCCGTGGGGCGACCGTAACGGTCATTGCGACGCTGATCGGGTTCACCGCCTTTTCGCAGGTCGTCGGTTGGGCCATAGCGAATAGAATTTACTGGACATACGGCGGCGGCAAAGAGATCTGGGGGCTGAAATACTGGGGTGTTGACGGCCTGGTCCTGATGCTGCTTTCCATCTTCGCATCCTCGATCTATTACGAGGCCCGACATCGTCGCGGTAAAAGATCTTGACCGAGAAACTCACAAAAACAGTTCACATCACGAACTATTATCACAAGAACTCGGGCGGCATCAGCACCTCGTACAACGCGCTTATGGCTGCCGCCGCGCGCCACGAACGCAAGATGACCCTGATCGTTCCGGGCGAAACTGAAGAGACCGAGATCGTCAATGATTTTGCGAAGATCCATTACGTCCCAGCAAAATATTCGCCGGTCTTCGACAAGCGTTACAGGATCATAATGCCCTGGCAGTATCTGCCCGGCGGGTCGCTTATTCGAAAGATCCTACTCGACGAAATGCCGCAGATGGTCGAGGTCACGGACAAATACACGTTGAGCATGCTCGGCGCGATGATCCGCACGAATAAATTCAAGCAGCTGGGACGGCCGATGCTCGTGCATTTCTCGTGCGAGAGGATGGATGATAACATCGCATCATTCCTTTCGGGCGGCAACATCGGTAAATGGCTTTCTCGGCGCTTGATGGGAAATTACAATTTCCCTTCGTTCGATTTTCACATCGCGAATTCTGCATATACAGCCGAAGAATTTTACGCGGCGGTCACCGCGAAGAATAATCCGCGACGCTCTAAGTGGTTCATTAACAAGACTTGGCGTTGGCTCAAAGCTCCGCGTACGCCGATCGAGGACCGCATAGCCGTCTGCCCGCGGGGCGTCGATATCAAACGATTTCGCGCCGACCGAAAGTCGGACGCGATCCGGCAAGAACTTATCGAGAATGCCGGCGTGCCGGAAGACGCCGTGCTTTTGCTGTACGCCGGACGCATCTCGCCCGAGAAGAACATTCCGCTCCTTATCGAGATGATGAAAATTCTTGCGAAAGACGCCGATCACGACTTTCGCTTGATCGTCGCAGGAGCAGGGCCGCTCGCTGAAACTCTCGATACCGAAGGAGGCAAACTCGGCGAGCGAAAGATCGTCCAACTCGGGCATCTCGATAAAGAGACGCTTGCAAATTATTATGCGAACGCCGACGTTTTCGTACATCCGAATCCGCGAGAGCCTTTCGGGATCGCGCCGCTCGAAGCGATGGCCTCCGGCGTTGCTACGGTCGCGCCGAACGCGGGCGGCATCTTGTCCTATGCAACGGACGAGAATATTTGGCTGACGGAACCGGACGCTGCCGCATTCGCCGGTGCGGTTCGCGATGCTGTCGCGAATGATGCGTTGCGTGAGCGACGGATCGCCGCCGCGCTCGAAACGGCTCGCAACAACACGCGGGAAGCGTCCACCGACAACTTGTTTGCAACCTACGACAAACTTTATGATTATTTTCAAAGGAACCGCGAACTTTTCACCGACCGAGAGGCATCATCGCGTTTCACTTTTAACGAACTTCTAGATGCTTGAGCTAGTTATTGCAAATCTTCGCGTACGCTTTTTCCGCACACTGATCAGCGTGATCGGTGTCGCCCTCGGCGTTGTTTTGATCGTCCTTTTCACCGGCCTTGCAAAAGGAATGACCGAGGATATGGCGAAGCGCTCGGCGAATTGGAAGGCCGAGATCGTCTTTGCGCGTCCCGGCGGCATGGAATTCGGAAGCTCGAATATGAACGTGAGCACGGCGTATGTCCCGCGGCTCGAAGCTATCGAGGGCGTTCTGTCGGCAGTGCCGGTCGGGCGTTATATCTCGGCCGATCCGAAAGCACGTTGGGGCCTGCTGCAGCTTGACGGTGTTGATTGGGAACCGTTCGCCAAAATGAACGGAATGACGCTCACGCAAGGCCGTGCCCCGCAGGCAAATGATGAGGTCATCATCGACCAACGGCAGATCAAGAACGATAAATCGAAGCTCGGTGATCCGATCACGCTATTTGGGAACAAGCAGTTCAAGATCGTTGGTGTTTTCGAACCGCCGTCAGGCTCGCGGATCAAGATGACGCTTGGGGCAATGCAGTCCATACTCGAAGAAACGAATAAATGCACGTATATCCTCGTCAAGGTGAAGGACGGTGCGGATGTTCCCGCAGTTGCCGCGCGCATCAACGAACAGTTGCCCGGCAACAAGGTGAATCTCACTAGCGATCTGATCATCGACGCGAAAGAGCGAGTGCCCGGCCTTAACACATTTCTGCGCGTGCTGGTCGGTCTCGGCGCATTCGTTTCGATCGTCTTCGTGCTGCTTTCGATGTACACGACGATCACCGAGCGGCGAAAAGAGATCGGTATTCTCAAATCCCTCGGGGCGTCACGCAGTTTTATCGTCTCGACGATCGAGGGCGAAGCGCTCCTCATAGGCGTTGCAGGCGTTGCGCTCGGCTTTTTCACGGCTTTTGCGGCGTCGCTCGCGATCAGCCACTTCTTTGAGCTGCAGTTTGATTTCAGCGCGACGTGGATCGCGTGGGCAATAGCCATCGCGATCGTTGGCAGTCTCTTCGGCGCACTCTATCCCGCCCTGCGAGCCTCCGGGATCGACCCGGTCGAAGTAATGGTCAACGAGTAATACGAATCTAGAATTCGCGGCTTGGTTCGAAGGTCGTGAGTACTTTTGCGAGGTCATCGTTGACGCCGACATCTGCGACGCTTTTGACCTTTTCGCTGTTGGATGTTGCAAGCAGCGTGAGAGCGAATCCCGTGCGGACGCCGGGACGAGCCGCCGGTATCCAAATACGTCTTCCCCAGACTGTCAGAGGCATTCCGGCTTGGCCGGTCCCGCCGCCTTGAAATTGTATCTCATAGGCTTTCCAACCGTTTACGGTCGTTTGCCCCTGCGAAAGTATCTTGAAATCCGGGAGCAGTTTTGAAAGAGCGTCGCTTGATTCCGCGACAAGCTCCGGGAAGTTCACCAAGTCGTCCGAATATGTGCCGCGGCTGATATAGTACGAGACCAGAAGCTGTTCTTCGAGAAGGCCGTCGGCACCTTTCTTCGAGATATCGAGGAATTTGCCGCGGTTAGTTTCCGATCCTTCCTGCGGGCCGGCGGACTTCCAGCTTTTCGGGTAGTAGATCGAGAAGCCGACAAAATTGCGAAACAGATCGCCCTTCATATTCTGCTTATTCGTGTTGAAATAAGTAGAATTCGGCGGCGCCTGAATATCGCGCGGCGCAGGCGGCGTTTCTGTCGGATCGTAATTCGAATTCGCGTTCGCATCGACGTTCGCAGGCTGTGGATCATGCGGCCGATTGAGCAAATATATCCACGCGGCCGCAAAAACGATCGAGAGAAGGACGAAGACCCCAAGCGCGATCTTTATCCAACGCGCATTCGGTTCGTGCAGCGGCTCGGGCGAACGGCGGAGCCACGCCGGCATATCGTCGTTCTCCTGTTCGGTCGAAGGAACCTGTGGAGTATCTTGCTTTCCCTCGGAAGCGTCTAGAACGTCTTTGGAAGCGTCGGTCGATAGCGGAACGGTCTTGTCGATCGCAGGAATCGTCAGCGGCTTGGAAACGGCAGCAGCGAACACATCGCCGGCTTCGCGTGCAGTTACATAGCGGGACCGCGGATTCGGCGAAAGCGCTTTCGAGAAGAATTCGTCAAGTGCCGGAGACAGTTCCTGTGAATATCCTGCGCGCTGATCCTTTACGAGTTCGCGTTCGGTCGCACCGTCAAAAGGAAAGTCGCCGGTAAGGAGTTGATATGCCATTACTCCGAGCGAATAGATATCGCTCGAAACGGTCGAGACGCCGCCCTCGATGATCTCTGGAGGAGCATAGCGGATGTTCTCTTCGTGGAGTTCGCCGCTTGAGACGCCGAAATTCGTGATCTTTAGAGCTGCCTCGCCATCGGCCGCAGCGACTTCGATATTCGCAGGACGAAGGTCGCGATGCAGAATTCCCTGCTTATGGACGTCACCGAGAGCGTAGGCGACCTGGCGCACGAGTTTGCCCGCTCTCGCCGGATCGAAGCGTCCGTGGATCGACAACACTTCTTCGGCCGAGAGAGCGTCGAGGTCCTCGCTGATAAGGTATTTGACGCCGTTCGAGTAGGCGCCGGAATCGAACACGCGCGCGACATTCGGATGATTGAGATGGGAAAGCCTTACGCGTTCTTCGGCGAGGATCGCGGCCGTAACGTCGTCACCCTCGAAAGAGGTCAAAATACGAACGACAACACGTTTTTCGCCGACAATTCGGTCTTCGGCGAGATATGCGTAACCTGCGTCATCAGTTGCGAGCATCTGGAGCACGCGGTAACGCCCTTTGACGGTCTTGCCGACAAAAGACGCCGGCGATGCGGGGTCAAAATCATTGACTCGGCCGGCCGCTTCACGCTCTTCGAGATCGACATGGCCACGCGGAATATCGTTCGGGCTGACGCGTCGGGTATTGCGCTTTGAGGGCGTGTCTTCAGAGCGAGCGACAGATCGGCGAATGCGTTGGCGACGGTCGGCCTTTGGTTTGATCGGCGTATTTTCGCGTCGGAAAAGCTCCGCCATTTCCTCGTCGCGGATCACCTCATCGTCAGGTTCGATGAACTCGTCCGTCAACTCGAGCACCATGTCCTCATCCTTTTCGAACGCACGCCGAATACTCGAAGATCCGATCTCAGACCCGCTCAATACGGTCGAAAAATAGGCGTTCAGAGGACGAGCGTCAACACCGGGCTCGCTAACGAGCCTAGTTCCGTCGAGGTCGCAGAGCCGTTGTATTCCGGCGACATATCGTTGTCCACAAGTAGGGCAAAACATCAGTTTCGATAAAAACGGTAAACCTAAAAACGCACTACGGACAGCAACCTGCTCACACACTCTTGGTCGGCGAAAAGCAGACGCGTTTGGGAGTAAGAATGGCCCGCTACCCGTTGCTTGATAGAGTACTGCACACAAGAAACGATAAATACCAAAGTAATTCCGTCGAAAGCGAAAAAATATTTTTCGTCCGTGCGGTTAAGAGCGGTTTTCGCTGCTGCCTTATTTCAGCTTTGCGATCACGGTCTCGCGCTCGGGCTGATATGTCAGCGCCAATTTATACGAGCGGCGAGCCTCATTTTCCTTTCCGGCCTTGGAATACGCGTCGCCAAGCAGTTCGAATTGCCTCGCAAGCACCGGCTTGTCGTAATTATGAGCAAAACGCGACCCGCGGAGAAGGATATTCTCCGAATTCGCTATGTCGGAACCCCGCAGATATGCCGACGCTAGGCGAGAATACGTATCGAAATTTGAAAGATCGGCGCCGAGACTCGCCTTAAGACTGGCGATCCCGTCGGCAACCTCGCCGTTCGCGAGTTGCGAGCGCCCGAGGAGATTCAGTACGCGGGCATTTTTCGGCTCAATTTGAGTCGCCGCCTTCAAGAGCCTTTCCGCGGCCGGAAAACGCTGCTCCGATTGAAGTATCTCGGCGATCTCCGCGACACTGGAAGCTCCGCCGGCGCGTGTTGCGGCGGCAGCGTCCATCTCGGCGGCCGCGACCGTATTTCCATTTCGGCGAAGAAGTCTCGCAAGATACGCATACGTTGTCGCACGATCCGGCGAAAGGCGTATCGAGGTGCGATAGGCCGCCTCGGTTTCTTGACTGACAAGCCCGAGCATCTCGCGCGCGACGCCGAAAAGTTCGAATGCGGCCGCGTTCGCTGGTTCCTTTTCAGTTACCGACTTTGCAAGGTTCATCGCCTCTTCGTACCGATCTGCGAGATCCATCACCGGCACCGGCACCGCGAGGATGCGGCTCAAAGCGAGTTTCGCCTGCAAGTCGTCGGGTGAATTTTTGATGATCTCGCGGTATTTCGTTTCGGCCGACGCAATGTCGCCGGACTTCAAAGCGACAGCGGCTTCGTCGGTAAGTTTTGCGATCTGCTCGGAAGAAAGTTTCGCAAGCGCGGAGGTTTTGTTGGTATCAGGAACTTTCTTAACGACCGCTGATTTCGCGGTCGGAGAAGTGTTTTTCGGCGTCTTTTTCGCGGCGGCCTGCTTAGGTCGGACGCTTTTTGCCGCATTCTTTCGCAGCGCGGGCTTTTTCGCGGCTGGAGCCGTCTTTTTCGGCGAGTCCTTGCCTCCAAAGAGTTTGTTGCTGCTGCCAAGGTCCTGTGCCGAACCGAGAGCGGCCGTCGCAGCTATCAATGCGATCGAGAATAAGAGCCGGTACATAAAAACCTCATACGGGCTTCTTCTCGTCATTTCGTGACGAGGCGAAAACCCAATTCCTTATCACGCGTCGAGGACGGGACATCCTTTCGCCACGAGCTCGTAACGGCTCCGTCGCCCGTGGACTTGCTGAACGCCGAGCCGCCTCGGATCATATTCCGTGCCTCTTTCGTTTCCTTCAAAACGCCCTCGCTGCCCGGATATAGGCTTGCCTTCGCACCCGTCCACTCATAGACGTTCCCGATAAGATCCGACACTCCCCACTTATCGGAGCACGAATGGGTTCCGACCGCAGCCGGCTCCGTATTCGCCTGATCGACCCACGCGCATTGCGGCCGAAAATCATCTCCCCACGGATATAGATCGCTGTCGCCGCCGTTTCTTGCAGCGTATTCCCACTCTTCCTCGGTCGGCAGCCGGTATTGAACGTTGTCGCGCTTCGAGCGCCATCCCGCAAAAGCCTGAACGTCGTCGATATTCACGAAGCGTACGGGATAATTCTCCTTACCCTCGAGCGGCTTTCCGTTCACCCAGTCGGCGGGCAGAGGCTTGTGGCCGGTTGCCTCGACGAACTGGTAGAATTCTGCGTTCGTAACCTCGGTGCGGTCCATCTTGAAGGCGCCGACAGTAACCTCGTGTTCGGGCCGTTCATTGGGCATCCCGTCGTTGCGTCCCATACGGAACGTTCCGCCGGGGATCGCGGCGAGATCGGCTTTGACCGCGGGAATATCCGTCGGCGTTACTACCGGCGACGCTGCGACGCTCGGCGAAGGGCCAGCATTTGCGGCCCGTCTGGTGCCGGGAAAGAAACCTAGGAAATACGCCCCAGCGACGCCTGCTATTCCCAAGGCGAAAAGCGCCAATACGGCTCCGATTCCAAGAAAAAGGCCGGTTCGGCTCTTTTTTACCGGTGGAACAGTGGTCGCGGGCGGCGTTTGAACCGTTGTGTAGGCCGAGGAAATCGCTTGCGGCGGGTTCGAAGCCGAAGGTTCGACAAGCAACGTCGCCCCGAGGAGACTTTGCGTGTCCGGCCGCGGGATCGCGTTGATATCGGACTGCGAATGTCGAAGTTCGGCGACGACGTCCAACGGCTTGCCGTCGCAGACCACATTGTCGATCCAATCATCGAATCCGTTATGGCTGATACGCAGGAAATGATTGCCGCTCTGAATGCCTTCAAGCAGGAGCGAACCATCGACGCGGCTTTCTCCGACTGCGACGTTATCGACAAAGATCCTCGAACCGGCAGGGCGCGTATGCACTCGGATCGTCGAGACCGGCAAAGCGCCCGTGCCTGCGGTTGCGTGTATGTTCGATGTTGCGTCGATCGCACGCCGAAATTCATCGACCATCAACTCGACGGACGCGGTTCGACTAGCGGGATCCTTCTCAAGCGTGTGCAGTACGGCGCGTTCGATCTCAGGAGCCATCGGCACGCCGAGACTCGCAAATGTCGGCGCCGGATCGCTGATATGCTTCTTCATTATCGCCGGTATCGACGAGCCTTTGAACGGCACGTCGCCCGCGAGCATCTGATAAAGCATCACTCCGAGGCTGTAAATATCGGCACGCGAATCCGGATCCTCGTCCGCCCACTGCTCCGGCGACATATAATAGGGCGAACCCATAAGGCCGGTCGTCTGAGCTTGTATGAACGAGCCTAGAAGCTCGCCCGACTTGATCTTCGCTAAGCCGAAATCGAGTATCTTCACCGCCTGCGACATATTCGGCTTGTCGGAGCAGATCATTATGTTCAGCGGCTTTAGATCGCGATGGACGATGCCCTGGTGATGAGCGGCACCGACGCCTGCACAGATCGCAGAGATAAGTTCGAGTGCATTTTCGGGCGAAAGTTTGCCTTCGCGGGCGAGCAGATCGTGCAGCGATTCGCCCTCGACGTATTCCATCACGAGGAACGGAACATTGCCGTTGATGACGCCGTAATCCGTAACGCTGACGACGTTTTGATGGCGAACCGCGGCGGCAGCGAGCGCTTCCTGCCTGAAACGCGTAACAAGCTGCGGATCATTGCCGACAAGGTCGGGGAGAATGATCTTGATCGCAAGCAGCGTCTTTAGATACGCGTGCCGAGCCTTGTAAACAACGCCCATTCCGCCTTGCCCGAGCCGAAACTCAAGACGATACTTGCCCTCGAGCACGCCGTCGCCAGGAATAGTATGCACGGTCGGCATACCTTCATTCGGACAGGTCATCACCGTGTCGGCGAAACAAGTTTTACAGGTTTGACATTCCCTCATTCGAACTTTGTAGAGTGTAGCTTAAAAAGACTTCCGGCTGCCTAAGTTAGACGCATTTCTCAACTAAAAAGAGGCAATCAATGTATAGATTCTAGTTTTTTTTCACTTTCGCAAGCAAGTTTTGCCCAAAGTGCCGCGGTACGGAAGCCCGCGCGGGTTTCGGACACGTTGGGGCGCCTACACTGAGTGTAACGCCCTTGCTCACGCGCGGGCTTCGGCATTTTGTGCATTTTGTCCCTTTTTGTCCGTTTTGTCCGTTTTGTCCGTTTTGTGCATTTTGTGTCGTTTTGTGCAATTTGATACAAAACGTGAAAACTGTGCTTCAAATGCGCCGCGGCGATTCGGTAAGCTTGATGATGGTTGGCGGTTGGTCGTTTGCTTCCGGCTGATAACTTTTTTCGTTCATTTACGTTAATATGGTTAAAACCTTTAAATTTAGATCCCGGGAACAATTCTTTTTGCTTCTGCCAGTTAAAACCAAGATGAAAAAAATTGCACTTCTATCGCTATGTCTTGCTCTTTTGAGCATTTCGGCCGCAGCCCAACGCACGCGTCGAGAGCCTGCGGCATCGCACGTGACCGTTACGGCCGCTGATTACGAACGCGCCGAAAGCCGTTTGAGCTATAAGACGAATCCGCTGATCGACCGCAACGGCGTACGGGCGACGTGGCTGCCGGACGGCACTTTCTGGTATATGGCGCTTACTGCCACGGGCCGCGAGTACGTACACATCGACCCGAAGACCGGGGCGCGCAAGACCGGCGCGACGCCGGCTGAGATCGGCGTCGAGGGCGGCGCGCCGAATATGAATCCATTTGCCCGTTTTGGCGGCGGAATGGCAGTCGTCTCGCCGGACGGCAAACTCGAGGTATTCATCAAGGATTGGAATCTTTGGCTTCGCGACCGCTCGTCGAAAAAAGAAACTCAATTGACGACCGACGCGCAGGAAGATTACGGCTATGCGACGGACAACGCCGGTTGGAAACACAGCCCGCGTCCTATCGTTGTCTGGTCGCCCGACTCGAAGAAGATCGCGACCTTCCAGCAGGACGAACGGCACGTCAAGGATATGTATCTCGTGACGACGAATGTCGGCGCGCCGAAGCTCGAAAAGTGGAAGTATCCGCTGCCGGGCGACGAAAAGATCGCGATGATCGAACGCGTGATCATCGACGTCGATTCTGCAAAGGTCGTCCGGCTGAAAATGCAGCCCGACGCACACCGTTCGACGCAATGCGACGATATCGCGTGCGACGGCGGCTGGAGCGATATCTATTGGTCGAACGACAGCAACTCGCTTGCCTTCGTCTCGACCTCACGCGACCACAAGATCGAAGACCTCCGCGTTGCGAACCCCGATACGGGCGACGTTCGGCAGGTCTATCACGAAGAAAGCCCGACTCAGTTCGAATCCGGCCAGGGCGGCACAAGCTGGCGTTTTCTGCCGGAGACGAACGAGTTCATCTGGTACACGGAACGCAGCGGCTGGGGCCATCTATACCTCTACGACCTCAAAACAGGTCAACTAAAGAACGCGATCACGAGCGGCAATTGGCCCGTTTGGAATATCGAGGATGTCGATACGAAGAACCGCGTTATCTACTTCAACGCAGGCGGCCGCGAACGCGGCGTCGATCCGTATTTCGGGCATTTTTACCGCGTGAATTTCGACGGCACGGGTCTCAAGCTCTTGACGCCTGAGAATGCGAATCACGCCGTTGCTATGTCGCCCGACGGGAACTACTTCATCGACAATTATTCGACGCCGAACACGCCGACCGCTGCCGTCCTACGCGATATGACGGGCAGGAAGATCGCCGACCTTGAAAAGGCAGACGTCTCGCGGCTTGAGAAAACGGGCTGGAAAGCTCCGACGCCGATCGTCGTAAAAGCACGCGACGGCAAGACAGACCTTTACGGCCTGATGTACTTCCCGTCGAAGATCGTGCCGGGACGCAAATATCCCGTGGTCGATTACATATATCCCGGCCCGCAGGGCGGCGGTGTCGGCTCGCGTTCGTTCGTCGCTTCGCGCAGCGATAATTCAGCTCTCGCAGACTTGGGCTTCGTCGTCGTAACGATCGACGGAATGTGCAACCCGATGCGTTCAAAGGCTTTTCACGATTCGTGCTACGGTGATATGGCCGACAACACGCTCGAAGATCAGATCGCCGGCATCAAACAGCTTGCAGCGAAATATCCCTTTATGGACCTCGACCGCGTGGGAATTTGGGGACACTCCGGCGGCGGTTTTGCGACCGCGGCAGCGATGTTCCGCTATCCTGATTTCTTCAAGGTCGGCATCTCGGAATCCGGAAATCACGACAACCGGAATTATGAGGACGATTGGGGCGAAAGATACATTGGCCTCTTGAAGGGCGACAATTATGAGAAGCAGGCGAATCAAGTTTATGCCAAGAACCTGAAGGGCAAACTGCTGCTTGCGCACGGCACGATGGATGACAACGTTCCGCCGTACAACACGCTTCTCGTCGTCGATGCGCTGATCAAAGCCAACAAGGATTTTGATCTCATTCTGATCCCGAACGCACGTCACGGCTACGGCCAGGCAAGCCCGTATATGATGCGCCGACGTTGGGATTATTTCGTCAAGAATCTGCTCGGAGCCGAACCGCCGAAGAACTACGAACTGAAGGCAACGCCTGATCCTCGTATGGCTCCGCCGAAGCAGTAGGAAAGGCAGGTCAAGACCCGCGAGCAACAGCGACGCGGGTCCCATGAAGGCGGAAACCCGACCGGTAGGGACGGTGCTCATCTTAAAAAGTCGCCGAAGGTGACGCACATTATAGCCCAGCGTGAAACGCTGGGTGAACGTCGGGCGCCGATCCGAATGTACGATCACGCGGCAGCGTCTTTGCGAACTTTGCGAAAAACTTTGCGTGGTTTGCGGTTAGCCCTCGACAAGAAGAACCGGAAAGGCCGCAACAGCTTGTCGCGACGATCTCCAACACTAAAAAAAGCAGGTAGGGCAACGACCTTCCTGCTTCTATTTTCCAGATGCCGACGTTATAGAGGTCTCAACTCTTCTCAAATTTGCTCAGCAGCCAATCAAGCACTGCTTTCTGATCAGCGATCGTTGCCCGTCGGATCTGCATTAAAAGATGTTTCCTGTCCGGCTTCATCGCACCTGTGTTCTGAAGGCCTTCGTTGCAATTCGTGCAAACCGCTCTTAGATTGTCGGGTGAATCCTCACCACCTTTCGATTTGTCAATGATGTGTCCCATCGTTAATCGAATCGACCGCTCAACGTTAAAAGGATCACGATCTCCTGCAGCGGCGCCGCACATTTGGCACGTGTAGCCATTTCTCTCAAGCACCCATGCACGAGTTTCCTTTGATATATTCCGTGAAAACGCCGGGAGCCGCTTCTTTGTCTCAAGCAAATACTGACCCGGCTTCAAGTCCGCTCGATCTCTATGCGTCAGTATCTGATACCCTTGTTCATTCCTAAGCTCGCGAACACGACGAGCCCATTCAACCGCGCCGCCGCCAGCATCCTGAATATGTTTGGAATCGAGTATCGTTCCAATATTCGCCAGAAAGAAATCAAGTATTTTTTGCTTGGATCCGGCCATTTAGCGTGCTGCGTAGAGTGTCGGTTGCATGGATTTGAGCCGTTGAACACTCTTTTCCACATAGATAGGATTTAGCTCGATAAGGACAGATCGGCGATCCAGTTGAGCGGCAGCAAGACCAGTCGTCCCCGATCCGCCAAACGGATCAAGAACGTAGTCGCCAACGCGCGAACCAAGTAAGATGCATCGCCGAGCCAATTCTTTTGTAAATGCTGCCGGATGGCCGTCCCGATTGGGTTCTGGGCCGAGCACCCAAAAGTTGCGCAGGTTCGCTCCGCTTTCCTCACGAACACCTTGCGGATCATAGTAGTAATTCGGACGCTTGCTGAATAGGAATATCTCTTCGGTTGCGGATGTAGGACGATTGCGAACACTCTCCGGCATTGCAGTCCTCTTTACCCACGTAATCCGCGATCGAAGTATCCAGCCATCTTCCTGCATTGCAAACGCAACGCGCCAAGGCATTCCGAGAAGGTCGCGGTCTTTTAGTCCCCAAACGTCAGGAACCTTGCAGTTTCGTTTTTGAATTAGCTTCTTTGTATTGCCGACCATCGCGTTCGGGCCGTGTTTTCCCGTTCCGCCATTGCGGGCATATCCATCGCCGATGTTCAGCCAAAGCGTTCCGTCGTCGCAAAGGACACGGCGAACCTCACCAAAGAGACGAACAAGGTTCGCAACATATTGGGTCGGCGAATCCTCAGCTCCGATCTGCGCCGGATGCTCATAATCTCGCAGGCCCCAATACGGCGGCGAGGTTACGCAGCACTGAAACTTGCGATCCGACAGGGATCGCAGAGTCTCAAGGCTGTCACCCTCAATTATGTCCGGTTCATACATCATCGTTTGCTACAATGCCATTAGGATAACTGTTCCAGACTCCGTCGAACAACTCGCCGCACCCGTTAATCGTCGAAGCGTCTTGTTTTCTTCTCGTGTTCAGCATTGGCCGCATCGTTTAGAAAGAGATCGGTTACGGACGCCTGCGGCGGCGGGAGTTGAGCGGCGGTCTCGCTCATATTTCGCTCGAGTTTTGCGATGGCTTCGCGGGCTTGCTCGGCGTCATCACGCGGTATCTTGAGAACGATCTTGCCGCCGTCATTTGGAAGCTTTGTGGATTTTGCGATCGAATTCAGACGCAGAACGATGCGGGCCCCGACTTTCAAAAAGCCGCCCTTGAACTTCACGGAGTGAATATCTGCGAGCGAGACACGCACCTCTTTTACGCCGTTCGAAAAGATCCCGAGGAATTTCGATTCGAATTCGAGAATGATGCCGGCGGCGGAAAATTTCGCAATGCCGTTCGCATAATTCGGCCAGCCCTCGGCCTTGAAATGTATCGCTGTGAATGCCTGATTCATACGCTCGGAAAAATTTTAACACGGAAACCGCATTGAACGCGGGCGCCAAAACGACCCGCTGGATGTGCGGTTCAGGTTGAGGATTCAGGCTTCGGGCTGACGAAGTATAGATACCCGAGGCCGATGATCGCCGCAATGAATGACGCGACGAAGATCGTGAGCTTCGATTCGTCGATGAGCGATCGGCGGCCCGCAAAAGCAAGGTTCGTGATGAAGATCGACATCGTAAAGCCTATGCCGCCGAGCATCCCGAGGCCTGCGACCTGCCGCCAATTCAGTCCCTTCGGCAGTGTGGAAACGCCGATCGCGACCGCCAAGTAGCTCGCGATGAAGATGCCGACCGGCTTGCCGACGATCAACCCAAGCCCGATGCCGAGACTGTTCGGCGAAGCGAGGTCGGCGGCCCAATTCGACTCGATCACGATCCCCGTATTTGCGAGCGCAAAGATCGGAAGAATGATGAACGCGACGGGCTTATGCAGCCACTCTTCGAGCCGCTCGGACAGGGAAGTTTCATCATCGTTCTTTGCCGTAAACGGAATTGTGAAGGCGAGAATTACGCCCGCGATCGTAGCGTGTACGCCGGAAAGCAGCATCGCCCACCACATAAAAACTCCGCCGATCAGATACGGCGCGAGCGACTTTATGCGGAAAACATAATTCATCGCGAACAGCACGGCCGCTATCGCGAGCGAGATAAAAAGATACGCTAGCGAGAGGTGCGCCGTATAAAAAACGGCGATGACAATGATCGCCGCAAGATCGTCGATCACGGCGAGCGCAACGAGAAAAACTTTCAGCGAGCTGCTCGCGCGACTGCCGAGCAACGCCAACGCGCCGATCGCGAACGCGATGTCCGTCGCCATCGGGATCCCGACGCCGGCCTGCGTCTCGTGTCCGTGGTTGAAAGTGAAATGGATCGCCGCGGGCACGATCACGCCGCCAAGAGCCGCGATCACCGGCATTAACGCACTCTTTGCAGACGACAATTTGCCAACAAGGATCTCGCGTTCGAGTTCCAATCCGACAAGCAAAAAGAAGATGGCCATCAGCGCGTCATTCACCCAAAGCTCAACGCTTAGCGGCCCGAGCTTTTTGTGCCAAAACGCAATGTAATCGGGGCCGGACGCCGAGTTCGCAATGAGGAGGGATGCGATCGTGCAGGCGATGAGTAGCGCGGCTCCTGCACGCTCCGAACGCATAAAGTCCCCGAAGAGACGTATTAGCCGAAACCCTCGTTTATTTGACACGTGTAAACTAATTCCCCGCTCCGGCGCGCCGCCGAATAACGAATTTCCCGACGCCGAACAGGCTGATCAAAAGCCAAAAGAATTCGACAACGAATGCCGACGCGTTGAACTCGAAATATAGCGAAACGATTATGAGCGAAGCTCCGGCGGCATTCAGGATCGAGTAGAGAAGGCTGTCGCTCGAAATGCGTTCGAACTGCAAGAGCAGATATGTGCCGATGATCAGTGCAACGCCCGCACCGCCGACGATGTCGAACCATTGTATGGTCATTTGAGCTTGTAAACGCCGCCTTTATCACCGACGGCCCAGACCGCGAACTTGCCCTTGGCGGCAACGGAATTGAGATTCTCCGTGCCGGCCTTTTTCCACGTCTTGCCGCCATTTCGAGAGATGTCGGTGCCGTTCGTGCCGACCGCGACGATGGTCTTTGCGTCGATGAACGCGACGCCGGAACGATAGCCCGAAAGGCCTTTTGCAAGATTCCAAACCTTGCCGCCGTCGGTCGTGAAAGCGAGGTTGTCGGTCATCAGATCCGGTTTTTCGTAGTCGCCGCCGACCAGCACGCCGTTCTTTACGCTCGTCATCGCGATCGAGAAGATGCCGCTGCCTGCGGTTCCTTTTACGATCGGCGTCGTAACCCATTCCCACGTCGAACCTTTATCTTCTGAAAGGAAAACGCGTGCATCGGCTCCGCCCGATACAAGCATCACGCCGCTCTTTCCGTGCGTGATCAGGCAAGTACCGCTTGCCGCGAATGCCGCCTCGCCGTCTTTCGCGGCAGGCATTTTGTTGCTCACGATCGGCTGCCACGTCTCACCGTCGGTCGTTTCGATCAGAGGGTAATGGCCATCGACAGGGTCGCTCATCGCGATGCAATTATTGCGGTCCCAACAAGCGAGCGCGTCGAAGAACTTCTTCGGGTCACGGTTCACGAACTGTTCCTTCCAGGTCTTGCCGCCGTCGGTCGTTTTATAGATTCGCGAAGTCTCGCCGTTGCCGATCGAGAGCACGTAAGCGGTGTTCGCGTCAAAGGCTTCGATGTCGCGAAAGTCGAGCCGCTCGCCGCCCGGAACGGCCGTGAGATCCCAACTCTTTCCGCCGTCCGTCGTGCGGATCACAGTCCCTCGCGTTCCGCTTGCCCAGACGACATTCCTGCTCACCACCGAAAGCCCGCGAAACGACGCATCCGTCGCCACCGTCCGCTTGACCCACTGCGCCGACACCGACATCGTCGCAAATACAACTAGAAACAATGTAATTTTCATCGCCTCTAAGTATCGCACACTCGACCAAAATCACCGGTTATTGCTCCCAGAGTTTGTTTATTTCGTCTTTTATTTTTTGCTCGAAGGTTTTGATTATTTGTTTGTTGGCGTTTATTAGTTCCTGTTCTTTTTCGATCTGGGTGACGATTTCTTGTTGAACTTCGAGCGGCGGAAGCGGAATTTTACACTCAAGAATTCGATCTGGAGACGTGTGTTTTACAGTTGAACCTGTTGCCGTTAGTTTGATTAATTCCTTCACAAAATTCTGTGATAAACAATAGTGAACAAACCTTTTATCAACTGGACCATTCGTAATAGTTATCAGTCCGATTCGCTGATTATGTAATAGGTTATGGCTATCAATAAATGCAGGGTTCCCCAATATCTTCATCTTAGGAGACAAGTCGGTCATAACAATAACCAAATCACCCTGTTTGAGTAAGTAATCTTTCGGGAAATCGGCAGAATAACGTTTCGTATTTCTGTTTGTAAAATAAAGACCTCCTAACTCATGAAAATTACCAGGTGTCAGCAAAATTGGTAAATTCTGTTTTTTATAACTCTCGAAATGTTCTCCTTTAAAAGCAAATCCATGTTTAATGCGACATATGGTATGAAGATGAACGAATGGCCAGGTGGGGTTGATGGGGATTTCGGGTTTGTAGTTATCGACGACGGCGCGTGCGCCGTCGATTATTTTTTGCCAGCCTTCGATCTTTGCGACGATCTCCTTCTGAACCTCCATCGGCGGCAACGGAATTGTAATTTTCCCTAAGTTCCCACGACTTATTCGTCGTCTGCTTGAACCAGTTAAGTGCTGGTCTAATTCCTTATAATAATTTTCGATCCTTGTGTAATACACAAAAAGCTTCGGAAAAAGTCGCTGCTTATCGAATCTGACAATCGAACAGTCAACCGCCGTTATCATTCGAGAATCTACTTTTGGGACAAGACAGGCTCTGCCGACAGGATTGGGTAATCGTGAAATCAAGACGTCGCCCTCAAAAATTTCCGTACACTTCAATCTTATGAATGTTTCTTCAGAAATAAATCTCGCTCGACCCTCTTTGTCCAAATATTCTCCTTCACCGACATTGCCAGTTTGTATCAATCTGATTCCACTCGGTGATTGGTCTTTAGATTCAATCCAATTTCCGTCAACAAAGAACTCAGCAACCTCGGAAATTGAGACGAATTCAAATCTATTAACGGCTCTTGTATTGTGGACATATCTATCACCGGAAAGATTAAATTCACCCTTTTCCGCGATCTGTGTTTTTTTTACGATCGATGAAACGCTCTTACTTTGTACGGGCTTCTGCGATAGTTCTTCGGTGTTTTGACCTGAAAGGACGGCCGAGCGGAATGTGTTTATTGCAGCGAGTGCTTCGGGAAGTTCGGAGCCGGAAATTTCTCGGCGTTGTGCCCCAAGATTGAAGCCATCGTTTTGTATCTTTACAAAAAGAATACTGTCGGACGCGGCGGCGATCTGTTTATCAAAGAAAAGGATCGAGGTTTTTACGCCGGAATAAGGATTAAAGACTCCGGCGGGCAATGATACGACCGCATAAAGAAAATGCTTTTCGACCAACATTTTCCGAAGTTCCTTGTATGCGTTCGCCGATTGAAAAATAATGCCTTCGGGAACAATGATTCCCGCCCGGCCTGTTTTCGGGTTAATATGTTCGGCGATGTAATCGACAAAAAGAACCTCGCTGCGTTTTGCCTGAACGGAAAAACGCTTGTGCGGTTTTATGCCGCCTTTCGGCGACATAAACGGCGGGTTAGCAATAATGACATCAAAATAATCGTTCCAGCGATCTTCGCTGGTAAGCGTGTCGTATTCGACAATATCCGGCGTCGGGAATTGGTGAAGGAACATATTCACCAGAGACAGGCGAACCATATCCGGCGATATGTCATAACCGACAAGGTTCCTCATTAATTTTGTCCGCTCTGTCGCCGAAAGCTTCGGGTTGCTCTTAACGATGTGTTTATACGCCGATATAAGAAATCCGGCTGTACCGCATGCCGGATCGAGAATTCTGTCGCCTTTTTGCGGATCGACGACGGAGACAATGAAATCTATGATATGGCGTGGAGTTCGGAATTGTCCGGCATCGCCCTGTGAACCAAGAACCGAAAGAAGATATTCGTAAGCATCGCCGAGCCGTTCGCTGTGGTCGTACTGGAAGTCGTTTATTGTCTTTAGGAATAGCTTTAGCGTTTCCGGGTCGCGGTACGGAAGATAAGCGTTCTTAAATATATCGCGGAAAAGCTGCGGAATGCTCGGATTCTGATCCATTGCCTCGATGGCGTCGCCGTAAAGAGCCACGAGTTCGAAGCCGCCAAGCCTCGGATCAAATATCTTGTTCCAGGCATATTTTTCATAATCGCCGACAAAGAACGACGCCTTCCCGCCCATCTCGACCGAACCTTTATCCATGTCGTCCATGAATTTATAGATAAGCGCAATGGTTATCTGTTCGATCTGCGCCTGCGGATTCGGGATCTTGCCCACAAGAATATCCCGTGCCGTGTCGATTCGTCGTTTTGTTTCTGTGTCCAACATTTATCGTTCTGTGATCCAGTATCCAAACGGACTCACTCCATAAACCTATTCAACGAAATATTGTCTTTGATATATTCCGGTATTGCCTTTCTGAGTTCCGTCGAAAGGCGGGCGAATACCGCGCCGTTCGGATTTGTCGCAAGTTCCGCGAATCTTCCGCTTTCGATTATCTCGCGGAATTTGCTGTCCGTCAGATAGCTCTTGAAATAATCCTTCGCGTCGGCAAAGCTCGCTTCGTCCGGCAGAAAGCTGCTGTCAAACTTATCAAATTCTTCTTCGAGCAGTTCTTCCTTTGATTTGAACTTTGGAATGAAGCCAAATATCTTTTCGACGATCTCCCGGAGAGAAAGGCGTCGGTCGATCTTTAACGACCGCCGTATTTTATCGAGATTGTAGAATTCTTCGGGCTTATCGAACAGATTTTCGAGGATGTAACTTTCGATCCCTTCGAAATCTCTGCCTTCGACCATTTTTTGAATCTCTTCGTCGGTCTTGACCTTTTCTTCGAACTGTTCGAACAATCGGCGGTCGATCTTCATTCCTTCAAGGCCGATCTCAATCTCGTCCAGTGATTTCAGCGGATCAGGATTAAAGTTCTCATACTCATCAATCACACCGCCGCCGCCCGTATCAACGCCGTCGTTTTCGCCGTCGCCTATCGATCTAGGTTTTGGAAGTTTTAATTTTTCGTCATAATCAAATGTTTCCTCGAAATATTCATAATTAGCAAAAAAGTCAAAAAGTCGGAAAATTTGTTTCTCTACATTGCCGAATTCTTTCTTACGATATTCGTCGATAAGATCGAAGGCGAAATTATACTTGCGCGTTCCACGGCCTTTTATCTGAACAAAATCAGTCGGGGAAAAAATCGGACGCATCATGCACAGATTCAAAATGTCCGGGCAGTCATATCCGGTCGTCATCATCCCGACCGTAACGCAAACGCGCGTTTTCGAAGTTTTATAAACCGGATCAAAGTTTCCCGTTCCGCCGAGATTGTTATTCGTGAAGTTGATCGTCATCTGCTGGGCTCCCTGAATGCTGGAAGTCACCTGCATTGCAAAATCAGAATTGTATTTGCACGGAAACATCTTATCGGCGAATTCATTAAGTATCTGGACGATCTTTGCGGCATGGTTTTGGCTTACCGCGAAAGCGATCGTTTTTCCTATTTCGCCCGTGATCGGATCGCGCAATGCGTTATCAAGAAATGTTTTGCAAACAATGCGGTTCGTAACATCGGAAAAGAAACGTCGCTCAAAATCCCGCGTAAAAAAAGTTTCCTCGTCCTGCTCTACGGCTTCACCGTCTGTTCCAACAACCACCGCGGAAACGCTGTAGCCTTTATCGGATAAAAGCTGCGTCGTTATCTCGGTCCTGGCGTCCAAAACATAAGGATTGATCAAAAATCCGTCGTTCACGCCGTCGATTAGAGAATATCGGAAAGTTGGTTCGCCATTCTCGCATCCGAAGGTCGTGTAAGTATCCAAAAGCATCCGCCGTTCCATCTCGCGGGGATCTTTAGGATTCGGATCATCCGCATCGAACTTTTTGAGATAGTCTTTCGGCGTCGCGGTAAGCCCGAGTTTGTAACCGATGAAATACTCAAAAACGGTGCGGCTGTTGCCGCCGATGGAACGGTGCGATTCATCAGAAATTACAAGCTGAAAGTCATCCGGCCTGAATATGCGTTTATATTTATTTCCGGCGAGCAAGGTTTGGATCGTGGAAACGACGATCTCCGCCGAGTTCCACCCGTCGGGATTTTCCTTAAAAATAACGCTTCGGAAATCATTTTTAATGTATTCGTTGAAAGCTCTATTTGCCTGATCTTCCAATTCCAATCTATCTACCAGAAACAAAACGCGTCGGGCGTTCCCGGAACGCAGGAAGAGTTTGATAACCGCAGCCGAGGTCAGCGTCTTTCCGGTTCCGGTCGCCATTTCGAAAAGAAAACGGTCTTTTCCTTCGTTCACCGCTTTTTGGATAGCATTCATCGCCCGAAGCTGATATGGGCGAAGAAACCGCAGCTTATTTCTTTCGATAAATTCGCCGCGCGTCGATTCGTCTTTCCAATTCGGATCTTGGGAGTAATCCGGCTTTTGCGTACGAACAATATAGTCTTTATCTATATTCTCGCCCACCAAGGATTTGGCCGTTGGACGAAATTCATCAAAGTGGCGAATCTCGCCCAACTCAGGAAACTTTGTGATAACCCGTGGATTTCCTAAAAGCAAATCCCAGAAATAATGAAGATCGCCGTTGGATAGAATTACAAATCGGCAGTTCTGGTTCTGCGCATACGTCCTCGCCTGCTCCTTTCCGACGAGCGGATGAATGCCTGGGGCTTTTGCCTCTAAAACGCAGATCGGGAAATTTTGCTCGTCATACAATAGATAATCCGCAAAACCGCTTTTGAGTTTCGCAAAGGTCTCTCCGTATCGCTCGACTATCTTTATATTTGGCTCAAGCTTTACATTTGCTCGGCCGGTTTCTTCATCGAGCAGGCGCCAACCGGCCGCCTCGAGCAGTTTATTTATTTTGATTCGCGCAGTGGCCTCTTTTTCAGACATGTAGAATACAAAAGGGTTAACTTAATAGACCATTCTGGAGCGAATAGTGCCCTTTATCTGCTTCAGTATATCGAAGGCTTCTTTTGAGAGCTTTGATTCGATGTCGAGGATGACGTAGCCGATGGCGTCGTTCGTCTTGAGATACTGGCCGGCGATGTTGATATTGTGGCTCGACAATCTTGAGTTTATCTCGCCGAGGACGCCGGGAATGTTTCGATGGATGTGCAAAATGCGATGCGTTCCGGCCTGCGGCGGGAGGTTGACGGGCGGCACGGTGTGCGAGCCTTCCGACGTGCCGAATTCGAGATAATTTATGAGCTTTGCGGTAACGTCCGTACCGATGTTCGCCTGAGCTTCTTCGGTCGAACCGCCGATGTGCGGCGTCAGGATCACGTTCGGCAGATTCTGCAAAACGGTCGCGAATTCGTCGCCCGAGCGTTCGGGTTCTTCCGGGAAGACATCGACGGCCGCTCCGGCGAGTTTGCCGCTCTTTAACGCTTTGGCGACCGCATTCAGATCGACGACGTCGCCGCGGCTGTAGTTGATTAGGATCGCGCCCCGTCGCATCGTTTTGATCGCTTCGGCGTCGATCATATTTCGCGTCGTCGCATCCGAAGGGACGTGCAAGGTTACGATGTCGGACTTTCGCAGAAGATCCCGAAGCTCGCGCGTTTGCTGTGCGTTGCCGAGCGGCAATTTCGTCGCCGCGTCGTAATAGATCACCTGCATTCCCATCGCCTCGGCCATGGTCGAGACCTGCGAACCGATGTTGCCGTAGCCGATGATGCCGAGCGTTTTGCCGCGAAGCTCGTAGCTTCCCTTCGCTTCCTTGAGCCAAATTCCGTTGTGTGCCGCAGCGTTCTTGTCCGCGATCTTGCGTATCAGCATCACGCACAGCCCGATCACAAGTTCGGCGACCGAACGCGTGTTCGAATACGGCGCGTTGAATACCGCAATTCCCTTTTCCGTCGCGGCCGCAAGATCGACCTGATTTACGCCGATGCAAAAACACCCGATCGCGAGCAGCTTTTCGGCCGCCTCGATCACGTCGCGCGTAACCTTCGTCTTTGAGCGTATGCCGATCAGATGAACGCCTTTGACGGTCTTGACCAACTCCGCCTCGCTCAACGCGCCCTTGATCTGCTCGACGTCGGCATATCCGCCAGAACGCAACTCCGCAACCGCCGCCTCAGAGATATTCTCAAGCAGCAGGATCTTAATTTTATCGCGAGGATATGATGTGTGTTGTATTGCCATTGAAAAGCCGAGTATAGCAAAATCAATGGGACTTGTTCTGGCCGGACACGGCCGATCTGCCAACGACTTTGAAGCAAGCCGCGAAGCAAACTGTTTGCCGCTCCGCGTTTGGAACGCAAAGCGGCAACTAGGACGTTTGTTCGACGACGATCTGAACTTTTGCCATCTACATATGTATCGTCAGATCGTGCACGCCTCCGGCGGCTTCCATTATGGATTTGCGGTCTGTCAGTATCTTCCGGAAACATCACGCCGTTTTCTTTGGCCGCCCACCGAGCTTGCCGTTCGAACGCGATGCGGTTTTTTTCTTCTCGCTTTTCGCCGAACCATTGCGTCGGCTGACCGCTGAAGAAAGATATTTCTCGCCGATCAGATCAAGGATCAGCGGCCCGACTCCGAGATGCTGGTCAAGTGTTTCCCATTCCAACACAAAGCCTTGCCCCATGGGTTTAACTTCGGCCAGCTCTTTATCCGTTGCTTTATTAAGACCTTTGTACTTTCGCGGGTCAAAGGAAAAACTCCAGCCGCTCATAAGCCCGACGGTCACGATTCCTTTATCATACTTCGCGGAAACGGCGCGCGGGTCCTGTTTCAACGATTCGTTACCGAGCTTTTCAGCTTCGCGAAACTGTCGTTCAAGGTCGGCTTTCGAATATCCGAGTTTTTCCAACTCTTTAATTGTCGTCGTCGATCTTTCCATGCGTTTCTTCCCAGTGCTTCAAGAATTCATTTTTGTTGCTGGCAACCACCACCAAAGCAATGCTCAGTTCGCGTCTATTCATACCATAATTTAGCTTTACGAACGGCAAACTTTCGTCCGAACCAAGTTCTATTATCGCCTCACTACCGGCTCTAAAAACATGAACGTGCGGCGCTAAATGATCGTTCGGCCATATCACATAACGAAATCCATCATGTCAAAAAATAGTCGGCATAATTATAATAATCTAACCGTTAGGTTTTATCAACTTTCTGTTGAAATGCTTTCTTGCCGTAGACCCAAAGAAATTTGTCGATCTGTTTCAAGTCATAGTCGGTCAGAGAATAATGGTTAACAAAATCCGTGATTATCTCCTTGAATCGCCTGTAATCCTTAAGATCGCTCTCCTGGAATTCTGAGAAATGATCGCTTTTTTGATATGCCGCTAAAATCCTATGAACAAAACTATCGTATTGGGTAAGCGTCCTTGTTATGCCAACTACAATACTTCGTGGCAAAGGAATAGAAACTTATCTCTCTTTTTGTCTTTTTAGAACAAATATTATGACCGCCTGAAATCATTATGACGGCATCAGGATCGCCGCGTCGAAGCTTGGCATCAATATCAATTCGTTGAATATGCTCTGCCATTAAGAAAGTGGCATAAATTTGTGTGCTGTACAGATCGTTTATAACACTAATCTTTAAAAGGATATCCTCCAATTTCTTATTTTCAGGAAAATGCTCAACGAGGCTAACCAGCGCCCGATCAGCTAAGTAATAACGGCTGTTATTGGAAAATTGGTCGATATAAAGACCAACGGACTGATTAGTAGGTCGAAGTAAATCCAAACATTTAATAGCCATTGGTTTTCCTTGGAATAATATACAAAAAAAACGACCGACAGTAGTTTTGCCGGTCGCATATATCAGATACTAGTCGACTGAAGGCGACACTCCAATCTTTTAGATATGAATCGTCAGATCGTGCACACCTTCGGCGGCTTCCATAATGGATTCGGAGACGGTCGGGTGGGCGTGGATGATTCTGCCTAGTTCGTCGGCCGTGGTTTCCAAAGCCATGCCGACGCAAGCTTCCGCGAGCAGTTCTGTGGCATGCGGGCCGATGATGTGGACGCCGAGAACCTCGTCGTATTTCTTTTCGGCGACGATCTTGACGAAGCCGTCGGTTTCACCGAGGATGCGGGCTTTGCCGGAGGCCGAGAACGGGAACTTGCCGACCTTCACGTCGTAGCCCGCCTCTTTCGCCTTTGCTTCGGTGAGGCCGACGCTTGCGACTTCGGGGTCGCAGTATGTGCAATTCGGGACGAGGTTGAGTTTGATCGGTTCGACCTTTTTGCCCGCGATCTTCTCGACGACTAGAATGCCCTCTTTTGACGCGAGGTGAGCGAGTTGCGCGGTCGGAACGACGTCGCCGATCGCGTAGATGCCGGGTTCGGCCGTCTCGTAAAATTCGTTGACCTCGACGGTGCCTTTCGGGCTGACCTTCACCTTTGTGTTCTCGATCCCCAGACCTTCGAGATACGCCATACGTCCGACGGCGACGAGCAGCATTTCGGCCTCGAGCGTTACGGTTTCGCCTTTGGCGTTCTTGCCAGAAACTTTAACGCCCGACTTGGTCTTTTCCATCTTATCGAGCTTTAGTCCCGTCTCGACCTTGATGCCCTGTTTTTTGAAGGCTCTCGCAAGTTCTTTGGAAACCTCGGCGTCTTCGAGCGGGACGATCCTATCGAGCAGTTCGACGAGCGTCGTCTCGGTTCCGAAGCGATGGTAAACGCTCGCAAATTCCGAACCGACCGCGCCCGAACCCATCACGATCAGCGACTTCGGCACCTTTGTGAGTTCGAGAATGTGATCGGAATTGACGACCGTTTTGCCGTCGGTCTCAAAGCCGGGGATCGGCCGCACGACCGAGCCGGTTGCGATTATGATGTTCTTGGTGTCGATCGTCTCTTTCTTGCCGTCGGCGAGAGCGACCTCGACCTTGCCTTTCCCGACGATCTTGCCGAAACCGTTAAATACCGCAACCTTATTCTTTTTCATCAGATAGGTTACGCCCGCCGAGTTCTTCGCAACGATGTCCGATTTATACTTCTGAACGCCGGACCAATCGTATTCGAGGCCTTTGACCTTCAAGCCGAAATTCTCAAAATGCGAAGCCTTGTCATATAAATGAGCCGCGTTGAGCAACGCTTTGGTAGGGATGCAGCCGCGCAGTCCGCACGTGCCGCCGAGCCGCGCGTCTTTTTCTTTCTCGATGATCGCGACCTTCAAACCCAATTGCCCCGCTCGAACCGCCGCGACATAGCCGCCGGGCCCCGAACCGATGATAGTTACGTCAAATT
>DAORTR010000019.1:0-28490 GCA_035432765.1 Pyrinomonadaceae bacterium
GCTTTCAGATCGCCGACGTGCTTTCCTATCTGCACAATCTTCCGCAGCGGATCGTTTACCGCGACCTAAAGCCTTCGAACGTGATGCTCGATGGCTCGACCGGCAAGATAATGCTCATTGACTTCGGGATCGCAAGAAGCGTGAACCAGATCGAAGAACGCGGCGTAACTGCAGTCGGCACAATGGGTTACGCACCGCCCGAGCTTTTTAGCGGCAACGTAGAACCTCGCTCGGATATCTACAGCCTCGGCTCGACGATGTTCCATTTGATGACAGGCGCCGACCCGCAGAATAACCCGCTCTTGATCTTCGATTTTGAGAAGAATCCGCGTCCGCGTCAGATAAATCCGAGGCTCTCGGATCAGGTCGAAAAGATCCTGATGAGATGCGTCGAGTATAGTGCCGATAAGCGATTTGCGAACGCTGCGGACCTTCGTAATGCTCTCGGCGAACACGCGGATAACTTGCGTGCCGGCCGCGTAAGTTTCGGCGTGGGAGCCGCGCCGGTCGCGGTCGGGCTCGATGAACAAACCGTGTTCTGCGGCTTTTGCGGCCAGCGTATCGTTGCCGCAGATATGTTTTGTGCGTTCTGCGGCGCAAGGCAGCCGCTTGCTCAGAACGCTCCGCCCGCGGCGTCGGTCCAATTCGCAAATCCGAATCGATCCGTCCGCACGGCAAGGCTCGTTGTCGATGGAACTACCGATCTCGAAGCTCCTGTATATCCTATCGAGAAGAACGACAACCTGCTCGGCCGCCGTGACCCGATGTCGAACATCTTCCCGGAGGTCGATCTTTCGAAATTCGACCCCCAGACGAAGATCTCGCGGCGGCACGCTAGAATTATCCATGACGGCGCCGATTTCCTGATCGAGGATCTAGGGTCCTCAAATGGAACTACCGTTCTGTCAAGCGAGAGCGGTAACCTTCGCCTTCGACCGAACCAACCGCATCGCCTTGCGAACGGCGATAGGATCAAATTAGGTGATACCACTCTGCATTTTTGGGTCGGTTAGTTTAGACTCTAATCTTTCGATTTCTTTTTACAATGGCAGCAGCGATCGACGCACAACCAAACGACAAAGATGTTCTTGACGAGCTATCGGCTCCGTTCCTCCTTCGCTGCGGGGCGGTCTTGATCGATTACATTATCTTTTTGATCTTGCCGGTCGCCGGCCTTTTGTCGGAAAGGATGTTCTCCGGCGGCCTCGACATCACGGCGGATTCCACGCTCTGGTTCCTCTCCGTTCTGCTTTCGATCGTAAATATTATTCTTCTCCCTTTGATATGCCGCCAGAGTATCGGCAAACTTTTGAGCGGGCTGAGGATCATTTCTGCAAAGGGTGAGCGAGCCGGCGTGGGGGCGATCCTTGTACGCCAGACGCTGGGTTATATTCTTACGATTGCGACGCTCGGCCTCGGTTTTTTGATCTGCCTTTTTACGCCGAAAGCGAGGACGCTTCACGATTACCTCGCCGGAACGCGTGTGGTGCGTGCGACTAGACGCGAAATTCGCTCATAAGATGGCTTTTCTACACATCATCAGCGGGAGCCGCCCG
Source organism: Pyrinomonadaceae bacterium (assembly GCA_035432765.1). Classification (GTDB taxonomy): domain Bacteria; phylum Acidobacteriota; class Blastocatellia; order Pyrinomonadales; family Pyrinomonadaceae; genus OLB17. Next base: position 1,557 of record DAORTR010000019.1, read on the forward strand.
GAAGAGACCGTCGAGCTCTCAAAGCTTAGAACCACGGTCGGAAGGTCCGCCCGAAGCGACGTCTGTATCCCGGACGCCTTTGCTTCGCGTCTGCACGCCGAGATCCGTCGCGAGAGCGACGTCTATTGGCTGCACGATCTCGGCTCTGCAAACGGTACGCGCTATAACGGCAACGTACTCACAGGCTCGGTCCCGCTCGTTACGGGAGGCGCGATCCAGATAGGCGAAACGACGCTTCGCTTCGAGGATGACGACAGTTCGCCGGACTTCAACAGCACTTACCTTATCGCCGATACGACCGCCGGACTCGATCCGTCGAACACGATCTCGCTCAGCGCCAGACGCAACCCGACGACCGAGATCCTTGAGTCGCAGACATCGAGCCGGACCGATCTCTTAGGCTTGATAAGCAAGGTCGGCGTTGCCCTTCTCGGTTCGCGTGGACTCGACGCGACACTCGACCAGGTCGCTTCCCTTGTATTCGAAGCGGTGCCCGCCGAGCGTGTCATCATAATGCTCCGCGAACAGATGTCTGCTGGCGAAATGGAAGTAAAGATCGCTCGTGCTCGCGGCCAAGCCGGGAAACTCAACGAGGTCCGCATCAGCCGCAACATAATGACGGAGGTCGTCGATCACGGGAAATCTGTCCTGACCTGCGACGCCCAGCACGACCCGAAATTCGCAAGCCAAACGATAATGCTGCAAGGGATCCGCAGCGTTTTGGCGGTGCCTTTAAGCGTTGATGAACAGGATGTTTTCGGCCTGATCTATGCCGACTCACCAACTCACGAAGCCACGTTCAAAGCCGAGCACCTCGACATTTTGACGACGCTTGCTTCGGTTGCGTCCATACGCGTCGAGAACGCAAGCCTTACAGAGGCCCGCATCGAACGTCAGCGTATGGAGAGCGAATTGGAACTTGCAACGGAGATCCAGCAGCGTTTCCAGCCTTCCGGCCCGCCAAAGATCGACGGATATGAATTTCAGGGCATTTCATTTTCGTGCTACGAGATCGGCGGCGACTATTACGACTTTATTCCCCGCAGCGACGGCCGAATGCTCTTCGCTCTCGGCGACGTTTCCGGCAAGGGGACGGCCGCGGCCTTGCTTATGGCGAGCCTGCACGCGGCAATTCACGCTCAGGTTGCCGCGAACCGCGAGCTTGAAGAGACCGTCGCTTCGATCAATGCCTATTTAGCTGAAAATACGCCGGCAAATCGTTTTGTAACGCTATTTGTCGCCGAACTCGATCCGGCAACGGGCTCCGTCAAATACATCAATTGCGGGCACAATCCGCCGCTTATCGGGCGTGCGGACGGCTCGGTCGAGCAGCTTGCCTCCGGCGGCCTTCCGCTCGGGATCATTCCGACCGCCGAATATGAGTCCGGTTCCGTCGGACTCGGAGCCGGAGACGTCCTTGTCGTCTATTCGGACGGTGTCTCTGAGGCGAATAACGTAGCTGAAGAGGAATTCGGGCTTGATCGGCTTACAAAGGTGGTTCAGGCAAATATCACAGCATCCGCCTCAGGGCTGCGGGATAAGGTCGAATCGGCACTGTCCTCATTTACCGGAACCGCCCCTGCGAATGACGATATAACTCTCGTGATAGTTAAGAGACCGGCGAAATAGCCACGCGAACGGCGAACGTCAAAAGGCCCCGATGTAATCAAACATCGGAGCCTTTTTTCTTTGAGAAGACCGAAGTCTCTTGTGTTCTGTTGAAAAATAGCGGGAAGCACATTAAAAATCGGCCTTTCTTTATGGGCACAATCCCCAGCTGTAACTTCTTTGCCACACCTACGAGGTTAGCTGACGGGCTAGGAACGAAAGAGTATCCCCTCGACACGTTTGTCGATTAGCCCCTGCCCGAGAGAAAAGCTCTGCGGGCAATGGTTCCCCCGTGCTGTCACCGCTGACAGCTTCGGCGATCGAATTTTCAACATCGGAATGATAGCATAAATCCTAACCATCGTTCCAGGAAATTTGACGCGCTAAACCCAAAAAAGGTTGGAAGAGAGAAAAAAAATATTATCGGCCTGGGTAAAAGTGATAAAGCATCAGGTAAACCGTAACGCCGGTCATCGAAACATATAGCCAGATCGGCATCACGAGCCGGGCGATCTTACGATGTTTTCCGAAATTCCCCTTTAATGCGTGATAGAGCGTAATTATGATGAAAGGCCCGATTCCGGCCGCAAGGATCGTATGCGATAAAAGGATCGTGAAGTATATCGGGCGAATAAGCCCCTCACCCGTGAACCTCGTCGGCCCAAGCCCGTAAGCATATGTGAGAAGAGCGTGATAGGTAAGATACGAAACAACGAAAACGGACGAAATGATCGTCGCCGCCAGCATACAAAAACGGTGAGCGTGTACTTTTTTTCGCAGAATGAAGACGAATCCGCTCGCAAGGAATAGGCCGCTTGTAAGGTTCAAGAAGCCGTTTAGATGGGGAAAGATCTGTAGAGCGTCCATTCAGCGCCAAAAGCCCAAGAGTCCTACGAGGACGATCCAGAGGGCTCCCATCATATGCCAATACCAGCCGACCACCTGCCCTATCGTCTTCCGCCGCTCGATCTCGAATTCGCTTTTCGGCGGGTTCCATGCCCGTAGAACGATGGACGACATCGCCGTGATCCCGCCGAGTACGTGGATAGCATGCAGTGCGGTCAGGATATAGAAAAAGCCTGCGTATGGGTTGCCGGCGGCATAAACGCCCCACGAAATAAGCTCGATCCAAAGGACGATCTGCGACGAAATAAAGCATCCGCCGAGAGCCGTCGCTATCAAAAGCCATCTTTTTGCTTTGAGATGCTCCTCTGCGACAAGCGCTCTTTCTGCGATGATGTACGCCACGCTGCTCAGAACGATGATCGTCGTGCTGACCCAAACCTGGATCGGAAGTTTGAACGGCCGCCACTCGACCGAGCCGTTCGATGCGAGCACGAGATACGCCGCGATCATTCCGCCGAACGTCATCACCACGACCATTAAGAGGAAGTAAGTTAGCATCCGCGTCTTTGCGGTGTTCGGACGCGTAGCATCGTCAAAATTCTTTCTGCGGTCGTCGCCCCCGTCCGGGCCTCCGCCTCCGCCGCCATTGCCGCGAGGTCCGCGCGGATCTCCGCCGCCCGGCCCCGAACTCGTCAAGCCCGGCCGTTTTCCCTTCTTTTCTTCGACAACGTCGTCGAGTGTGTCAGCTACTCCGACTTTCATTTTTTATCGATGACCATCAAAAGAAAAAGGAGCGGCAAATAGATCACCGTTACGAGAAGCAGCTTTCGAGCCGCTTTATCCGTCTTTTCGATAGCGCACTTGACGCTTGCGTAAAGTATCCAGACTCCGAGAATTATCGCGGCCGCAAGAAATATCCATCCCGAATGCGCAAAGAAGAACGGCGCGAAACTCACCGGCACAAGCATTATCGTAAAGAGCACGATCTGCCGCATCGTAATTCGCCCGGTCGGTTCGACGACGGGCAGCATAACGATGCCCGCGCGTCGATACTGCTCGCGATAAAGCCAGGCGATCGCGAAGAAATGCGGAAATTGCCAAAGGAACTGTATCAGGAAAAGCGCCCACCCGAGCAGAGTGATATCACCGGTTGCCGCCGTCCAGCCCATCAGCGGCGGCAGTGCTCCGGGAATCGCTCCTAGAGCTGTCGAGGCGCTCGTCCGTGTCTTCAGCGGCGTATAGACAAGGTTGTAGCCGACGATCACGGCCAGGCCAAGATAGGCCGTGAGCGGATTTACGAAAAAGAATAGAGCGACTTCCGCGATCACGCATTGCAATGCGCCGAAGATAAATGCCTCGCGTCTTGTAACTCTTCCCGTAGGCAGCGGCCGACGCGCCGTGCGTTCCATCTTCGGGTCAATATTGCGTTCCGCGTACTGATTGAGTGTTGCGACGCCGAATGCCAAAAGGCAGATCGCCGCCATCGCGATAGCGAATGTTATTACATCGAAATCGTGCCGGCTCCCCATGTAATAGCCCGCCGCGCTTGTCAGCACAAGCAGGAACGCGATGCGGGGTTTCGTCAGTTCAAAGTAGGCCGCGAACTTCTCGCGAAGTCCGGACGCTCTAATCCCGTGAATGTCGGTTGCTGCAGATGCCATATTTTGCGGGCGCCGTGGCTCGCCAATTACCATTCCGTAAGCCGAAATTATAAGAATACCTTTCAAACTCACATTTTCCAAAATTCGCACAGATAACGAGCCTGCTTTTCCTTTAGAAGCCCCGTTAATCTTTAGCGCGCGTGGAAAACTCTCTCCCGGTAAGGTATTCTGCTTATTTAATATTATGTCTGCCGCAGAAGAGACAATCAAAGCCCCTCCTTCTCGGGTCCCAAAAGCCGCGTTGCTCAATCGGATCATCGGATGGATAAGCTCCGTCAGGTTCGGCGTATCGCTTCTTTGCATACTCGTCGTTCTCTCGATGGTCGGGATGCTGATCATTCAGCAGAACGTGAATGGGTTCGACGCTTATTACGCTTCGCTCACACACGCTGAGAAAACGATCTACGGCGCGCTCGGGCTGTTCGATATTTACCACTCGTGGTATTTCAACCTGATGCTGCTCGTATTGTCGCTGAACATCGTTCTTGCGTCGATCGACCGCTTCCCGTCCGCGTGGAGCTATATCGTCAAGCCGAAACTCACGGCGACCCGCAAATGGCTTGAGGCGAAAAAGCTGACGCAAACTCGGCATTTTGAGGACAAGACGCCTCAGGCGGTCGCAGAAGAGATAGCTAAGGTATTTAAGAGCAAAGGGCTGAAACCGACGATCACGGAAGCCGCCGACGCCACGTTCGTCCTCGGTGAATCCGGCAAATGGAACCGCCTCGGCGCCTACGTCGTTCACGTTGCGTTGATCATTCTGTTCATGGGGCATTGGGTCGCATTGCAGACGGGCTTTGACGCCGACGTCCGAATGGTTCCCGGTCAAAAGACCGAACAGATCCAGCTTATCGAATACAATCTCGATAAAAAGGAGCGCTACAACGTCCAGCTTCCCTTCTCGATCACCTGCACTGATATTCAGCAGCAGTTGATAGACGAATCCGGCGCTATCGATATCCAGAACACGCTCGATTGGCGAACTGAAGTTCGTATCGCCGACCCGGCGTACGGCACCTACACGGCGAACGTAAGCCTCAACAAACCGCTCAGTTACCGCGGTTATCGTTTCTTCCAGGCTCAGTCGATCCCGATCGGCAATGCCCGAACCGTTACGCTCAACCTTACGCCCGAGAACGGCGGCACTGCCGAGAGCATCAAGATCCAACGCAACGGATTCACGACGCTCGCTGATGGCACGAAGGTCGAGTATTCGGACTTTCAGCCTGATTTTACGATCGGACCGAACGGTCAAGCCGATACGCGAAGCAGTGAATACAAGAACCCCGTCGCGATCTTGAACGTAACGCCGCCGAACGGCGAATCAACTCGTGTTTTTGCGTTCGCGCGCGAGATCGGTGGAAATGCTCCGATCGCCGCTCCGAAACTCGGTTACAAATGGCGTCTAGGCGAATTCGAGAAGTCGCCTTACGCACACGTTCTCTCGATCAAATACGATCCGTACAACGCGTCGTTCATCGCGTGGTATATCGGGGGATTTGGGCTCGTAGGAGCGCTATGCTTTGTCTTTTTTGTCTCGCATCGCCGGGTTTGGGCCCGCATCGAGACTCTCGATGACGGTTCGACCGAGGCTGTTATAGCAGCCGAGACGAACCGCAACCCGAACGGAATGGAAGATAAGTTTCTCCAGATCTCAAAAGCCCTGGATAAAGAGGAATCCTAAGATGGCAGCAGTTATTACAGCAGACACAGAAATAAGAGAATCGGTCGGCAAACTTCGATCAGCCCTTCCGGCGGTCATCGTCATCGCGGCGTCCGTCGCTATGCTCGGCCTGCGGTTTCAGATCGGCTCGCGATTCATCTCGGACGAAGCTCTGATGATGATCGCGCTTGCTTGCTACATACTCGCGGCTCTTTTCGAACTAACGAACCTTTACGCTTCTTCGAATATGGCACGCGCGATCGGCTATTGGGGAGCCGCTCTCGGCGTATTCTTTAACCTTTCAAGCTGGCTTGTGCGTTGGGTCAACGGCTACGAGCACGAGATCGGGATAATGCGCGAAAGCGGCAACAACGCGAGTCCTTGGATCTTCCGTTATATTCCGTTCGCGAACCTCTACGACCTTAGCCTCGCATTCGCTTTCGGAGCCGGCATCGCAACGCTGCTTTTCGCGACGCGTAAGAATCTGCGTGTCCTGACGGCATTCACCTTGCCGCTTGCCGCTCTGATCTTGGTTCTCGCGCGCTTTATCGGCGGCGAATTCGTCGAACTCCCGCCGGTGCTCGATTCTTATTGGCGACCGATTCACGTCGGTGACGCGAGCTTGAGCTACGGCGTGGCACTCGTCTGTTTTGCCGTCGCCGTAATGTATCTCCTCAAGGATGGCATAAAGGTCGAGGCCATGGCCGTATGGTCGAGCATCTTCGCGATCGGCGTTATCGCGACGGTCAGTAAATTCTCCGTTCTTTCCGCCTTCGTTTATCGCGCAGGCATATTCGTTCCGAGCGAGCTTGGCAAAAAACCCTTCTCGGCGCCTTTTAGGCTTGAACTTCCCGGCGTCGGCCCGGCGCTCGGCGTCGCAGGTTTGCTGCTTCTCGGAGTCGTCATTGCGTACTGCGTCTATCTATTCAAGGACAATGCTGGCGCAAAGATGGCCGGTAAGTACCTACTGATCGCTGCCTTTATCGCGCAGATCGTGTCGGTCGGACTCCTTGTCAACGGCGTTCGTTCAACGCAGGCCGTCCTGCCCGCGCTCCAAAAGCAGCTCGCTGCCGATCCCGATCAATATATGATCGCCGGGCTTGCAATTGCCGAGGGGAGACAAATGTCAACGGCCGAGCTTGCGCAGATGACGCCCGCGCAGTATCAGGCTCTTGCGACGCAGTACGTTCAGAACGCGGGCGACAAGATGTTCCTCTCGCTCAATACGAACCCGGTCGAATTTGCTGCCCTTCTTACCGCCATTGTCGGTACGTTCTTTGTGCTTCTCTTCGGATTCCGTACCGAGAAATTGCGTCAGCGGCTTCCGAGCCTGGAAACGCTCGACGGATTGATGTACAAAACGGGTTGCCTCGCCTTCGCGGGCCTCGCAATGCTGCTTATCACCGGGGCTATCTGGGCGAATGAATCTTGGGGACGCCCGTGGGGTTTTGACTCGAAAGAGACCGGCGCTCTCGTCGCGTGGCTTACCTACGCCGCCTTCCTGCACACGCGTATATCGCGCGGTTGGAAGGGACGAAGTTCCGCCTATTTCGCGATCGTCGGCTTCCTGCTTGTCGTATTTACGTACCTAGGCGTCAGCTATCTGCTTCCGGGCCTTCACAGCTACGCGTAAGACACTTCGGCAAACGGTTACTCGATCGTAACCTTTGCCACGTCCAGCATTGAATAGCGGTCGATCGAGCCGGTTTTTCGTATTACGAGAAGCTGGCCGCGATCGACCGTAAATTTCATAAGATCCGGCATTCCGATCTCGACCTTCTCGCCGCTCTTAAATAGGATCACGAGCTTGACGTTCGCAAGCGGATCGATAGGCGTCGCTGTTTCTGCCTTCGGCGGCTCAGGCTTCTTTTCTTTCTCTGCGGAGCGTTTCGGCCGCTTTTCGGATTTCTTCGCCGGAGCTTTTGCCGCAACTTCCTTCTTAGGCTCGATCGACTCGGTAACGACGACCTCCGTCGAGCGCCGCTTTGTCTTTCGGTCAGTCGGACGCGTCGCCTCAGCCTTCTTGGGTGCTTTCGTTGCTTCTTCGCTCTTTGCCGTCTCAACCTTCTTCGCTTCAGCCTCAACAGCCTTGTCAACAACCGGCTTTGCAGGTTCGCTCCGAGCCTCTACTTTCTTCGGTTGCGGCAAGATCGTTCCAACGGAATTCACCGCAACTTCGCCCGACAAACTTTGATCGACTACGGGGGCGTCTCGGCTGTCTTGCCCCACAATTGCCGCAAAGCCGCCGCCGAACGAGATCTGATACGTCGCCGGAAGATCGTTCGGCGTCCTTCCCTGCAAGCGCAAGATCAGCTTTTCGGGTTTACGCAAATAGATGAGCCGCCCCGTTTCATTCGCCTGCGCGTCGGACGCGACGACCATCTTCGCAAGCGGTATCAGCCCGTCGGCGGCGAAAACATCAATGTCGGCGTCGAGATTTTTTGCGACGACATTCACGAAAAGATCGCCTTGCGTGCCGTTGAACACGAAATAGTGCGTCGTGAGCCGGTTATCGCCAATATCGCGGGCCTTGATCGTGCCGCTCAGCTTGCTCGACGAAAGCGGCGTCGGGAAATTCACGTCCGACGACTGCGCGGGAATCGTCTGAATACCGAACGCGACGAAGACGGCGACCGCAGCCGCAACGCCGACTCGCCCCGCCGCTAACCTCAACTTGCACAGGTTCAGTCTCATTAGAATCTTGATTTTAGCAGGTTCGTGGCCGAAGCGGGGAAAGTTTCACACACCGAAAGGAGCGCGGACGCCTTCGCCGGTGTCCCGGAAAGAGTGAGCGTCCGCTCAAAACTCGCTCACATCGTGCAAATGAAAAGGGTCAAGATCAGTGCCTTGCGGCCTCGACCTTGACCCGGTTCGACGAAACTGTGAATTCGCAAAGTTTAAGCCGCTGAGTTCACGACCTCGATCGCCTTCTTGAGCTGAATATCCTCGTGGATGACCGGCTTTGGCGTTGGAGTTGGCGTCGGCGCGACCTGCTGATTCGGGTCCTGGGGAGCCGTCTTATCAAGCAGCGTATCGACATCGTCAGGATTCTGCGTATCGCCGCGTTTGACCTCGATGCTAGGCTTGATGCCGATGCTATTTCGGTCATCGCCAAAGAACGGCACGCCCGACGGCGAAGCCCATTTCGCAACGGTCAGAAGCAAGCCGCCGCCTGCCGAAAGCGGGAAGAACTTCTGATCTGAACCCGCGCCGAACGTCCTTTCGCCTACGATGGCACCGCGTTTATGGTCGGCAAATGCTGCGACGATAGCTTCGGCGGCTCCGGCCGTGTTGATATTCGCGACGATCGCGGCCTTGCCTTCGAAAACCACCTGCGAAGGATCGGCGGCATAGGTCTTTGTGATCTTATTATCCTTTCCGACCTCGGTGGCCAAGGCTCCATTGCCGATAAAAAGATTTGCCACTTTTACGCCTTCTGCGAGACTGCCGCCGGCAACCGCACGCAGGTCAAGAACGATCTTCTGAACGCCCTGCTTTGCGAGCGCACTCACCGCTTCGCCAACCTTTTCAGCCTGACCCTGATCTAGTGAAAAGACCTTGACTACGCCGGTCTTGCCGGCTTCGATCTTGGTTTCGGGTGCGGGAGCCTTTGCGTCTCCTCGTGTAACTTTGATCGTCTGCGGCTTTTCGCCGGAACGGAGAACTCGTAAAGCCACCGTCGAACCGGAATCGCCTTCGATCTGGTGGATCGCATCGTAAAGCTGTATGTCGCGCGTTGCCTTTGCGCCGATATATTCGATAACGTCGCCGTTCTTGATGCCCGCTTTGTCGGCCGGGCCGCCTTTTGTTACAGACAGGACGTATAAATAGCCTGAAACGGACGCGAATTCCGCTCCGATTCCCGTCTTTTCGGCCTTGCCGGACGTATATTCTTCGGCTTGCTCCGGCGTCAGATAGCTCGAATACGGATCGAGCCCAGCGGTCAGTCCGCGAAGCGCTCCGACACGAACCTTCTCCATATCCGGAATATCGACATAATCGTTCTGAATGTGGTCAAGGACGGATTCGACGATCTTCAGTTGGGCATTCGGGTCGTTGACGGTCTGTTGGGCACTGGCGGTCAAAAGGCTGCCGACAGCGGGCAGGCCGCCAATTACAGCATATCCCGCGATAACGCCCGACAGAACTAGAACCCAGAGTTTTCCGCGAAATGACATATAATTACCTCAAATATGCGATCCAATAGCGACTAGCTTTCAATTATCCTTTATCGAGTGAGCGACTTGCAACAGAAACAAATAACTAATACGCCCAAAATTGCAGAGCAGTTTCCGATTCCCGGCGAAGGGCGAATTCTCGCGATCGACCCCGGAACCAAGCGCGTCGGAGTCGCCGTGTGCGATCCGCTGCGTATAACAACGCGTCCGGTCGAGACGATCGAGCGCCGCAGTTGGAAGGCATTGCTTGCAAGGATCGAAGCCCTCGTTCGCGATTTTGATGCAGTTGCGGTCGTCGTGGGTTTGCCGCTCGAATCAAATGGTGAAGAATCCGAGATGTCGATCGAGGCTCGCTCAATGGCACGCAAGCTCGCCCTTTCGCTCACGATCCCCGTATTCTTGCAGGACGAGCGGGTAACGTCCTACGAGGCAAAACGCCGCCTTTGGGAGCAAGGAGCAAGCCTCGCCGAAACCCGCAACCAGGTCGATAGCGAAGCGGCGGCGATCATCCTCGAAGACTTTCTCGCCGAGCTTAGTTCGCCTTCGGAGCTAGAATGACCGCGATCGGCAGTCGATCCGTCTTTGACTTCTCAAAAACTAGCGGCGGCGGCGAATTCGTCTTCCAAAGGTCGAACTGATCCTTAAAATGCTTTGATGACGGCGAACCGCTTTCGCCAAGCGGGATCACAAGACGTGAGGAGTCCCAATCGCCGGGCATTGCGATAAAACGCATCGAGACCGATGAACCGACGTTCGGCGAGTAACGACTGCCCGCAAGCGGATCGGTCCGCGTTACAAAACGCTTTCCGATAACGGGCGCAAGGACCAAAGGATGCGGAAAGACGGCCGTATGTTTTTTGCCCCATGTCCACGCGTTCAGATCCTCGCCGAATACGCGCGCCATACTCACGCGTACCTGTGTGTCGCACGAGGTGAGCAACTCGTCATAACTCTTGACGCCGTTCGGCAGCCAGCGGGCAAGCTCTTCTCTGACGGCCCGCTCAGTGATCCTTTCGAGGATTGCACCGTAACTTACGGACGGATTCGACCGCGTGATCTCATTCGTAACGCATTTCTGCATCTCCTCGGTAAGGAGCGCCGCTCTGCTATCGGGCGTCATCTCTCCGTCCCAGCCCTTTAGAATTTCGAGTGTCTCGGCGGATGCCGCCTTCCGTCGGACGATCTGCTTGGCGAGAAGATCGAGCGGGAGGCTGAACGCATCAAGTTGCACGCCGGCGACGTCGTCCGCGCTGATCTTCTGCATCGCCGAGAGCCGATCAAAAATACGCCTCGCGCGCCACGGCGCCGAAGCATCGCTTGCGATCTGCGGATATTTGTAGCCGCTGCCGACGGTTCGCTGATTTGCCGTAACGATCAGCCCCGATGGTGGATCATAGAGGTGCGGCAGTTCGGCGAACGGAACATACCCGATCCAGTCACCGTCCTTGGTTGCTGCGTCATAGGGCAATGCGCCGATCCCCTTTCGTCTGATCGGGATCCGTCCAGCCGCGTACCAGCCGATATGTCCCTTGGTATCGACATAAACAAAATTCTGCGACGGACCGCCAAATCTTTTCAATGCGCTCGTGAACGTTGCCCAACCGTCCGCACGGTTTAGCCGAAAGAACGTCTCGAATTCGTTGAACGTCGGGTCGAAAGCGGTCCATCGAAGCGCATACGTTCCCGACTTGTCATCGACGATCACGGGACCTTGCTCGATCGAGTTGACCTGGAACTCGACGGTTTTCGTCTCCGGGCTTAAGGCGCTCGAACGCACTACGATCTTCTCCGTTCGAACATCGAGTTTCTTCCAACCGACAGGCGACCTGTATGAGCCTTTGCCGTCGATCTCCAATTTGTATAGATCCTGGACGTCCGGCCCGACATTCGTCGCTCCCCAGGCGATCGTTTCGTTATGGCCAAGCACGATCCCCGGTATTCCGGGGATCGAAACGCCCGCGGTATGCACGTCCGTTGAACGAATATCCGCGATATACCAGATGCCAGGAACAGCGGCGGAAAGGTGCGGGTCGTTCGCAAGGATCGGCTTGCCCGGCGCGGTTCGTCTACCCGCGATCACCCAATTATTGCTCGCGGCAAGACCTTCAGCGTAAAGGCCGACGAATTCGAGCGACGCTCTTCTAAGCCGCTCGTCACGCTCTGCCGCGGCAATGATGGACGAACTTGGCGGGATCGTATTTGCGTTCCCCGACCGGCCTTTGGCTTTCTTCTCACCGTAAAGAATGACGTCGTACGGCGTAGATTGATCTTCGAGATCCGCAAGCTTTTCGGGCGGAAGCGCTTGCGCCCTCGCTCGAAGCAAGTCATTTTGCCAGGTCGTGCTAAGGCCGTCCGCAAGTATCTTGCCGATCGCGAGCGAATCGGTCGGCTGCCACGGCTTCGGCTTGTATTGCAGAATGCCGAACTCGATCGGCAGCGTCTTCTCGTCAAGTCCAAGAATGAAGGCGTTGACACCGCGCGCGTAATTATCGAGCGCGGCTCGAAGTTCCGGCGAGAGCGTCGAATACGACCTTTCAACGATCGACGCGAAACCGAAACGCCGCCAGCGCTTATCTTGTTCGAGCGTCTGCGTGCCGAACAATTCAGCCGTCTCACCGCGAACGACGCGGCGCATCATATCCATCTGCCAAAGCCTGTCCGACGCCGTCACATAGCCTTGCGCGAAATAAAGATCGGCGTCATTAGCAGCCTCGATGTACGGAATGCCGCGCTCATCGCGCCTCACTGTAACCTCGCTCGAAAGTCCGACAGCCGCGATCTTTGCCGAAGGTATTTGAGCAAAGACCTGAGTAGTCGAAACGCACAGAATTGCAAGCAGCAAAATTGAAAGTGAAGTTCTCATAGGAAACGAAACCTTGTGTTGCGATGGTATGCGATGCGGCGTTTCGCGAGCAAGCCGACATCCGTTTAAGGCACCAAAATCCCCTAATCCGATTTGCAATCAGTGCCTGCAACTCGCTAACATCTCTTTTCGAGCCAACCAGCCAATGTGCACCCGTAGCTCAGCTGGATAGAGTATCTGACTTCGAATCAGAGGGTCGCAAGTTCGAATCTTGCCGGGTGTACCAAAAGTTTTTAAGTCGATCACTTTCAAAATAAAAAACAGGTCGTGAGACCTGCTTTTTATTTGAGACGTAACCGATCGCCGTCGATGGAAACCGTCTGGGACGACGAGTCTATTTCAACACATTCCCATCGGCGTCGATGATGTGAACCTCGCCGAGGTTCAGTTCGCGAACGCCGGATTCGATCTTGCTAAGATCGCCGACAATTACCCAGACGATCGCATTGTTATTTATTACTTCTTTCGCCGCGTTGTTGAGATCAGTGACGACCAAGCCGTTCACCTTGTCGGCGTATGTCGAAAAATAATCCGGTGCAAGCCCGAATTGCACGATGTCGCCGATCGAGGCGCCTACACGGTCATTCGTTTCCCATCGACCCGGTAAGGATTTTGTTAGCGTCCCTTTTGCCCTGTCCAATTCCGCAGGAGTGATCGGCTTGTCCGTTAGAATATCGGCAAGTTCCTTTTTCACCTCGCTGACCGACTCTTTGGTCTTATCTGTCTGGACCGGTGCGTAGGCGAGGAACATTCGCTGACCGCGCGCCGGCATCATAAATGAGCCTGCGCCGTATGACCAATGCTTGTCTTCGCGCAGGTTCATATTTAAACGCGAGACGAAGGCTCCGCCGAGCACGGTATTCATCGAAGCGATCGCGATCTCATTCGGATTCGATTCCGGCGGTGCCGCGAGACCGGCGATAATTACAGATTGTGCCGCGCCGGGTTTATCGACCAAATAGACGACCGGCTTATCCGCGGCCTTGACCGTTGCGATGTTTTTCGTTGGCACCGCGCCGGGTTTCCAACCCGCAAATAGCTTTTCCAGCTTAGGCTTTATCTCCGCCATCGTGGTGTCGCCTACGATCACGATGGTGGCGTTATTGGGTTTGAACCACGTATCGTGGAACTTTACCAGATCCGCCCGCGTGATCTTCGCCACGGTGCTCTCAAAACCTGTGCCGGGCGAAGCATAGGCATGACCCGCTCCGTAAATAAATTTTGGCAAAACGCGTAGTGCTGTTGGGAACGCATTGACCTTCTCATTTTGAATACCGGCGATCTGCTGCTTTTTGAGACGTTCAAAATCGGCTGCGGGGAACGCAGGATCGAGAATGACATCGGCGTAAAGTCCCAATGCTCCATCGAGCTTTGTTTTCAATGTCGAGAGCCGAACGGACGATGTATCAGCTGTCGATCCGCTTGCTAGTTTCGCGCCAAGAGACGCAAGTTCTTTGCTGATCTCGATCGCACTTCTCGTTTTCGTACCTTCGTCGATCATATTCATTGCGAGCGCCGCAGTACCGGGCTGTGCAAATTGATCTGAGGCAAAACCGGCATTTACCAGCAGTTCCATATTAATGACAGGTACGCTGTGCCGCTCCGCAACGATCACTTCCATGCCGTTAGCCAGTTTTGCGCGTTCGAACGGCGGGAATTTCGGTGGAGCATTTGTCCCGGGCGTTGGGATCGTTTTGCGATCAACGTCCGCGGTGGCCGTTGCTTTTGGAAAAGGAACGATCTGAAGGCTATAGACGCCATCGCCGAGCCATCGCTGTCCCGCAGCTTTTAGATCGGCAACGGTCGCTTTCGAAACGCGGTCGAGCGACTCCTTGTAAGCATCCGGACTGCCGCGAAACACCTGATTCGTTGCCAAAATATCCGATTTTCCGCCGAACCCGCCGATCCGTTCTGCACCGCGAACGAACTGCGAAAAATACTGGGTCTTAACCCTATCGAGTTCGTCCTGAGTCGGTCCCTCGGCAAGAAGCCTTGCGAGTTCCTGATCGACGCCTGCTTCGACCTTATTGATATCGCCGCCCGGTTTTGCGGTCATCTGAATGACGAACAGGCTGGCGATCTCACGCTGGTCGAGCGAGGCACCGCCGCTAGTAGCCGTTTGATCGTCATAGATGAGGCGTTTGTATAGCCGCGAAGCCTTGTCAGAATAAAGAATATCGGAAAGCAGATTTAGATAATCATTGTCGGCTGAGCCAACACCCGGAATATTCCACACCTTATAGATACGAGCCTGTGGGACGCGATCTTGGGCGATCTGGCGTTGTTCGCCTGTGCGTTTCGCGACCCACTGTTCAAAATGCGCTACCGGCGGTCCCGGAGCGATGCCGCCGAAGTATTTCTCCGCCTTTTCTTTTGCGGTCTTGACGTCAATGTCTCCAGCGATGACAACGACGGCATTGCCAGGTCCGTAACTCGATTTGAACCACTCTTTTACGTCTGCAAGCGACGCCGCGTCGAGGTCTTCGAGTGAACCGATAACAGAATGGCTGTAAGGATGGCCTGCCGGGAAGACGGCATTGATAATAAGGTCCTCGGCAACGCTGTAGGGCGCGTTGTCGCCCTGCCGTTTCTCGTTTTGCACAACGCCGCGTTGCTCGTCGAGTTTTGCCTTGTCGATCGCACCAATAAGATGTCCCATCCGGTCCGATTCAAGAAAGAGTACAGTGTCGAGCGCCGCGACCGGAACGTTCTGAAAGTAGTTGGTTCGGTCTTCATTAGTCGTCCCATTCAGATCGGTCGCACCGATACGCTCAAGTATCTGAAAATAATCATCATTCGAATTTTCGCTGCCGTTGAACATCAAGTGTTCAAAGAGGTGTGCAAAACCCGTCTTACCGGGTTTCTCATTCTTGGAACCGACGTGATACCAAACGTTGACCGCAACTATCGGGGCCTTGTGATCTTCGTGAACGATAACAGTCAGACCGTTTGAAAGCACAAATTTCTGGTACGGGATGTCGAACTGCTGAGCAAGCGCTCCATTCGCTGAAATAACGAACACTAACGCAACGCAGCAAAGCACCGTAAACAATGATCTTTTCATAGCGAAGTCTCCTTTATGAGGTGTCGAATCCCTCTTTTAGATTTTTGTTTCGCGTAAGGATATAGCAGATTTCGCCGGAATGTAAAGCGAAATGCCGCCAAGACAAAAATCTTACAAACCGCTGCGGAACTTAGACAGCGGTCTTCGGCAAACAATCAAATATCAGGGACCCAGAAGGCGCGGTTTCCGCTCGTTATTTTCTTAAGGCCGAGGCTCGGAAGGTCGCTCTCGCTTGCGCCAAGAAATGTAAAATGCGGCAGGTCGGATGAAATGGTCTGAAACCAACCGTGCCGGGCAAGTATTTCGCGAACTCGCGGATCGTCGAACTGCTTGACATCAAGCGCGAGCATCGAGAGATGCTGTGATGTTCCGGGCGGCGCAACGGAGTAGATGATCGATTTATCGAGGCTTTTGGCGAACCAAATGCCTTTCGATTCAAGGCCAAGCACCTCGGAAACTTGCTCGTAAGGCGAAAGTGACGCGATCCGTGCGGCGTCAGCCTTCGTGATCTTCCCCGCCGCCGACCAATGAGCGAGAGCCGGCTTTACGCGGCTTGCCCAGAGCGTAACGGTCTGCGTATAGCTGCGGATCGACGAATCGCCGCCGCGAGGGCCGATCGAGATGCCGCTCTTTTGAGCCTCCGCGATCGCCGCCTTTAGGGCTTCCAACGCCGGTTTCTGAAGCGTAACCGTCGATCCGCCGATCGACGCCGATTCGCGTTCCACTCCCTTTTGGAATGAGGTTACGTCATTCTCATCCTCGAAAACGATCTTTGTCGGCGGTGCGGCCTTGGTTACGAAGACCGAACCGTATTCGCGTAGGAGAAGCTTGCTCACGTCATCGGTCGGATGCGAAAGCGATTTTGGCAGATGGTCGTAGAAGGTACCTTTACCGGTCATACTTGTTGTGTCCGAGTTCGCGTTAATTGCGGCCGCGGTCGCTGACGCTTTCGGCGTCGGGACGGCGAACGGCGTTGCGTCGGCGGCGGGTGAAGCGGCTCGCGGATCGGTGTTCTTTGCCGACATTGACCAACATCCCACTGCAGCGGCAGCGAGCCCGACGGTAAACAGCTTTTGTAAGATCATCTAAAATCCTCCGTTGCGCGCAAATCCCTTCGCGACCTCGATCGCAGAATCGATGTGATCTTTCATATATTCGTCCGCTCCAATGAACGGGATCCGTTTGCGGATCGCCTGGAAAAGCGGTTCGGTTCCCTTGCCGAGTTTCTTCTCCGAACCAATGCGCTTCTGCCGCAGATCGACAGCTTGCGCCGCACAGAACGCTTCGAGCGCGAGCACGGTCTCGAGGTTTCGGCGGACAGCACGCAGCTTTATCGCCGCCGTCGCGCCCATAGAAACGTGATCCTCCACATTTGCGGAACTCGGTATCGTATCGACGCTCGCCGGATGCGCGAGAACCTTATTCTCGGTGCAAAGGGCGGCTGCGGTGTATTGCACGATCATAAAGCCCGAATTCAGGCCTCCTTCTTCAGTCAAAAATGCCGGCAAGACGCGCGAGTTCGAAGCCTCGTCCGTAAGACGCATTATTCGGCGCTCCGAGATGTTCGCAAGTTCAGAGAGAGCGATCGCAAGATAATCGAATGCCAAGGCGAGAGGTTCGCCGTGAAAATTCCCGCCGCTGATAACCTCGATAGTCTCGCCATCGACGAATATCAGCGGATTGTCCGTAACAGAATTCAGCTCGATCGTAAGAAGCCACTCTGCGTATTCGACCGTATCGCGGCAGGCTCCGTGAACCTGCGGAATGCACCGCAGCGTATAGGCGTCCTGAACATTTACGGGGTCAAAGCCGCGCGTCATCTCGCTGCCATCGAGAATGTTGCGAAGTTCGCTCGCGCATTTGACCTGCCGCGGATGCGGGCGCAAAGCGTGAATGCGTTCGTCGAACGCCGCCGTCGTACCGTTTACCGCCTCAAGCGTCAGGCAGCCGGCGAGGTCGGCAAGATCCGCAAGATTCTTTGCCTTTGCGGTTTCGAGAAGTCCGACGGCGGTCATGATAGTCGTGCCATTCGTCAACGCGAGACCTTCCTTTGCCTTCAAGGAAACGGGCGAGAGACCGGCGGCCTTAAGAGCCTCGGAACCGGACATTAGCCTGCCTTCGAACTCAGCTCTACCTTCGCCGATAAGCACACAGGCGAAGTGCGCAAGCGGCGCGAGATCGCCGCTCGCTCCGAGGCTGCCTTTCTCGGGAATGACCGGATGAACCCCGCGATTCAGACACTCGATAATTAGCTGAAGCGTTTCAGGCCTTATGCCCGAAAAGCCACGTGCAAGCGTGTTCGCACGGATGAGCATTATCGCCCGCGTCGTCGGGACATCGAAGGCGTCGCCAACGCCGACCGCGTGGCTCAGAACGATATTCTTCTGAAGCCGTTCAACTTCCTCGCGGCTGATGATCTTGTCTTTGAATGCTCCAAATCCCGTCGTGATGCCATAGGCGATCTCACCGCGTTCAAGCAGCGTATCGACCGCCGCTGCCGACCGCTCGACGCTGCTGCGCGCCTCCGCTGAAAGCTCAACGAGCGGTTCTCCCGGCTTACCGTAAGCTACGGCAAGGACTTGCTCGAACGTCAGGCCCTCGCCGTCAATAATGATATTAGTTATTGTTTTCAAAATTCCTCAAAAAGGGCTACGTCCTTCGATGCTGTGATTCGTTAGAACCCTTCAGCATCAAGCGAAACCAGCATTGTCCCATGATATCGATAGCGTCCACTGTAAGTATATTCCGCGCCGTGGAGTTGTCGAGACGCTGTCCGGTCATATGCGAACCTTGCCGCGCGCTATCACCGTCTTGATCTGATTTCCGCCAAACTCGTACGCCAACTGCCGATGATCTATAGTATCGAATATCAAAATATCCGCTCGTTTTCCAACCTCGATGGAGCCGTGTGTTGCTCCAAGCCCAATTGCGTGAGCGGCGTTGATGGTCGCAGCATTCAACGCTTCGGCGGGCAAGAGTTTTTGATATCGAGTCGCGATCGCCATCGCCATCGGAACCGACGGACACGGCGCCGAACCGGGATTGTAGTCGGTCGAGATCGCAACGGCACATCCGGAATCGATCAGCTTTCGTGCGTTCGCGAACTCCGTCTTGCCCGCGCTGAAATTTTCGGTCGGGATGACGACGCCGACGGTTTCGCCGGATGCCAATAGGGCGATCTCTTCGTCCGATATCGCGTCCAGATGATCTATCGATGCTGCTCCAAGTTCTATCCCAAGCCGCGAGCCGCCGAGGTTGTTGAACTGATCGACGTGAGCTTTTATCCCAAAGCCGAGTTGCCGCGCAGTCTCGAAGACCTTCGCGGACTGCTCAATGGTAAATGCATTTTGTTCGCAAAACACATCAACGAAAAAAGGCTTCCGAATGTACAACTGACTGGACCGCAGGCGTCCCGCCTGCACTGAGAGCGCACCACAAAAGTGCGATCCCTCGTACCAGTCCCACGCCGTCGGCAGCATCTCGCCGCATATTAGATCGACGTAACCGTCCGTGTTGCCTTTGAACTCGGGCGGAACCGTATGAGCCGCAAGAAAGGTCGGGCTGATATCTATCGGGTGTTCAAGGTCAAGCCGCTCGATCACGCGCAGCATCTTGAGTTCTGTAGCGGTATCTAGGCCATAACCTGTCTTTATCTCCGCGGACGTCGTGCCACAGGCAAGCATCTTGTTGAGCCTCAATGCCGCAAGTTCGACAAGCTCGTCCTCGGAGGCAGCCCGCGTGTTCTTGACCGTCGAGACGATGCCGCCGCCTGCCGCAAGAATGTCGAGGTATTCGGCGCCTTTGATCTTCAGCTCGAATTCGTTGAGGCGATCGCCGGCGTAAACGATATGCGTGTGCGGATCGACGAAGCCCGGCGTAACGACCTTTCCGCCGGCATCGATCTTCTCGTCGGCGGAAAACTTCGCTTCGACTTCACTCATCGTGCCGACCGCCGCGAACTTACCGTCAGCGATCGCGACCGCACCATTTTTAATTATGCCGACATCGAGCATTGCGGTCCCGCGCTTCGCCCGTCCGTCGCTCGTGCGACAAGTAACAAGCTGACCGATGTTGTGGATGAGGACGTCGGCAGAGGCCATCTTAGAACTTTGTCCTCTGGATCTTTTTGTGGATATCCGACGTCGCCAGCAGCGAGGCCGAACCGTACCAAGGGATCAGATCATAGATGAAAATTCCCGCCTTTACCGCCGGGTCCGTGTCAACGAGCTTCTTTGCATCCTCGACCGTCGATACATTGAAGATGAAAAGGCCTCGGTACGCAAGATCGTTCTTTTCGAAAGGTCCCGCAACAGCTAGCTTTCCCTCGTCCGCCAACCGTCCGATGTTCGCCATGTGCCCGGCAAACGCAGCGTCGCGATCCTTTCCTTTAATTTTCGCGTCGCTCGGCCCGGTCTTCAAGATGCATAGTACATACATCTTCATTCCGTACTCATCGGTGCCGAGTTTCTTTGCAAGATCGGCATCGTAGCCTGCCGGCGGCGACACCGTCTGCGCGCAGATCGTACCGCCGAAAGTGCCGAACGCCACAGCGGCCAATAACCAATGATGGATTTTCCTCATAATTGACCTCAAATAGCCTGATTTGGTATTTAAGCCTAACACGGATCGACCATCGATTCGAGACGCGGACACCGGTGCCCGGATGACCTACCGCCGCCGTCGTTGTCGCAGGTGCGGCGGCAGTTCCTTCGAGACTCTCAACGAGTCCGGACCGCCGTAGCGAAAGCCAAAGAAACCGGCCTGCAGATCTCGCGGATACCAGTAGAGAATAAATTGAACATAATCCTTCAACTTTCCCTCATCAAACGTGTATTCGTCCGAGAACACCGACGTTCCGATCAGCTTGATCGGATTCTCACGCGTGCGGCCCTGGATCATATTCCAAGAAGCGACATAGCCGATTCCTGCAAGCTTGGAGAGAATGTCTCCGATCGAAAACACGTTTGCGAGCATGCCGCCTACTCCGGCTTCCATTAGCTTCCCAACGCCGAAATCCGTTAGTTGAGCGAAGAATTGGCTCTTTAAGTTCATTTGATTAGCAAACTCGGCTTCTGCTTTCGAAAATGCTTCAACACCCCATTTCTTGCTGAAAAAGATAGCGAACTCCCGCCAATCCGTAGTTGCCCAATCTTGCCAGTCCTTAAACGCTGAATTCACGGCCATAATTTTTCCCTACTTTCAAGGAAGTCTTGCTAAATAGCAGGATTCTGTACCCTTCCTTGAAACGTTTTCCTCCCCTTAACAAGTAAATGCGAAAGGCGGAGTTAAAAGCCGACAAAATGATCTGTACAAGATATTTGACCAAAAATAGAACATCTAAATAAACAAAAGAAGACCGAGTGGTCCGTGGGCACCTTACCATCCGTAAGCGCGTTATTTTTACGCGGCTTATCCACAACATTTCGGTAAATAGTAAAACGAATTTGATCGCGTGTATTGGCCTGTATCGTCCTCGTGGCGGCCGGCCTTTCCAATATCGGGCGACACAACACGTGTTGCCTTATTTACAATACTAACACACCTGTCAAGAGACATTTTCGGCGCTCTTCATTCTTCCGTCGGACCCTCAAACGCCGTCGTCCGCTCCTCCTCTGCGGCTCCGCGACTCTGCCGGATCCGTTCTTAAATGCAAAGACCACATAGGCCGTGTCAGTAGCCCGCACGTGTCAGTAGCCCGCACGTGTCAGTAGCCCGCACGTCAGTAAGGGCTCAGCGTTCGCCTCACACAACATTAAGCCGACGCATCGGCTCCGTTAGGAGCCAAATGTTTGTAGCACCGTCCATCATCATCGCCACCTCGGAGGCGGCTCGCGCCGACAAACGCCTCTGTCGCGTGCAAGGCACGCTTCCGTTGGAAATTAACTCGCCGATCTACACGTTCCGCTCCGCTCCGTGCGTAGCTAAATTCTTGCCGCGTGCAAAGCACGCTTTTCCCGAAGGGCAACTAGCCACCTGATCTTTGTTCATATTCGGGAGTTGCCAAATTTAACTTAAAGGAAATTGAAGCTATTATAGATGAAAAGCCCGAGCATACCACCAATGAAAAGAGAGATACACGCTCCAACAGGGAGCGAATTGACGTGCAAGAACTGGCTGATCGAAGCTGCATATAGAATGATCCAGAACAATCTGGACCCCGACGTTGCGTTCGATCCCGACAACCTTATCGTTTACGGCGGCCGCGGCAAGGCTGCGAGGAATTGGCCGAGCTTTGACGCCATTCTAAAGAGCTTGAAAGAACTCGAACCGGACGAAACGCTCCTCGTCCAATCGGGCAAGGCGGTCGGCGTTTTTCGTTCGCACCTTGACGCTCCGCGCGTGCTGATCGCGAACTCGAACATCGTTCCGCATTGGGCGACTCAGGAGCAATTCGACAAGTTCGAACGCGAAGGGTTGATGATGTATGGCCAAATGACCGCAGGCTCGTGGATATACATCGGCACTCAGGGAATTCTGCAGGGCACGTACGAGACATTCGCTTCATTGGCACGTCAGCACGGTTGGGGAGACCTTTCAGGCAAACTCGTCCTCACCGCCGGACTCGGCGAAATGGGAGGAGCTCAGGCTCAAGCCGTAACATTCAACAACGGCGTTGCCATTCTCGTCGAGGTCGATCCATGGCGTATCGAACGACGTTTGCAGCTCAAGCAGGTCGATATCGCGGCAAAGGACATTGACGACGCTATCGCTCTCGCCAAAGAGGCCGTCGCCGCAAAGAAGCCGCTTTCCATCGCACTGCTCGGAAATGCGTCCGAGGTCCATTGGCAGTTCCTCGGACGCGGGATCTTGCCAGATGTCGTAACTGATCAAACGAGTGCGCACGATGTCCTGATGGGGTACATTCCGGTCGGATACACGGTCGAGGCTGCGGCCGATTTCCGCACAGGAGATCAGCCCGCATACGAGCAGGCCGCGATGGATTCGATGGCACGTCACGTCGAAGCGATGCTCGAATTTCAACGTCGCGGTTCGGTCGTCTTTGATTACGGCAACAACCTTCGGCAGCGGGCTCTCGATAACGGCGTTGCGGACGCGTTCGCATATCCGGGATTCGTTCCGGCCTACATCCGCCCGCTCTTTTGCGAGGGTAAAGGCCCGTTTCGCTGGGTCGCTCTTTCGGGAGACAAAGAGGACATTTACCGGACAGACGAGGCGATGATGAACCTCTTTCCCGACAACGATCACCTAAGCCGCTGGCTCACGATGGCCCAGGAAAATGTTGAATTCCAAGGCCTACCGGCACGTATCTGCTGGCTCGGTTATGGCGAGCGCGCGAAAGCCGGACTGAAACTCAACTCGATGGTTGCGTCCGGCGAACTCAAAGCGCCGATCGTGATCGGACGCGATCATCTGGATTGCGGCAGCGTCGCGTCGCCCAATCGTGAAACAGAGTCGATGAAGGACGGCAGCGACGCCATAGCCGATTGGGTCTATCTGAACGCAATGATAAACGTCGCGGGTGGTGCAACTTGGGTCTCGCTCCATCACGGCGGCGGCGTCGGTATCGGATATTCGCTCCACGCAGGCCAGGTCATCGTAGCCGACGGTACGCCCGAAGCCGCCGCCCGCATAGAACGCGTCCTGACCACCGACCCCGGCATGGGCGTCATACGCCACGCCGATGCAGGCTACGAAGAAGCGATGGAATTCGCGAAGAAGAACAATGTCCGCGTGCCGATGAGTTGAGTAAATTTGGCGGATCCGCTCTTGGACGAACTTTCATAGAAGCTGCTCCCGCAGAAAGTGTGATATTGCTTGGCCTCAAATCTATATTGAGGCGCAAATACCAAATATAATGAACGAAAATATCGCCATCATAATGCACGTCTTTTTAGACCTACCGAATTTGGATAAGCTGAAGGTCGTCGAGGCGATCAACGAATATTTTGATTCAAATGACCGCGAACCGATACGCGCCCGCTGGGACGAAGCGTTCGAGGCTATCAACCGCGAATCTCACGCCTGCATCTGCTGTGACAAATAACCGAGAACAGCGGCCTTTTGAAACAGGCTCGATCGCCCCTTTCGTCGCGCCGCAAATTCGGAGTTTATGACGAACACCGCAAATGCCAGCCACTTGCCGTTCGGATGCCGGATGATGCGGAAATCAGCTTAAGCCCGAGCCGCAGGCTCGTTCGGTGATCACGCGGAAATGGTATCCCATTGCCGCGAGGGTCAATCCGTGCTTTATCTCGCGGCGATGCGCGGTCAAGAGCTTGTAGCAGTATTTCCAGAACATAAGCCGTTCTCTATCGCGGATACCGAGCATTGAAATGATGCGCCAAAGTGTCCTTAGATCAGCGCGCAAATTCGAACGGCGCGGATCGCGCCGTTGTTCGCCAAAATGAGAAAGGCACGCTAGGGCCCTCGCATAGTACTCCTTCGGGCTGTAGATGTTCGAGAGTACGGTCTTGAAGCCCTCGACTAGACGCTCTCGCGGCATCTTCGGCTCAAAGTTTATTGAGCAATCCGAATTATTGCCCGAATGATACCCTACAAGACGCCCTTCCCGTTCGAGCCTGCGCCAAAGCTGGGTATCTGGGAGAGCCGACAACAAACCGACCATCGCCAGCGGGATCGCGCTGTTGCGAATAAAGTCGATCTGTCGATCGAAGATGTCCTCAGGGTCGTTATCAAATCCCACGATAAAACCAGCCATCACCTCGAGGCCATATTGCTGGATCTTTCGGATCGAATCTATAAGACTGCGTTTTGTGTTCTGTGTTTTCTGCGCCTCTTTAAGGCTCTCTTCCACAGGTGTTTCGATGCCGACAAATACTCGGCTGAAGCCGGCGGTCCGCATCTGATCGAGCAGCACTTCATCCTCCGCTAGATTCAAACTTGCTTCCGTGAAATATGAGAACGGATACTCGTTCTTCTCGTTCCACTCGATCAGTTTCGGCATCAAGAACCGAACATTCTTTTTGTTGCCGATGAAATTATCGTCAACGATGAAAACCGGCCCGCGCCAACCTGCTTCTCGCAAATGATCAAGTTCGTTCAGCATCTGCTCGGGCGATTTTGTCCGGGGTACGCGGCCGTATATCTCGATAATGTCGCAAAATTCACAATTGAACGGACACCCACGAGAATATTGGAGGTTCATCGAACTGTAATTCGATAACTCGATAAGGCTGTAGTCCGGCGGAGGCGTCGTATCGAGCGAAGGTCGTGTCTCTGCCTTATAGACCTTTTGCGGGATACCAAGTTCGAGGTCGCGAAGAAATTCGGGAAACGTATCCTCGGCTTCCCCGACGAAAATATGATCCGCATCCGGCAGCTTTTCGGCGCTGGTCGAAACATACGGCCCGCCGACGACGGTCCGCTTTCCGAACTTCCCCGCTCGGTTTACAATTTCCTCGAGCGAGTCCTTCTGCACGATCATCGCGCTTGAAAAAACCATATCGGCCCACTCGATGTCGGCATCTGTAAGCTCGGTAACATTCGTGTCCACAAGCTTGCGTTCCCAGTCGGAAGGAAGCATCGATGAGATCGTCATCAAGCCAAGCGGCGGGAAGGCCGCCTTCTTTCCTTCAAAGTACAAGGCGTGATGAAAACTCCAATACGTGTCGGGAAATTTTGGGTAGGCGAAGAGAACTTTCATTTCTAGACCATACACGCACTGGTGGGCTCGTATCAATAGCTTTTCCGTCATCTTACAAAACTAAGACAATGCGATCGCACTCGATCTTTTCGAACGATCGCCGCCCAACGAGATGGGCTTGAATGCTCCTACCGATGGTTGCTACTATCAATTTCATGGAGATTGTTGCTGCCAACGGCGTTCAACTGACGACACTGCCTGCGTTCAAACCGCGTGCCATTTCGATACAAGCGTTTCTTCTGCTTGCCGCTGCATTCCTTTTGCCGGCAGCCTCTCACGCCGCAGGCTTGCCCGTAAGACAGATTCTTCCGATGCACTGGCCCGTCATTCTCGTAGGCCTTTGTTACGGGTGGCGGTCAGGCCTCATCGTTGGCGCACTTGCTCCGGTCGTAAGCTTTATGATCTCCGGCCATCCATTGCCGCATATCCTGCCGTCGATGACGCTCGAACTAGCTGCGTACGGCAGTCTCGCAGGCCTCTTTCGACAAAAGCTACGGGTTAACGGCTTTGCTTCGACAGCCCTCGCGATAGTCGGCGGCAGGCTCGTTTTTTTAGCGATCGTTCTCGCAACTGCGGCTGTCGCCCAGCCATTCTTCGAGTATGCAAAGGCCGCTCTCTTGCCCGGCATCCCGGCCGCGGTCGGCCAGATTATTCTCCTACCGCTCATCACAAGTTGGTGGGTAAAGCGTGAAACTCGAAAACGTTGACCGCCACTTCGAAAATCTCAATTTTGACCTGTTGCTTTCGAACGAACGAACGGATGCAACCGCAATTGCATCCGTGTCAATTATTCACTCTTGGTGAATGCACGATCGCGCGTATTACCAGCGCCTGTATTGCCGATGATAGTGCCTTGGGATCTTCTTGTAGTGACGCTTTTTCGGCTTTAGAACGTAGGTGTAAAGCGCTCCGCTGCCGGCCCCCACGCCCGATCCGATCAACATTCCCTTTCGACCGCCAATGATCCCGCCAAGAAGTGCGCCGCCGCCGGTCGCCGCCGCGATATTGATCACGTTCCTGTGGCGCCGATAAAAGCTTGGCTTTCGAGTCGGAACCCAATAGTTTCTGCCGTGCCGCTGGACTTTCCTATAGTACCGTTGAGCAGATGCGGTTTGCGGAGCGGTAAGTATGAATCCAACCACAAAGAACGAAAACAGCATCGCAAGAAGCGTAAATTTCTTCATATCAGTCTCCTCTAAATTAAATTGTCTGGGAAGAGAGGCGGACCTTTGAAGGGGAAAGCATTGAGCCCGCGGTCATTTGTCAGGACCTAATTCTCTTCGAGTGTACCATTTTCTTCCGTCTGCTGGCGAACAGAGGCCTATTTTCGTCCGGCAGCGTGATATAATCCTCATAAATGACCACACAATTCGATCTCACCGCGCGGCCTGAAGAGTCGCTATTTTTCTCGCGAAGTGACCCGAAT
>DAORTR010000020.1:0-27662 GCA_035432765.1 Pyrinomonadaceae bacterium
ACCTTATTCCGCCGCCAGAAGATGTGATGCAGATCCTGATCGAAACAGGTGCGTACCGCCGCGGCCACTTTATTTATCCGAACGGAAAGCACGCATCGCACTATTTTCAGATGCCGCTCGCCTTTCGTTATTACGATAATGCACGCATTCTTTCCGTCGCCCTGAGCCGGCTTTTCCGTATGGAAAAGGGGATCGCAGGCCGTCTGCCGAAAGTCTCGGTCATCAGCCCGAGCCCGGGCGGCATTATTGTCGCGTTCGGCGTACGCGAAGCCTTGGGCGCGCAGCAGATATATTGGGCAGAGATGGAGAACGGCACGCGGCAATTTCGCCAGTTCCTGTCCGAATACGAGGTTTATCCCGCGATCATCGTTGACGACATTAACCGCTCCGGCCGTGCGATCAACGAGACGATCGCCCTCGTAAAAGAACTCGGGACAGAGGTCATCGGAATCGGCACGATCGCAAAATTCGACGACGCGCCGAATGAATACGACGGCATTCCGGCAAAGTCACTTCTTAGTTTTGCTGTGAATTTTTACGATTCGGAAGAAGAGTGGAAAAGTTCCCGAAGCGCCTCGGACGCCGGCGAGGAAAAAGTACGTTATTAGGGTTGAATGGCTGATAGTTGACGATCAACTGTCAGCCAGTTATTCGTAAATTTCTATATCTCGTGCCGGTTCGTCAGCGCCTTGTCCATCGTTACCTCATCAACGAATTCGAGGTCCGAACCGACCGGCATTCCCATCGCTATACGTGTTACGCGAACTCCCAAAGGCTTTAAAAGTCGCGCGATATAATTTGCCGTCGCCTCGCCCTCGGTCGTCGGGTTCGTCGCGACGATGATCTCTTTTACCTCGACCCCATCGTTATTCTCAGGCCGCAATCTCGGAAGAAGATTGTTGAGCATCAACTCGTCCGGCCCTATGCCGCGGATCGGTGAAAGCGATCCGTGCAGGATGTGATAGAGGCCTTTGTATGAACGCGTTTTCTCGACGGCGACAAGGTTATAAGGTTCTTCGATGATGCAGATCTGCGAGCGGTCGCGTTTCGGATTCGCACAGTATAGACACGGATCGACATCCGTCAAGTTATTGCAGACAGAGCAGAAAACGATCCGCTCTTTTACTTCTAAGAGAGCGCGGGCGAACGTCTCTACGTCCGGCTGCGGCTGCCGCAGCACGTAGAATGCAAGCCGCTGTGCGGACTTCCCGCCGATGCCCGGCAGGCGTTTGAATTCGTCGATGAGCTTGGCGACCGGCTCTGAGTAATCAAGCATATTTCCGATCTATAACCCGCTAAGCCGGATGATCCGCATTTCGAATTTAGGCCATTCCTGGCGGAAGCATTCCGCCGAGTTGGCCTTTGAGCGATTCCTCGACCTTACGGCGTGCTTCGTTTAGAGCAGCCACCGTAAGGTCTTGTATCATTTCGACATCGCCGTCTTTGATAAGGTCGGGCGAGATCGTTACACCGAGCACCTCAAAATCGCCGCGCATCTTGACCGTTACGACACCGCCGCCGGCCGCCGCCTCGACGACTAAATTTTTCATCTCTCGGCTCATTTGCTCCTGCATCTGCTGAGCCTGCCGCATCATTGAACCAAGGTCCATTCCGCCTGGTAGCTTCATAAAGTTTCGTGCTCCTTTTTGCAAAAGCCGCGGGCTTTCGCCTATTGGATAGAGTTTAACATTTAGCGCCGCGGCTTAACGAGAGACCGCGAAAACTTCCCTTCCTCTACGGCTCTAAGGCTCTGCGGGGAGCGATCTTCGCTTTCCTCCTGCAGAGACGCAAGGAAGGAAGAGCAAAGGCTTCTATCGAACCTTTGACGGGCGGATCCGAATGAATAGCTGCCAGCCGCCGTGTCGCGTTCCGCCGTAAACGGGCCTGAGCGATGCCGGGTTCGAGTTGGCCGTTACCATTCCGCCCAAGCCCACATCAACGCCTTTTTGGCTATAGATGTCGCGAACGTATCCGACGGAGTACGCACCTACCCAATACATCGGACCGTGATATGAATCATCGAGCACGAGTTCGTGGGCCGATTTTTCTACACGTTCGAGTCGGCCAAAGACCGCGTTCTTCTGGAAATCGAAGTTGCTCTCAAAGAGAAAGGCGTTCGAGCGTTCGCCGTTTCCGTAATTCTGACCCCAGACGAACGTACTCGCCCAATTCTTGTCCTTACCGAACGGACGATTGTAGATCGCCGACGCGGTCGTCTTGCGAAGTATCTTCAGGTCCGGCTCGAGCGGCTCGGGGTTTCGCAAATATCCGTGCGAGATCTGGAACGAGAGATCGCGCGTCGGGTTCCACGAGATCCTGCCGCTGAACGAGTTCAAACGCGGCTTGTCGAACGCCCAGCGATTTTCGTCGGGTTCAGTACCGTTGAAGGCACTCGCTTCGAGCTTAACTTTGCCGAAAGAAACGCCGGCGGTAATAACGCCCCAAGTGATGTGAGTTGCGTCCTGCCAATGGTGCGAGACGGGCGCGTCCGGGTTATTCGCACCCGAGGCTCGATGCATGAACATCGCGGGGCCGAGCGCCGGTTCGCCTGGCAATCCTGCATAAACAAAAACCGAACGTTTGTCGTCGAATTTGTACGAATACGTAAATGCGAGTTCCGATACAAGATCGTGCGGATGCTGCCGATCGTGCATCGCCTGGCCATGGAATTGTTCGCCGCTTTGATAAAGCAGCGGATAGCCGTAGCCGCGCTGCGTCAGGGCATCGAGGCTGAACATCGTGCGAATGCCGATCTGGCCGTTCTTACCGGCGGGACGCGAATACATCATCATCAGCATATTCGGCGCGTCGAAACGCGAACGCGAACCTTTGCCCGCGACGGAGACATCCCGGGAAGATCCGACCGTCGTATATCGCAAAAATGCCGAACCCATCAACATAAACATTCCGCGGTCCTTGAAATGCTTCATATAGGCGTACATCGGCGTCGAATCCGGCACCCAAGCCGTGCCGGAACTCTCACGGCTCATTGGCTCGCCGATATTCACCGTCGATGACATCTGCATATCCCCGTGCTTGTCGCCGCCCATTCCGGACATATCATGACCTGTGTGATCCTGCTTCGGCTTTGGAGTTTCGGCGGGTGCGGGATGATGGCCTTTGTGCGGATCGACCGGCGTTGGCGCCGGACTCGCCGCCTTCTTATCGGCACTCGACATCATCATCTGATGATCGTGGCCGGCGGGCGTCTTGTCGCTCTTTACGCCGACATTTATCGTCCCCCACATTCCGCCTTTGGCGTGTCCCGTCACGCTGCAAAAATATTTGAATGCGCCCGAGCTATTCGCCTGAATGACGATCTCCTCAGCGTGCCAAGTCTTCACGCCGCCCGCCGGATCGAGTTTTGCGGAACCGGCGGTCATCGCGAGTGCCGGGTCGGCGGTGAATTCGCCCATTACGTGCCCGATCCGCAGATCGTGCGGCATATCGGCATCTTTGTTCACAAAAAGGATCTTCAGAACCGCACCGTCGGGTACGTTCAATGTCGGATTCCGCATTCCTTGTATGCGGTAGGAGAACATATCGCTTTCGGGGCCGGTCGCAACTATGAGCCGGATCTCTTTCTGTGTAAACGTAAGCGTTCCCTCGCCCTTCACGCCGAGGTCGCGTGCTTTTTCGGCCGCGAGCAGGTCATCAAGGGTGACCGTCGTCGCGACGCTAGATACGAGTTTGAAAGGCTCGTGCTGTGCGAACGCAGTTGTCGCATATGCGATCGCGACCAAGGCAAATAGCAGTATCTTTTTCACTTCTAAAAACTCCCTTTCCCAAATGGAAAATATAAGGCCATCCGGACATTTTCCGTCCGGAACCGGACACGCCGCAGGAAAACTTGCAGGGCGCGCAAAAAAATCGCAGGTTGTTGAATTCTACGAGCCTTATGCGGGCGGGCCGCGGGAATGAAAGCGTGCAAGGTCAGGCAGATCGAGTTTGAGGTTTAGCGATCGACCATGCCGAAGCGAGATCTGCCGATCTAGCGCCGGCCCGTTGATAGACGCGATTGTCCAGGCCAGAACAGCGGCCTCTTTCGTAACCTTTTCCGGCGTCGATTTGTCTGCCGCACTCGGCCTTTCCGCGAAAATGCAGAGGCAGTCGCCCTCGACCGCAATGCCTTCAGGAGTTGATGCAGTTTCGTGCGATTCGCCGTGACAGGAAACGGCCGCACCCTTTTCTTCATGATGCGCGCAAAGACAGGTCGGCGCTGTGAGCGCAAGCAGCGACAGCATCGCGAATAACGCCGGCAAGATCGCTTTCAACCTATATTCGTATCTCATCATCGAAAGATTAGAATTATAACAACCCGAAGGGCAATCGATAAACAAAAAAGTGCGGCACCTTCGCGGATAAGCAATAGACCGTCGTTCCGTGTTAAAATTTCACGAGTTTGAGACATTTTCAGGAAGTTCGATCTTATGAAACACTGCCCGAATTGCGATGCGACGTATGACGAGGAAGTGATCCGCTTTTGCACGAAAGACGGAACGCCGCTGATCGAGGATGTGGAGCCGCAGTTCTCGGCATTGCCGAGTGAGAGTTTGCCGCGACCGAGCCAGCCTCTCGAACCGCTCGAAGAAGATGATGATGACGCGGGCGAGGTTACAGTTGTTCGCCGGCCGGGCGGTACTCCTGCCGCGAACGTTCCGCCACCTCCGCCGTCAATAGAGGAACTAAATGCCGCCGTTCCGCCGCCGCGTTCCGGCGAGCGGATCGTGATCTCGACAAATCCCGAACCTCAGCAGCCTTTTCAACAACAAGTTCGCCCCGTACAGCAGCGTCCGCAAGGCTATTACCCTCCGCCGCCGCCGAATACGATGAAGACGGTCGTGCTGACCGTCATCGGCACATTGTTGGTCGTCGCTGCCGGTGCCGTACTCTATTCGTTCCTGCGCCGCGACACGCCTGCGGCAAATGCGAACGCGAATTCTTCTATCTTCGCGAATCAGAATGCGAACCTGAATTCGAACGTGGGCTTTGATTCGAATTTCAATTTCAACGCGATGCCGCCGATGCCGTCGCCCAATCTCAACGTCAACGCAAACGCCAATGTAAAGACTCCGACCCCGACGCCAAAACCTTCACCGAGCCCGACCGAAGAGCCTGACGAAACTCCGATGCCGACGCGTTCGCCCACACCGCGGCCGTCAGTAACGCCTCGACCAAGCGTTTCACCGACGCCTCGACAGGGCCCGCGTCCGACGCCAAATCCGGCGAACGACGACCGTTAGTATCGAGCTTCTCTGTGTGCTCTGTGGTTAATTGCCGATCGCGGCTTCAACGGCTTTGCGCGCGTCGATAACGCCCCAGCCTTGTCGATCGACCTCGTAGTGCGGAAGGCGTTCGGCCGTCGAAATAAGGATATTCTTGACCTCGGAAGGCGTGAGTTCCGGCGAGGCTTCGATCATTTGTGCGGCGACCGAAGAGACGATCGGCGCGGCAAAGCTCGTTCCGTCAACATACTTGTAGTGAGCGGTGATGACATTCTCGCGGCGGATCTTTAGAGTGATGATCTGACGTATGCTGTGCGGTTCGCGATCTGCCGCTGCATCGAGTTCGGGGTCGATCCCCGGATATTTTTCTAGGATCTCGTAAAGCTCTTCGTCAGGTGCGCTGTCCAGCAGGCTCAGTAATTCTGCCTGTGCGGCGGTCGGCGTATTCGGAAGTATCGGGGCTGGAACCCAGATCGAGGAAGCGATCACCTCCGGTTTCTGAAGACCGTCAACGGTTGGTCCGTACGACGAGCGATACATTCCGCGACGCGCCCGATTGAGTGAATTGTGATCGTCGAGTCCGCCGACGGCGATGCACGACGGTGCGCTTGCCGGCGGTACTACGGGATGGCCGGGAATGTGGCCTGCGTTCCCGACGGCGCAGACGACCAAAATACCCTCCCGCGAACATTCCTCGACCGCTTGCGATACCGGATCGTGCAGATAGCTCGCAATGCCGTCGCCACCGGCGGAAATGTTTACGATCCGGATGTTGTACTGTTCGCGATGTTCGAGGATCCAATTCAGGCCGTCGAGAATATTTTGATCCGAGATGCGGCCCGTCCGCGCGAGTTTTACGAGCACGACCTCGGCTCCGGAAGCTATTCCGCGATAAAAGCCGTTCGAGAGCGAACCGTTCCCCGCGGCTACGACCGACGTCATCATCCCATGCCAGCTCGCAACGTCAGGTTCGAAGAGCGTCGTAAGGTCGCCGTCGTCGTCTAGGAGATTGCGGTACGCGATTATGCGGTTCTCGGGCGTCGTCAGATCGACGTGCGGGTAGAATCCGGAATCGAGGAACGCGATCGTAACGCCCTTGCCGGTATATCTCGCGTCGGCGTCGAGCCTAAGCGGCGTCGATAAGACGTGCGAACCGTCTTTTTGGACGGCGGCATCCTTGATTATCTCGTCCTTTGCGCGCGTAAAAAGATCTGCGCAACGCGTACAGACAGCCGAAAAATCACCGACATCCGGTGCGTTCGCACGGATAAGTTTCGCGATGTCCTTCGGCAAACTCTCAAGCGAGGTCCACTCGCCGCGAGCGTCGCGGGAGCATACCGGGCATGCGGTTGTCGGGCGTACAGTGTCTATTTTCTTCCGGTTGCGGCTCTTGGCCGCAGGGTCGATGGCGGGCATCGTTTTTTAGCGTTTCAAGTTTTCCACAAACGTTCGGTAAAATCAACGAACAGAAGAACTTAAAATTTCCCCACTTTGGATATTATGCTCACACACATCGTTTGCTGGAAATATAAGACCGAGGCTTCGGTGGCCGAAAGGGAATCACACATCGCGACCTTGAATGCTCTCGTCGGCGTTATCCCGGAGATCGAGACGTTCGCTGTCGGACGCGACATCCTCGGGCTCGACCGATCATTCGATACGGGCTTGGTCGCAACTTTCGCCGACCGCGACGCGCTCGATCGATACACCGTTCATCCCGAACATCAAAAGGTAGGCGAACTTGGTAAGAAACTCGCCGAACGAGCGGTCTCAGTGGATTTTCTATCGTAAGACGTGAAACTTTTCAAACGCATTCTTATCGCCGTCGTGGTGCTTGTCGTCCTCTCGCAGGTGCCTTTTGCTTACAGGCGATATGTGATCGGGCGCGTCGCGGATCAGATCGCGGCGGACAATGCCGCACGGCATCAGGTCGAGGATACGAAATTTGATGAATACCGTGGCGTGATCCACGCCCATTCCGCGATCGGCGGGCACAGCAAGGCGACATTCGACGAGTTGATCGCCGGAGCGAATGCGGTCGGCCTGAATTTTGTCGTGATGACCGAGCATTGGTCGGACAGCTACGACACGTCTGCGTTGACGCTCAGCGGCTTTCACGGAAACACACTTTTTGTTGCAGGAAACGAGATCGACACCTCGGACGACGACCGAATGCTGATGGTGCCGGGAAGCGCCGATGCCGCGGGTTTACGACGGCTTTCCACTCGCGACGTCGTGAAAAAACTGCACGATGAGCGGCGGTTAGCTCTCGTTACGTATCCCGAAAGATTTCACTCCTGGCGGGCCGATATCGACGGCGTCGAGGTCTTTAACCTCCATACGGCGGCAAAGAATATTAACCGCTTTACAGCACTTTTTGACCTGCTCTGGTCAGGTTCGAGCTATCCGGAGCTTGTTTTTGCACGCTCTTTCACGAGGCCGGACGAGAATCTCGCAAAATTCGATACCTACGCCGAGGCTGACAGAGCGACGCTGTTCGCCGGCACCGACGCACATTCGAATATCGGGTTCTATCTGCTCGGCGACGAGACGGGACATCGGTTCTTCGGCGTAAAACTCGACCCGTACGAGCGTATGTTCAGGATAATGCAGGTTCACGCGCTTATTCCGAAAGGAACGCCCTTGACGCAGGAATCTCTGCTTGCCGCTATCTCGGATGGCCGCGTATTTGTTGGAATAGATGCGCTTGGTGACACTTCGGGGTTTAGATTTCGTTTTGCCGACCGCACGATGGGCGAACGCGCTTCGGTTGCAGAGGTCGCCGCGCTGACGGTCGATATTCCGCTCAAAAGCCGCGTAGTTCTATATAAGAATGGCCAAAAAGCGGCGGATAATTCCGGTAGCGATCATTATGAGTTCAAGCCGGACGGGCCGGGAGTTTACCGCGTTGAGGTCTATCGCGAAGGCCTTGGGAGCTCCTTCCAAGCGATGCCTTGGATAATGTCGAATCCGATCTATATCGCACCGGCGCCTTGATTTTTGAGCCGGGCAAACGAAATCGAAATTTAAATCATCTTAAACAACGCAACATTAGAAGCTTTATTTTTGCGGTTTAACACGAAATGCAAAGGTTGATTAGATATCTGACCGCTATTGCGGCGGCCATGATCGTGGGCAGCGTACCGACGCTCGCACAAAGCGTAAAACACACGCCGTTTGACGTAACGAGCTACAAAATGACGGTCGCGCTCGAACCGGCGTCGCGCCATCTTTCGGCAACGGTCGATGTCGGCTTTTCGCCGCTCGAGAACACTCGGTCGGTCGTTTTTGAGCTGAATGGTTCGCTCAAGGTCGAGTCGATCACGCGCGTTGACGCTCCAACGTCCGCTGCCGATCCGTCGCCCCGCCCTGCAAAACGCCCGGCAAAAGGGCAAACTCCAACGCCGACGCCGGTTCCTATCGGCTCGATCACATTCGTGCAGGATCAGGCCGGCGTGTCCGACCTCGGCCCTAGCGTCCGTATCGATCTGGGGCAGGAGATCGCAAGCGGCACGCCCGTTACTCTGCGTTTCAAATACGCAGGAGTGCTCGACACGCCTGCCGGCGGCCCGCTTCTCAACAAGCGCCTTGCGTTCATCGGCGATAAGCTCGGCTACCTGATGTATGCCGCACGCTGGTTCCCGTTTCACGATTATGCCGCAGATCCGGCCACAGCCGATATAAGCGTTTCGCTGCCCGCAGGCTATCAGGTCGTAGGTTATGACGACACCGCCGCAGGAGCAACGAACGCGAACGGCACCTTCCGATTTGTACAATCGCAGCCCGGACTCATCGGGAATATCGCGTACGGCAAATATGTCGTTCGTGATCTGAAATACGGCGGGACGGCGATCAGATTCCTGACACAGCCGGGCCACGACGACCGCGTCGAAGCTTATGCCGAGACGCTCGGCAACGCGCTTGCCGCATACACGAAACGATTCGGGCAGGCGTCTTTCGGAAATAGATACACCGTGGTCGAGATCGACGACGAGAGCCTTGATTATTACTCGGCGATCGGGACGCTCTTTGTTGCGGGCCGCAATTTCGAGGGCGACCGCGAGGTTGCTCTTGACCGCCTGCAACGCGAAGCCGCATATCAATGGTGGGGACTGACGGTCGGGCTTAGATCTTTTGACGACGCATGGCTCTCGCAAGGGCTTGCAGAATACAGCGCTTACTCGCTGCGCGAAGCAAAGCTCGACGGGCCAAAGCTCGAGGAACTTCATCGACAACAGCTTGAAAAGGCCTTGACATTCGAGCCGACAGCATCGCTTCTGCGAGCACCGGCCGCGCTCGACGATCAATCGTCTGCGTACAAATACATTATGTACGGCAAAGGGCCGCTCGTCTTTCGCTTGCTTCGCGAGACGGTCGGCAAGGATAAATTTGAAAAGATCCTGCGTGATTTCCTTCTCCAGTATCGGGGAAAGCGCGCGTCGATCTACGATTTTGAGAAGCTCGCATCGACTGACGCGGGCGAGAGTCTGCGATATTTCTTCGCACGCTGGGTCGAGGGAACGGGCGTGCCGGAATTCGAGGCAGACTATCAGATCCTTCGCACTCGCGGCGGTAAATTCGTTACGCGCGGAACCGTAAAACAGAATTACGACAACCTTCGTCTGCCGGTCGATATCGAGCTTCAGAGCGAAGGCAGTTCGGGCAATAAGATCCAGACCATTGAGGTCGAGGATGCGAGCGCCGATTTCAATATCCAGTCCGACGGCAAACCGCTCAAGGTCATTATCGACCCGCACTATAAACTCCTGCGGATATCGGGCGACCTACGCGTTTCGGCGATCGCGCGTCGCGGCATTGAGCAATTCAAAGAAGGGAATTATTCCGAGGCGCAGACGCAGTTCGAAGCCGCGTTAAAGCTCGACCGTTCGAACGCGTGGGTCTATTACAACCTTGGCCTTCTCTATCTCGAGCAGCGGAATTACGATGTCGCGATCGATAATTTTAAGGCAGCGCTTGCCTCCGGCAACATCGATCCGTCGTGGCTTTCCGTCTGGGCGAATATCAAGATGGGAAATGCCTATGACGCCAAAGGCGACCGTACCCGCGCCGTAGCCGCGTACAAGCGTGCCGAATCCGACCC
Source organism: Pyrinomonadaceae bacterium (assembly GCA_035432765.1). GTDB lineage: Bacteria > Acidobacteriota > Blastocatellia > Pyrinomonadales > Pyrinomonadaceae > OLB17. The sequence goes on from DAORTR010000020.1 coordinate 10,327, forward strand.
GAGTGATTACGACAGTGCTCAGGACGCCGTAAAGCGTTATCTCGGAACGCCCTACGACCCGCGAGCGCAAAAGAACACGGCTACCAAATAGTAAAAGTTTAAGTGTGGCACGGGTTCTACAACCTACAGCCAAAAAAGAGAGGCGGCCTAACGCTCGCCTCTCTTTTTTGTTGCAACAGGTTCGACGCGATCGCTCCGCCGCGCATCACCGCTTTTAGAAATTGAACCTAAACGCAAATTGAACCTGACGATTAGTTCCTAAGCCGACCGTGCGACCGACCGTCGATCGCAGAAGGCCGAATGTCGAACCAGCAGCACCCTGCGTATAGGCTTGGTCGGGTTGCAGGACATTGGCACCGGATGTCGCCGTATATGTAGTGCATCCTGCCGAGCACGAGAGCCTCGGCAACGCGAGCGACAGGGTTGCAGCTGGATTGGCGAAATTTGCTTGGTTAAAGATGTTGAAGATCTCTGTCCTGAACTCAAAGTTCGCTCGTTCTCCGATATTGATCTTCTTGGCAAATACCATATCGACTTGTGTAAAGTTCGGGCCCGATAGAGCGTTGCGAGAGAGATCGCCCCATTTGCCCGGACCCGGTGCCGTGAATGCCGCAGGATTCAAGAACTGGCGGTCATTTCCGAGGAAAGGGCTAACGCCGGCGATCATATTCGGGCGACGGACGTTTCGCGAAGCACCGCCGCCGGGTGCATTTACCACCGCGGCAAATCCGAGGGGCATTGCCGTGAATGAGGAGTTGAATGTCGGCAATTGTGCGACAAAGCCATTTGCAAAAAAGCCGCCCGATCCGTTAGGACAACCGGCAGCGAGTTGGCATACGGCTACAACATCCGGCCGCGTTATTAGGACCTCGATCGGAACTCCGCTTCGGGCGTTTAAGATTGTTCCAACCTGCCAATTGCCGAGGATTGCATTGCCGAATTGGCCCAGGTCAAATCTCTTGCGTTTGCCGAATGGTAATTCATAGAGGGCACTGAGGTTGAATGTATGTCGCACGTCGAAATTGTTCCGGCCGCGGTCGGCTTCGAAGCTATCGAGCTGTGCACTTGTCCTCGCCTCGTTCGAACCGGCCGACGTGCCTTCGCTCTTCCCAAACGTGTACTGCGCATTCATTGTGAGGCCTGTGCTAAGGCTTCGCTGAAGCGAGACCTGCAAGGCATTATATCGGTCGTCACCGCCCGATGTCTTGTAGTCGATCTCGGCAAACGGCCTGCAGATCGGATTCGTCATCAAGGCCCCGCAGGCTGCAGCGTCGTTGAGGATATCAAACTGCCGCACGGTCGTAATGCCCGTAACTTGGCCCGCGCTGTTTACTTGGTTAATAACGCCAACCCCTGTCGGAAATGCAGTTGCGGTATTCGATACACTCGCCGAACCTGGCAGGATCTTGTTAGTTACACTTCTCAAGAAAAGATTCCGCCCTTGCGAACCGACATACGAGATCGTCGAGACAAGGTTATAGCCCCATTGCTGTTGCCAAGAGAATGTATATTGCAGCACCCGTTCGGGTATTTGATATTCACTGGCGTAAGCGCGCGGTTGATACTGGCGATTATTCGGATTCGCGTTAAAGTTTGCGACGATCGCCGCTGTATTTGCAGGGAATGCCAGCAGGCTGCCGCTTGAGATCGTCGAACTGAGGCGATCACTTTCGATCGCTTGTATCTGATCCTCGGTTTGGCCTGGCCCATAGAATAGCCCCGCGCCGCCGCGAAGAACGGTACGTCCGCCTGAGAAGACCCCCATGCCGTGTCGATCAGGCGACCAAGTTAGCGCAACTCGCGGACCGAAGTTGTTTTTTGACGACTTGAATGCCGCTTCACTTGACGGACGCAAGGTACCGGTCGCTACATCGAAGAGGACCTGCCCGTGGCTTCTTTCTCGAAGCGGAGTGTAATATTCGTAACGCAAGCCGTAGCTGAGCGTAAGGCTTGGTGTGATCCTCCATTCGTCCTGCCCATATGCGATGTAGTACTCCTGCTTAGCGAGACGCGGTCCCGTAAGCCCGCTATTGAATGGCGAGGCAGCACTCAAATCACCAAGATACTGAACGGATGAGAGCGTGTTCGTGAGAAAATTGTCAAGGTTAGAAAAAGTGTATGTCGTACCGCCGAGACGGTCGGTGTACATTCTTATAAGGCGAACTTCACCGCCGAATTTGAGCGAGTGATCACCGCGAAGGTATGAAACATTGTCGATAAAGCTTAGTGAGTACGGCGTATATGGCTGTCCGCGGCCGTTTGTCGCCGAGTTCGCCCGCACCAGACCGCCGGGAATCGAAATGCCAGTCGATGTGCCTTGCCCGGCAATACCCGTATTTGCAACGTTGCCGGAGATATTGAGCGTGATCGCCGAGAAGTCGATGCCGTTAACGGTCGATGCGGTTCCATTGATGCGTGTGCGAGCGGCGTTAAAGCCTATCTTAAACTCATTGATCAAAGATCCGTCTCCCTTTAGAACCGATTGCCAGCCAAGCACGCCGTTCTGCGGCACTGCCTCAATGGCTACTGACCTTCCGGTGATACCTTCGGGGGAGATGTCCTTGCCCTGATCGCGAAAGTATCTGACATAGAACTTGTTTCTGAAGTTCGGTTGATAATCGAAGCGAGCTGCGATGGCCCGTTCGTCTGTACGTTCGGTGGCCTGCAACTGCAGGATCTCAAATCCTGGAACCGTGGTCGCGCCTTCGACAACGCGTGCATCCGGCGAGCGGAATGCCGATAGATATTGCAGCGATGGTGACGCAACACCGCCCGATCCGCCGGCCTGACAGTTCTTGCCGTTGGGATTCGTACCGATCGGCGGCGCGCAAAGCGCGGAGACATTGACGCTCGGTGCTGCTTCGACAAAATTCAATCCAAATCGGCCACGATATTGCTCATAGCTGCCGAAAAAGAATAGTTTGTCCTTGATGATCGGACCGCCGATCGACCCACCGAACTGATCGAGCGAGAGTTTGCTTCTTCTCGAACTGTCAAAAAAGTTCCGGGCATCGAGCCGGTCACGACGCATATATTCGAACAGCGAACCGTGAAATTGATTACCGCCCGATTTTGTAACGACCGATATCTGGCCACCCGTCCCCGTACCGTATTCGGCGGGAAAGTTACTCGAATCGACCCGAAACTCCTGCACGTTCTCTAAGGAAGACTGCAGACGAAATGGGGACGGAACTTCGCCGTTCAAGTTGCCCGGGCTCGAGTCAATGATTGCGGTGCCTTCGACACCGTCATAACGCACGACGTTCTGCTGATTCGCACGCCCCGAAAATCGTATATCACTGAAGGTACCGGTTCCGCTATTGAGCGCTCCGGGAGCCTGTAAGTAGAGCTGTGACAATTGGCGGCCGTTGATCGGCAAGCCGTCGACCTCGCGACGGTTCACGTTCGCACTCATCGTTGCCGAAGCCGTGTTCACGATCAGTTCCTGGCTCGATTGGACATTCACGTCAGCGGCAACGCCTTGCACCGCAAGCACGATATCCACGACTAGCGGTCTGCCGACGAGGAGTTCAACCCCCGTACGTGTTGTGGGCTCAAAGTTCGCGGCGGAAGCCGTAACCTTATACCTTCCTGGCTGCAATCCGATCGCGACATATGATCCGTCGCTGTCGGCAGTGATGTTGCGTGTTTCGCCAGTCTGTTCGTTTACGACCGTTAATGACGCCCCCGGCACGACCGCTCCGGCTACGTCGGAAACAACGCCGCTGATCCGCTGGTCAGATTGTGCCGCGGTCATGCTGACCGCGAATAAGAAAAGTAATATTGAAGAGATCGTTGTTACAAAGTGCTTTTTTCGCATTGTTTGAGTTCCTCTTTTGCCCGAAACGAACTCCGAGGACGCACTGGCTGTCTGCGTCATTCACGCTAGACGCCGTACTCTCGGGTTTCGAAGTCTTGAACGAATTTTTCTTGCTGCAAAAGAAAGGATACTTCGGGCAAGTTAACGCGAGGTGAACTCTATCTTAAATGTTGGTTAAATTTTTCGGAGACTTGAGCTCCGAGCGAACTTTGGAAAATGGGCTGTCAGCGTCGGGACTCGGAGCGAAGCTGCGTCCAGATCTTCGACGTGTTCGGCATAGGCATAGCCGCCGACAATCAGATATCTAATGTCCACCATCATTAGACAGCGGGCGGGCCGCCATTTTGCTTGCCGCTATTCAGTTCGGCAACGTTAGTGAAGCAGGGCGTTGGCGGCGGCTTCGCCGGTTTCGATGGCGCCTTCCATAAAACCTTGCCAGTCGGCGAGGTGTTCGCCGGCGAAAAGCACCTTGTCGTGCGGTCGCTGCAGGATCGGCCGAATGCCGAACCATTGGCCGGGCTTGAAGAGAGCGTAAGCTCCATCCGTGTATGGGTCGCGTTGCCATGCGTAGGACACGATCCGCTGCGCAAGCTCGGGGGCTCGCGGATCGAGTGCCGTGAGGTCGCCCGCGACGATACGCATACGCCTATCGTTGGACTGCGACGCGAGCACATCGGCCTTCTCGCCGATGGCGTAAGACGTGAGAATACCCGCCTTTCCGGCCTGGTTCTGCGTGCTGTGAAAGTAGTAATGCGACGTCAGATCGGAGACGAGCGAGAAGTCCTCGTCCTTCCAAATGCGTTCGTCGTAAACGACGCTGTTCTTCATTATGCGGGCGTAAACGAGTTGTTCGGCGGCGCTCTGCTGTGCGGGCGAAAGCGGCGGGTCGAATTTTATCTTCAGAAGGCTCTGGATCGGTGCGGTGCAGATCACCGCATCGCATTTGATCTGCTCAACCGCACCGTTCGCATCGGTTTCGACCGTGACGATACCGCGACGCTGCTTAACGGAGATGACCTTTGTCGAAAGACGAATATTCTCGGGCGTGATCCGCTTTGCGAACTCGGCGGCAAGCCGCGAATTTCCGCCCGTCATCTTATAATCCATCTCGTTGTGCGGGCTGGACTCGGCATACTCGGCGAGCGCGGAAAATGCCGAGACGTGGCGGATGGATTCGCCGAAGTCGGTGCTGTCCATCAGATCGCGGATGAGCAGATCGTCTTCGTTGAATCCGATCTTTTCGAGATAATCCCACCAATCCTGCTTGTCGAGCCGGTGTTGCTGCGCGAGCGTCAGCTTGTCATAACCTTTGATAACTTTCTCGAACGCTGCTTTTGCCTTTGGAGAAAAGCCCCATTCGCCGGGCTTATAGATGCGTCCGTCGCGGAGAAGCCGATCCTCGAACTGATGCTTCTGGAGCGGGATCTCGAAATCGTGACAGAGTGCTTTGAGCCGCTCATGGCTCTCGCCGACCCATTCGGCGCCGAGTTCGCAGACAAGGCCCGTATTCGGATCGAGGTGCGAATAGACCCGGCCGCCGACGCGATCCCGTGCTTCGAGAACCGTTACCTTCCAGCCCGCATTCTTAAGTTTGAACGCCGCTGCAAGCCCAGAGAAACCTGCGCCGATGATAACGGCACTCCCGCGTCGTCGTCGCTGAGAAAGGACGTTCGGCGCCAACAGTGTTCCAACAGCAGCCGTCCCAAATACCTGTATGAATTCACGCCGGGAAGGTGAGTTCGTCATGTATATTTCCATCCTGTAACGGAGATATTACCATCTATCGTGACACTCAGATGATCGTTGTAATGATCTCGCGGATGCTGCGTTGCAGGTCGCGATCGTCGGTGATCGGCGCAGACAATGCGACGTCGGCCGCATCGACTGGTGCGATGCCTTTTGCGACGAGTTGCGCGGCGTAAATGAGGAGCCGTGTGGAAACGCCTTCTTCAAGGCCGTGGCCACGTAGATTCCGCACCTTTTCGCCGATTTTCACGAGATCTGCGGCAAGCGAAACGTCAACGCCGCCTTCTTTTGCGACGATCTTTGTTTCGGAATCAGCATCCGGATAATCGAACTCCATCGCGACAAAGCGCTGACGCGTCGATTGCTTCAGGTCCTTTAGGATCGACTGATAGCCGGGATTGTAAGAGACGACGAGCATAAATTCCGGCGGCGCGTCTAGCACAGTGCCACGTTTCTCGATCGGCAGCCTTCGGCGGTCATCTGTCAGAGGGTGAATGATAACGACCGTGTCTTTTCGCGCTTCGACAACCTCGTCGAGATAGCAGATCGCACCGGCACGCACGGCGGCGGTAAGCGGCCCGTCGTGCCACACGGTCTCGTTGCCTTCAAGCAGGAATCTGCCGACCAGATCGGTCGAAGAAAGGTCTTCGTGACAGGCGACGGTTATTAGCGGACGCTTCATCCGATGCGCCATATATTCGACGAAGCGCGTCTTGCCGCAGCCCGTCGGGCCTTTCAGCATTACCGGAAGTTTCGCAGCATACGAAGCCTCAAAAAGCTCTACCTCTTTACCAACGGGCAGATAGAACGGCTCGTCCTTAACTTTATATTTTTCAACCGCAAGTTCCATTACGAATTAAGTTTATAACATTTGGCAGCGGGAGCGCGTTTGTCTGCTGTTAGAATCACTCAATGATCGAATTCGTTCTTGCCGAAGAGCCGGCTCAAATTGACGACGCACGCACCATCTTTCGCGAATACGAAAAATGGCTGGGGCTTGATCTCTGCTTTCAAAATTTCGAGGAAGAGATGCGAACTCTTCCCGGAAAATATGAGCCGCCGGACGGCAGACTGATCTTAGCTTACAAGGACGGCGTGCTCGCGGGCGGCATTGCCCTTCGCAAGATCGAAGACGGTGTGTGCGAAATGAAGCGGCTCTATTTGCGGGAAATTGCCCGCGGCGGCGGTATCGGCAGCGCTCTCATTGAAAAACTCATCGACGAAGCCCGCAAGATCGGCCACAAGAAGATGCGGCTCGACACATTCCCGCCAAAGATGAGCAAAGCCGTGAAACTCTATGAATCCCACGGCTTTTCCGAGATCATGCCCTATTACGATAATCCGTACGACGGCGTCATTTATATGGAGAAAGCTCTCTAATACTGCGGGCTGCCAAATCCGTAAGTTCCCGGCGGCGGCGGGGTAAAGTACTGATTCCCTCGATCTTGTCTTGGAAAGACCTGCCAAAAAACGATCACATTTGCAACGAGTATGATCGGCATCGAGACAAGGAAAACGCCCACGCACAGCAGAAGAAGGCCGATAATTGTAGCAAGCAATCCAAAAAGAATAACGGCGATCAACCCGCCGATATTCGCGAATGCCGCCCGTCCGCTAAGCTTGATCGCATCAACAGGCCCAAGGTCATATTCCATTACGAGCGGGATCGCAAAATAGGTAACGGCCCACCAAACGAGACTGAACACCATGAACCCGATATACAGCATAAGGAACGCGACTGAAAAGGCCGCTCCGACGCCATCCAGTTCACCCGTCCTCTGCGCCTGACGCATTGCTTCCGGATTGCTGAGCATTACGCCCAGACGCCCAAAATTCAATCCGGTCTGCACCACTGTTACAACGATTCCCGGAACGGCCTGTATAAGACCGATCACCATTAGCGGCACGAACTTCTTGAACCCCTCGAACATCATTCCGAATTCGACCGGTTCGCCGCGTTGTCCTTTCGTGGCAAGGTAAAAGATACCGCCCATAACCGGTCCCATCAAAAACCAGCTTATGCACGAGAGACAACCGAGCATTATCATCGCAACAAGCGAAACCCCTAGGTATGTGCCGTAGTTGCTCTTTACCTGTTCCCATGCAGAGCTGAACGCGCTGCTCGCATCGATCGCGCTTCTTTGGAATTGAATGTTATCCATAGACTTTTGTGTTGATCGCTGAGAGTGAGGCTCGGAAAAGTGTAACCGAAAATCACCGTCGAGCAAAGGGAAAATAGCTGTCAGCTAATTGTGGTCAGCGGACAGCTATCTTCTTTTCGTTGCGCGAAAGACTCGCCTTAGTTCGGCATAGCCTTACGCGGGAAACGCTCGTCCATCTGAGCGGTCTGATAGACGAAAGCTGCCATTATCGTTGCGGCCTGCATCATATCGCCCGATTGGATGCGGTCAAAGACATCCTGATTCGAGTGGTGTGTGCGCTCATCGTACTCGACCTCATCCTGGATGAATTGGAATCCGGGAATGCCGATGCGATCGAATGAAAGGTGATCCGTACCGCCTGTGTTCGAAAGCGTCAGCGTCGCTGCATCCATATCAAGGAAAGGAGTAAGCCACGCACGGAAATACGGCCTTGCAGCTTCGTTGCCCTGCATATAGACGCCGCGGATCTTGCCCGTGCCGTTGTCGAGATTGTAGTACGCAGAGATCTTCTCATACTCGGCGCCTTTAATGAGCTCGGGCTTAGGTTGCGGACCGCTTTGCGGCATTCCGAACATATTGCGGCCGCCCTTCATTTCGCCGAGATGCTTTGTAACATATTCGCGCGATCCGATAAGGCCCTGCTCTTCACCGGTCCAGAGAGCAATGCGGATCGTGCGTCGCGGCTTAAGGCCAGCAGCCTTTAGGATACGAACGGCTTCCATCGCGACGGAAACGCCGGCAGCGTTGTCCGTGGCACCGGTGCCTGAATGCCACGAATCCATATGTCCGCCGAGCATCACGACCTGATCTTTCAATGCGGGGTCGCTGCCCGGAATTTCCGCGATCGTGTTATACACCATCGGATCGTCATCGAGATATTTTACCTTGAGATCGATCGTCATCTGGACCTTCTCGCCGGCTTCGATCATACGAACGATGCGGTTGTAATCTTCTGTCGCCATCGTCATCTGCGGAACCATTTTGGCTTCGGCTTCCTTGTCCCATGCCGAGAGACGCTTTTGCGAGAAGAAGTCCATCGGGTTTGCCGGAATGTCCGCCGCGACAGATGCCGCCGAAACGAAGATCGTGCCGCCCGATCCCTTAAAGCTATTGTCAACGACCATTGCCGCGCCTTCGTCGATGACGAATTTGGCACGCTTGATGCCGTCGATGAACCGCTTCAGGCGATCCTGCATATTTGCTTGATTCGGTGAAGTCGCCGGTACTGCCGCTCGGACAGCAGCGTCCGGATCGGGAGCATTCGCCATATCAAGCAATTCCTGAGCGTTATAACGGTGTCCCATTCCTTCAAAATCTGCCTTCAGTTCGCGCGTGCCGGACATAAAGACGATCTTTCCTTTAAGCTGGCCTTTGTACTTCGCAAGGCCTGCTTCGTCGTGCGCGTCAAGATAGACAACGTCAGCGGTGATCGTCGTCGAAGGCGCCGCGGCAGGAGCGGCAGCGACCTTGCTCTTCTTGCCTTTAACGGCAGGAGCGACGGGCATAATTGCCTGGCTGCCGATCCCCGGCGACCATGCCTTCGGGTACGCAATAACAGGGAAGCTGTATGGCGATGTTACCTGAGCCGAGAAACGCTCGAGCTCCCAACCGCGGCCGAACGGGCCCCAAGCTTCGAGATGCGAATTTTCGAGTCCCCATTTTGTCAGCGTATCGCGCGTCCATTCGTTCGCGTGCTTCAAGTTCCTCGATGCGGTAAGTCTCTGGCCGATCACGTTCGTCAGATAATTGAGCGTATTCATTATCTGCGAATGCTTGAGGCCTTCGTCTTTGATCTTGTCGATATCTGCTTTCGGCGCAGTGTAAACAGGCGCCTGCGCAAGCAGGGTTGTCGGGAGCAGAAATGCGTAAACGATCACTGCTCCGACGAGTTTTCGTCGTAACATTGTCCCTTTTTCTCCTAAAGTGGTCTAAAAATGTGGATCAGTTAATATCTACAATATCTTAATACCGCGCGAGATGCACGGAAGTTTCAAGATTATTGCAGCTTGCGTTAGACCGTTGACCAAGTCAGTGTGTAAGCGGGCGGAACGTTCTTTAGGACAAGACGACTGCGGCGCGTGCTTCCGTACCGTGTGCGCAAGAACTCGCGCAGCCGGATCGCCGGCGGCAGGTAGTAGCCGTGAGCGTATTGAAAAAGTCTTAATTCACAGCCTTCCGCCATGAATTTCTCGATCTCCGCAAGCACCGCCTCGCTCACTTCTTTCGGAAGGGAAACGAACGGCAGGCAGCAAACGAGATAACGAACTTTGCCAAGCCCGGATTCGGCATGGATCTTGTATGCCTCTGCTGCATTGCCGCAAAGTATGTTCATTCCGGGAAGTTTTTGCGTGATCGTGCTGACGAGTTTTTGGTCGAGTTCGAGGCCGAGGTAGGATTCCGGGTTCGGGATGATGTTATGTAAGAATTTTGTAATTGCCCCGGTCCCGACGCCAAGTTCCAGAATTATGTTATTTTCGTCCGGTTCCAAACCCTTCAGCATTTGTGCCGCAAGTTCGGGCGAACTCGGTGCGATCGCCCCAACTTTTAGCGGATTCTTCAAAAATGCACGCAAAAATTGTATGTTTTCATTCATCGGCGTTGGGAATGCTTATGCTCGAACGGCGGGCTCGATTCTCTCGCGAAGAGCCTGTGTCGGCGTTATCGACAGTCATTTTATAATCAGAGTCTTCTGTTTGGCAATATCAAACAGGACTGTCTAACCTTGCGGTTTTCCCGAGACGGACAGATCTCAGGCCTTTCTGAGGCCTATCCTTTCTTCTTTGCAGTTCTTTTTGCAGGCGCCTTCTTTGCCTTCTTCGTGAACGCTCCGGGCACTTCCGCCTCGATAAGCTTCTTGACCTGTTCGAGGGTTAACGCCGTGGCATCGTCTGCTGTTTGGCGTGTGCCGTCGGCTTTTTTCGGGAGTGAGATCATCTTTTTGCCGAATTTTACGACCGGCCCCCAGCGGGCATTCTCGACCGAGATCTTTTCATCCTCCCAACGATGTATGTACCGATTTGCTTCTTTGCTGACCTTTGCCTCGATAAGCTCATTCATCTCGGCTTGGGTAAGATTCTGTAGGTCATAACGACGCGGCACGTTTATGTACAGACCGTCCCATTTGATAAAAGGCCCAAAACGTCCTGTTCCTTTTGCGATCGGCTTGCCGCCGTACTCACCTACCGGAGCGTCCGCCGCCTGTTTAGCCTTGATGAACTCGATGGCCTTTTCCGTGTCAACGGTCGCAAGGTCGGTTCCGCGAGGGATAGAGACGAATTCATCGCCCCACTTAACATACGGCCCAAAGCGGCCGATGCTAACCGACAACTCTTTGCCGTCATAACTGCCCATCGCGGCCTGCAATTTGAACAAGGCGAGAGCTTCTTCAAAGGTTATGGTCTCAATGCTCTGTCCGGGCGGCACTTTCGCAAATCTCGGCTTTTCCTCTTCGGTTGCGCTGCCGATCTGTATGATCGGGCCATAACGCGCAATGCGCGCAACTACGGGTTTACCGCTATCGGGGTCGGTGCCAAGCAGCCTTTCACCCTTTACACGCTCCGCCCTTTCGAGCGTGTTATCAACGTCCTTTTTGAAGGGGCCGTAGAACTCTTCGAGCATCTCGTTCCACTGCAATTTTCCGCCAGCCACTTCGTCGAATTCTTCCTCGATCTTCGCCGTAAAACCATAATCCATAATGGCTTCGAAATGCTGCTTCAGAAAATCCGTTACCAAGAGACCTAGATCGGTCGGGAACAATTTTGCTTTTTCCGCACCGGTATTCTCAGATTCCTCCCGCTTGCTGATCGAATCGTTCTTTAGCACAAGCACCCGAAACGCCCTCGCTGTGCCATCCTTGTCTCGCTTTTCTACGTAACCTCTTTTCTGGATCGTAGAGATCGTCGGCGCGTAAGTTGACGGGCGACCGATGCCGAGTTCTTCTAATTTTTTTACCAACGACGCTTCCGTATATCTCGGCTGGGCACGGCTGAACCGCTCCGTTGCTCTAAGCTCAGACAGCGGCAGCGACTGGCCTACCGTCATTGGCGGCAGCAAACCTTCCGCGGCTTCTTCCGGTTCGTCCTCGTCCCTGCCCTCACGATAAACTTTCAGGAATCCGTCAAATTTCAAGACCTCGCCCGAAGCGGTCAATTCTTCTCTATTTGTCGAGATCTCGATCTTGACCGTAGTTTTTTCGAGTTCGGCATCGGCCATCTGGGATGCCATTGTTCGCTTCCAGATCAGTTCGTACAGCTTTTGCCATTCTTCTTCCTTTATCGTCGAGGCATTTGTGTAAGTCGGGCGGATGGCTTCGTGTGCTTCCTGTGCGGATTCGTTCTTATTCTTGAACTTCCGTGCCTGGTGGTATCTTTCACCGTAAAGGCTGCTTACTGTCTGCGTAATGTCCGCGAGAGCGGTCGCGCTAAGGCTAACGCTATCGGTACGCATATACGTAATATACCCGTTCTCATAAAGCTTCTGAGCGATCTGCATCGTTCTTGCCACACCGTAACCTAATTTTCTTGAAGCTTCCTGCTGAAGCGTCGAGGTTGTAAATGGCGGTGATGGAGAACGCTTGCCGGGCTTGACCTGGATGTCGGTCACTTTATAGCCGGCGCCGATACACCCTTTCAAAAACTCTTCGGCATCTTTAGCGCTGTCTTGTTTTTTCCCTTCGGCTTTGAACGTGACGGATTTTCCCGTTATATCATCGGCGATGAACAGGCCTTCGATCTTGAAATGGCTCACCGGTTGAAAGGCGTTGATCTCGCGTTCACGGTCGGCGATAAGGCGAACTGAAACGCTCTGCACACGACCCGCACTCAAGCTTTTATTGCTTGTGCTGATCTTTCTCCACAGCACAGGGCTTAATTCGAACCCGACAATTCGATCGAGCACGCGGCGGGCCTGCTGCGCCATAACAAGATCCATATTCACCGTGCGCGGATTCTTTACGGCATCCTCGATCGCAGGCTTCGTGATCTCATGGAACACTATGCGTTTCGTAGATATTGGGTCGAGGCCAAGCACCTCGCACAGATGCCAGCTTATCGCTTCGCCCTCGCGGTCTTCGTCAGTTGCGAGCCAAACTTCGTCAGCCTTTTTTGCTAACGACTTCAGTTCATTAACGACGCGCTTCTTTTCGTCGGGGACAATATAACGCGGCTCAAAATCATTCTCGATGTCGATACCCATGCCGGCCTTTTCCAGATCGCGGATATGGCCAAAGCAGCTATTCACCTGAAAATCCTTTCCTAGGATCTTCTCGATGGTCTTTGCTTTTGCAGGGCTTTCAACAATTAACAAATTCTTCGACATAGTTTAGTTTGGCTTCAAACAAGGTTCCGCTGTGTATCGTTCGACGTACGTCTGCCATAAATTTTTAGGCCCGCTACTTACCTTATACTCAAAGCCCAAGACTCTTCTTTCGTCATCGCCGTTTGAAATAAATTCAAGCTCCGCTCGAAAAAATAATGTCAGACGCAATTCTTCGGCGCCTGACATCTTTAGACTTCTACTCCTAATTTTCTGGTCTGTCAAAAGCTGAATGGTCGAACGGCATCGGCTTAAACCTTCAGCGGCATTTATGATTTCCTCCGGCACGACTTCGAAAAGGAAAATGTTAACCACTTTTTGAAACGCTGGAGGTATGGTCTATCAACGCTACATTTCGCGAAACTGTTTTGTCTCGAAACTAAGCTCTCCTCGCATAACATTTGCCCGGAAGGACGCGGATGAGGTCGCGGATATCGAGGGAGACGAGGGCCGAGTTCAGGTCGCCGAAACTTAGCCCGCAGCCTTCGACCAGGATGTCGATATGCGTCGAATCGTCGAGCGAGAGAGCCTTATAAACGGCAAGTTCGTTCGCGGATAGGTCTTGCGGGATGTGATCTTCGTTTCGCGCGCTTTCGCGTTGTTTGCGATCGTCGGTCTTCGGCGGCAAAATTCTCGCGCCGATCTCGGCCGGAAGTTCGGCGACAATGTCCTGCCATTGCTGGACGAGCTTTGCACCGCTCTTGATAAGATAGTTCGTGCCGAACGAATTGCCGCTCGTGATATTTCCGGGCACCGCCATAACTTCGCGATCTTGCTCGACCGCAAGCCTTGCCGTGATCAGCGATCCGCTGCGCTCAGAAGCCTCAACCACCAAAAGCCCCAAACTCAGACCGCTGATGATACGATTACGATACGGGAAATTCTCCTTGAGCGGCGGCGTTCCGAGCGGGAACTGCGTGACTAGGCAACCGCCTTTTGCGAGAATCTCGCGAACCGTTCCATTGTTTTCGCGCGGATATACGGAATCAAGTCCCGTGCCCATCACGGCGACCGTGCGACCGTCGGCACGCATTGCGCCTCGATGTGCCGCAGTATCGATGCCGCGAGCAAGCCCCGATGTGATCGTGATCCCTCGCGAAGCAAGGTCGCGTGCGAGCATCTCCGACGCGTTCTCTCCATACGTCGAACATGAACGCGAGCCTACGACCCCGATGCTGGGTTGGTCGAAACACGCCTGCCAATCGCCTTTTACATAAAGGACAGGCGGCGGATCGGCGATCTCCCTTAGTATCTCTGGATAGCTGCCGTCATCAAGTACGAGAATGTCGCCGCCAAGTTTTTTAACCTCGTCGAATTCGCGTTTCGCTCGTTCGTCGAAGCTCCTTGAAAGGATCGCATCGACCGTCTGCGCGTCCATTCTTAAAGATTCGAGCTGCGAACGCGATGCATGGAAAACCGACTCTACCGAACCGAAACGTTCAAGCAGAACCGTCGCCGCCCGAGGGCCGATCCCCGGCGTCATATTTAGTGCTATCCAAGCGATCATCGGGGTTTTAGATTTTTGATTTTGAATTGTTGGCTTTCAATCTTTTTTATCGAAGAAACAGTCATAGCAACGATCTCGCCTACTTCTTTGTGTAACTCTTTCGTTCTCCGTTTGAATTCAGCCTCGGTCATAGAACCTTACGGTTTTATAGTTGATAAATCCAAAATCAAAAATCCAGAATCGATTTGGCGGAGGCGTGTGGGAGTCGAACCCACCCAAGCTCGGCTTTTGGCGAGCTCGCAGACGATTTTGAAGACCGCGCCCATCACCGGACAGGTTTCACCTCCGTCTTCTTGATTCTGAAACTGCAATAAGGCTAAGCGCCGATGAGCATAGCCGTCAGCAGCGCGGCCCTGCGTGGAATGTCATCGATCTCGATATACTCTTCAAGAGTATGCGCTCCGTCGCCCGCGATCCCTAAACCGTCGAGCACGGGGACGCCGAGTGCCGCGACAAAATTGCCATCCGATGCGCCGCCAACCTGTGTATGCCCAAGCTCGAACCCGATATTCTCTGCGACCGATCTCGCCTTTTCGTAGAGTGCGAGCACCGCTTCGGTCTCCTCAAGTGGAGGGCGGTTTATCTGGCCCTTTAGTTCGAGTTTTACTCGCGGATCGCTTGGCGCGAGATATCTCAGTTCGGATTCGACCCGTTCGCCTTCCGCAGGCTTCGAGAACCGCACATCGATCTCACATTCTGCGAATGCAGGAATCACGTTCGTCGTCGTTCCGCCCGAGAACGTCGTTACATTCACCGTCGTCCCGGCTTCGCGATCGGCGATCGCGTGAATCGGATCAACTTGCCGCGCGAGTTCGGCAACGGCATTCGCCCCGCGTTCGGGTTCAAGGCCTGCGTGTGCGGGTACGCCTTTAGCTTCGAGGCGAAAGACGCCTGTGCCTTTTCTCGCGGTCTTTACCTTGCCCGCAGCCGACGGTTCGAGGACAAAGCATCGATAGCTTTTTGCTGCTTCCTGTTCGACAAGCTCTCGCCCGGTCGTGCTTCCCGTTTCTTCGTCGCAGGAAAGCAAAACAGTTATCGGCCGCTCGATATTCTTGCCGTCAAGACATCTCAAGGCCTCAAGGACTAGCGGAATGTTGCCCTTCATATCGAAAACGCCCGGCCCGTATAGCCGTCCGTTCTCGATACGGATCGGATTTTGATCGGCGGTTCCTTTCGGATGCACGGTGTCCGTGTGGCCTAGGATGAGCGTCGGTTGCTGAGCGTTTTCGCTGCCGAGGCGAACGATAAGATGTTCGCCGACGCCGGCCGCCCGAACTCGATCGATGGATGCTCCCTTTGCCGCCTCGCGAAATTTCTTTTCGAGAAGATCGGCTATCCGCGAGCTTGCGGCCGCATCGTTCGTGGGCGATTCGATCGAGACGATCTCATTGATCTCGTCGACGATAGCGTCCCGCCGCGCGTGAAAATGTTCCAAAAGGGCCTCGCTCATTTGCCTTGGCTCTTTCCTGCTGCCTCTTTGCCGGGCGCAGTTCCAAAGGCTGAATTGAACAGATCTGCTATGCGGTAACCCGCAAGGGCTATCTGCCTCTCTGAAATTCGAAACGCCTTTTGCTGATAGTCGTCCGATGGTTTCTTGAAGAACTCGATGTTCCGATATGCGACCGTCGTTGCGATATCGAGGCTCTCATCTTTCCATTTTGAGAATTCGCCCGGTTCGAGGTTGTTCTGCAATTTTTCACGCGAGTACGCTGCCATTATCTTGTCGCCCATTGGGTCAAGGTATGCGGCATCACACTCGTCCTTCGAGTTCGGAACCGTTCGGTCGATTATCGAATCCCAAAAGCCGTGAAGATTCATCTGTTCGTCGCGCGGCGTCCCTTTCGGGGTCAGAAAGAAGAGGTTGCCGCCTTGATCTCCTTTCGGAAAGGCCTTCGTCGTCTTCGCTGAAACGTGCAGCGGTTGGTGGATGTCGCCGATAATATGAACAAGCCAAGCGACCGCGATCGCCTTTTCCTTGTCAGAAGCCGAACTTCGGATCAACTTATTGAATTCATCGAGTTTGTCCATAGCAAGGCCGTTCTTCTCAACATCCGCGTCCATAACGACCTTTCCCTCGTCGAAGTGCCAAAATGTATCGGAATAGTGCCAATTCGAGTTCGAATATGTTTTATAGCGGACCGGAAAACCTTTATCCTTTATAAAATCCGCCCAACTTGCGATCATCACAAAGAATTCCCGTTCGCGTTCCGCCTTGCTCTGCGATCCGTAACTCATATAAAAGGTCGCAAGCTGCGAATCCTCGGGCGCGGCACGCAAGATCTCGATCACACGACCGCGCGTCTCCGGCGTCATATTCTGCCAGGCGATGTACGCCGTCAATTTATGCCCAACATCGTCCCATGCGCGCGCCGGCATTGATAAACAAAGTACGCCGAGCACGATAAGAACTAGCGAAAGTAGTGGTCGTTTCATTTTTTGTCCCATATTTCCCCTAAAAAGATCGGTCAAAGTGCTCCAAAAGGAGTGTGATTTACTGCAAATATTATCTTATATCCCCCGCCGGTTTGAAAATTGCCGTAAAAACAGTTAGTCTGTCCGTTTTCAAAATTGCAAACTTTTTTGACTAAGCAGACATCTAAGTTTTATGCAAAAACGTCGAGACTTGAACGTTCTTTTATGTAGAAACGCCTAAATTGGTTGTTTAACGGTAGGAAAGGAGTTCGAAAAGGTTTATGCAGCATATTTTGGAACAAATGAACGTCGTTGGGCGTGTAGAAGATCAAGAAGCCACTGGTTTCGGCAAAAAGATCGGAGTTTTAGTTAAATT
>DAORTR010000021.1:0-26551 GCA_035432765.1 Pyrinomonadaceae bacterium
CCGGATTGGTCGAACCGCGTAGAGCTTCGTCGAGGGAAACGAGCCCGGACTGATATAAATAGAAAAGCGATTGGTCGAACGTCTGCATACCGTACTGCGACGTTCCGGCGGCGATAGCGTCGCGGATCGACGAGGTTTTGTCCTCGTGAAGGATGTAGTCGCGAATGAGCGGTGTTGCAACGAGGATCTCGACGGCCGGAATGCGGCTGTTTCCCTTGGCGGATTTCATCAAACGCTGAGAAACGACCGCTTTCAAAAGGCCTCCCAGTTGTATCCTGACAGACTTCTGCTGATAGGGCGGAAAGGCTGAAATGATTCGAGTTAGCGTCTCGGCGGCGTCAAGCGTGTGAAGGGTTGAGAGCACCAAATGCCCTGTTTCCGCCGCGACAAGTGCCGTCTCGATCGTCTCAAGGTCACGCATTTCACCGACGAGTATCACGTCCGGGTCCTGGCGGAGGCTGCCGCGTAGAGCCTCGGCAAAGTTTCGTGTATCGACGTCAACTTCACGCTGCGTTACGAAGGATTCTTTGTCCTTGTGGAGGAATTCGATCGGATCTTCGATCGTTACGATGTGGCAGTTGCGGTTTTGATTTATGTGGTCAACGATCGCTGCAAGCGTGGTCGATTTGCCCGAACCCGTGGTTCCTGTAACGAGGACCAAACCGCGTTTTTCGTTGGCGATATTGTTCAGGATCGGCGGCATTCCCAATTCTGCAAAGCCACGGATGCTGTCTGAGATCACGCGGGCGACGATACCGATCGAACTTCGCTGCTGAAAGATATTCACACGGAACCGTCCGAGTCCGTTGACGCCGTAGCCGATATCTACCTCAAGCGAGTCCTTAAAATGCTGCTTTTGGCGGTTCGACATCATTGAGAACGCCATTTCGAGCGTTTCGTCCTGCGAGAGCTTTGGAACGCCGCCGAGCGGTTTCAATTCACCGGTTACGCGAATAACAGGGAACGAACCGGCGCGCAGATGCAGGTCGGATGCGCCGAAACTCATCGCCATTCGCAGGAGGTCGTCTATACGGGTCGGCATAATTACGAGAGAAAAGTGAAATCGGAAAAGCCGTTACGGCCCTTTGGGAAGCCTGACCGTAAAAGCTGGTAACTTTGCCCAAGTCAGGATACTTTTATGATTTTAGTGTTTATGAGTTGTCCGCGTCAATAAAATTCTAAGCGGCCGCACGTGTGAGCCGTGTGATTAGACAAGCAAACTTTGAACGCTTAAAATCAGCCTTTTATGGGCAAAGCAGGAACAATACTCTCGATCAGGCCGGCGTTCGCGATACCGGGCGCAGAGATCGTCGTCGAATGCGAAGCATTCGAGATCGATCCCGGTGGCGAATGCGGTTTGTACGCAGGCGAGACGAAGTGCCATACGATCGCGGCGTCGCACGAGCGAGTGATGGTCAGGCTACCCGTAGAAATCGAAGGCGGAACGGTCAGTTTGTCGCTGCGCAGCGACTCGGATGTAAGCGAGGCGAAGTCGATAGTCGTCGGTCGTATGATCGCAGAGGAAATGCATATGGTCGCAAATCCGGCGGTCGATCCTTCGGATGATTCGATAATTCTGACGCGTTCGGGTTCGCGCGGGCAGCAACTTCCTGTAACGCTCTTTCGGCTTGAAACGGATGGCTTTTTGGACGAATTCCCGGAACCGATATTGAATCCGACGGGCGTCGGGTTCGGCCGAGACGGTGAACTCTTCGTAACGAACCGAGCGCAAGGCGAAGTCTATTCGGTCGACAGGAGCGGGTCCTCTGCGATCTTCGCGTCGGGCTTGGGAATCGCATCGGGTCTCGCCTTTGACAAGACGGGCGTGATGTACATTGGCGATCGAACGGGAACGATCTACCGCGTGCATGATTTTGCCGACGTTGAGACGTTTGCGGTCGTTGAGCCATCGGTCGCCGCACATCACCTCGCATTCTCGCCGAACGGCAGCCTTTACCTGACCGCTCCCGGATTTGCGAGTAAGGACGGAATCTATCTCATCACGCCGGACGGCGACGTGGCCACGTTCTTTCGCGGGCTCGGCCGACCGCAGGGAATGGCGTTCGATACGGTGGGCGATATGTATGTCGCTGCCTGCTATCGTGGGAGCCATGGCATCGTAAAGGTTAAGGCCGACGGTTCATCGGCGGAATTACTAGTCTCCGGCGATAACATTGTCGGCCTTTGTTTTACGCGGCAGGGCGAAATGATCGTAGCCGCTAGCGATCTTATCTATTCGATCCCGTGCGGGATCTACGGTGCGATCTTGTCGCATTAACTAGCTGGTTAGTTTCCATTTCTCGATCTGCTTTTCGAGATTCGACGTGTCCTCTTTCGCAGCCTTCCCGACAAAGACACCGCGTTCTGCGGCCTTGACCGCATCAGCCTTGCGCCCGAGATTTGCGAGGATCGTCGCCTGCTGAGCAAGGTCCTTCAATGTCTCTCTCTGAGCGACTTTCGCCTCCGAGCGCTTGAGTGCCATCTCGAACCAGATGTTCGCTTCAGAATCGCGTTTATTGGCTTTCGCATAGCTGCCGGCAGCAAGCGGAGCTCCCGGGTCATTGGCGTCAGCGGCGGCGACGAACTCACGCAAATGTCCGAGGGTCGCTGCCACAACGTCCTTCACTTTTACCGTGAACGGAACGCGCACCTTGTCCCAGCTAAGCACAACGGTCGCCGAATCATCGGTAACGTTGCCGATCGCAAAGGTAAGCAATTCCGCACTCGTCGAGGAAACTTCCGGTTTGGTCGGAACGCGAAGAGCGTCCTTAGCGGCATCGTAACTAAAACTGCCCCATTGGCCGTCGTCTTTGTTGAATATCACCGTCCAATCGCCCTTTTCGGGGATCATCGAAAGACTGTATTTTCCGGCAGGGAGCAGTTTCCCGTTGATGAGAACATCGTCGGTCGTCGAAAAGGTCGTCGCTTCGTTCGCACCGGCGCGCCAAACGTGGCCGTACGGGACGAGAGGTTCGTCCTTTCCTTGGCTTGCGCCGTCGAGCGTGGCTTCGCCTTTTGCCTTGGATGCAAAATCGACCGAAGCAGCGGCGAAGATCGTACGTCCCTTGACTGCGGGACGGCTGTAGATGATCGCGATCTGCGTAGAACCGATCGTCTGCGCGACCTCAGCCTTTTGGCTCGCACGCGGCGTAGGCGGACGATTTTGTGCGGTTGCCGCTGCAACGCTTAAACACAATATGAATGCGAAAAAAAGAAAATACTTTGACCTCATAAGACACTCTCCCGTAGAAAATTAATTGGACATTGGAACTATACCATTTGCATTGCGGATGCGAATACAAAGCAAGGCTTCGGATCGTTAATGCTTTGATGCGAAGCCTTGATCTAATTTAGCGGTGGACGACGCTACTATTCGTCATCATCCTGAGCCCGGACGCGTCCCGCGGCAACGGCCTCCTCGATCACTTTATGCGCCAAGTTCGGCGGCAGCGGATCGTAATGCGAGAACTGCATATGATACGAACCGCGGGCCTGGGTGACGGAATTGAGCTTCGATTGGTAATCGAGCATCTCGCTCAATGGCACTTTTGCCTTAATGACCTGCTGTTTGCCGCGCATATCCATACCGCCGACGCGACCGCGACGGGAATTCAGGTCGCCCATAATGTCGCCCGAAACTTCCTGCGGCGTAAAGACCTCGACGTCCATTATCGGTTCGAGAAGCGTCGGCTTGGCGCGTTCCATTGCGTTGCGGAAAGCTTTTCGGCCTGCTGCCTTGAACGAATGTTCATCGGAATCGACACTATGGTAACTGCCGTCGATGAGCGTTACCTTGAAATCGACGAGCGGATAGCCGGCGACGGCTCCGCCGGCAGCAGCTTCAAGAATTCCTTTCTCGATCGCCGGACGAAAGTTCTGCGGTACAGAGCCGCCGAAGATCTTATCGACCCACTCAAAGCCCGAACCTCGATCGAGCGGTTCGAAGATGACCTTACAATCGCCGAACTGACCGCGGCCTCCGGATTGCTTTTTATGACGGCCTTGAACCTCGCACGTCTGCGTGATCGTCTCCTTGTACGGAACTTTCGGCGGATGGAGCGTTACCTCAACGTGAAAACGCTTGTTGAGTTTATCTACGACGGTTTCGATATGAAGCTGGCCTGAACCGGAAAGGATGAATTCTTTTGTCTGCGGATCGCGTTCGAAGCTAAGGCTCGGATCCTCTTCGAGAACTTTGTGAAGAGCGACCGAGATCTTCTCTTCGTCCGCACGCGATTTCGGTTCGATGGCGAATGCGATGGCGGCCTCAGGATATTCGACCTTCGGATAGACGATCTGCTTTGCCTTATCGCTTAGCGTGTCGCCGGTCTGCGTATCCTTCAGTTTTACGACAGCAATAATATCGCCGGTCTGTGCGGAATCGACCTTCTCAAGTGTTTTGCCTGCGATCAAATGCAGAGCGCCAAGTCGTTCGGCCGAATCGCGCGTCGTGTTCTGTACCGTAGCGTCGGATACGATCTTGCCGCTTACGATCTTCATTACGTTTATGCGACCGGCAAAAGGATCGGCGATCGTGCGGAAAACGTAGGCCGAGAATGGCTCGTCGTTGCTGTATTTTCTCGAAATTCGGTCGCCTGAAAAGTCGTTGTTCGCAAAGCCGTATTCCGCTTCGTGAACTGCCGGGTTCGGAGCGAATTCGACGATGTGGTCGAGCAGCAACTGGAGCCCTACAAGGCTCGCAGAGGAAACTGCATAGACCGGGCAAAGTTTGCTGCTTGCGATCGCCCTTGCGAGATTCGGATAGATGTCTTCTTCGGGAAGAGTGCCCTCGGCAAAGTATTTTTCCATCAAGGCGTCATCGGATTCCGCAACGATCTCGATAAGGCGTTCGCGCGTTCGATCGAAGATGTCGCGGCCTTCTTCCGGTATCGGGATCTCCTTCGATTTGCCGTTATCGTCGAAAGTGTAGGCCTTTTGGTGTACGACATCGACAACGCCTTTGAAATCAGCTTCGTTACCGATCGGGAGCGTGAACGGGACTATCGAACGTGCAAAGCTTGACGTCGCGGTCTCGAGAGCGTGGCCAAAATCGGCGTGTTCCTTATCGATCTTGTTAATGACCATAAAACGCGGCAGGAGAAATTCGTTCGCGTACTGCCATGTTTTTTCGGTTTGGACCTCAATGCCGTGAACTGCATCGACAACAACGAGCGCGCAATCGGCGACCCTCAGCGCCGGACGCGCGTGCGAGACGAATGCGGCGTAACCCGGTGTATCGATCAGATTTATTTTTGTGTCTTTGTATTCGAGATGGGCAAAATTGTTATTTAATGAGACCTTCCGAGCGATCGAATCTTCATCGTAATCGGTTACGGTCGAACCTTCGTCAACCTTTCCCCAGCGGGGAGTTGTTCCGGCAACATAAAGAAGCGACGACACGAGCTGCGTTTTACCTGCGTCGCCGTGACCAATGACAGCCAGATTTCTGATGTTCTCAGTATTGAATGCTTTCATTTCGGCAGAATCTCCTTCTTGTGGATTTGGGATATGCAAAGACAGGACGAACGACATCGCAAGGAAACTCCAAAAAAAGGCGGGTTGAATTCCTTGCGGTGAGCGGCATAATTCAGCGGTTCGCTCCGATCATTTGTATGCTTTCAAATTTAGCTCAAACGCTCCCGAACGGCAAGGAAACGGATCGCGTGCTGTAAAACGCCCGCGTAGTTGACTCTTGGGCTATACTGGAGTCTAAAGGAGCTTAAATCGATGTATTCTAGGTCATTTCCTTTCGCGGCGTTTGCTGTTCTCGTCCTTTCGGGACTATCAGCGTCGGTTGCTGCCCAGATCGGCGGCGTCGATCCGACCTTCAACGCGGTCCCTGCATTATCATTGGCTTCTCCGCTTGCGCAGCGCGATCAACAGCAGGCGATCCAAGCCGATGGCAGGATTCTGATCTGGGGCGGAGCTCTCTCTGTTGACGGAGTGGCAAAAGGTAGGATCGCTCGGTTGAACTCCGACGGGTCGCTCGATGCGACGTTTACATACTGCGATTGCGGAATTGATGTCTTTGCAAATGCGGCGCCGCTGGCGGACGGCAAGATACTCGCGGCAGGACGCTTCGGCAATCAGGCAAAAGTCATCCGCCTTAACAATGACGGAACCCTCGACCCGACGTTTGTTTTTTCTTTATCGCTTCCGCCGCCTTCGCCTGCTGTGCGCGAAAGTGCCAGCATAGCAGCGGTCAGAAATGACGGCACGTTCTACATTACGAAGACCTGGGCGTGGCAAGGCCACAGTGGGATTGACCTTTTCCGCATAAATGCTGATGGGTCGCGAAACTCCGCCTTTGCGAGCATTCTGATCGGATCGGGCAGTCCAAATTACTCGGTTCTTTCCGCGATCGAACTTCTATCGGATGGAGGTTTCTTTATCTCGATCAATACGAACTCATTTAACAACCGTTCCGCCGACGTGCGGAAATACCTCGCGTCAGGAACGGTTGATCCCGCTTGGACGCCGCCTGCGTTCCCGAGTGGCGCTCCGTCGCAAAATGTCGTTCGGGGATTGGCGGCCGAGGCTGACGGAAGCTTGCTGATCGCGGGAGAGTTTACCGCTATCAACGGTACGCCGAAGAAGAACATCGTTCGCCTGATGCCTGCGGGCAATGTCGATCTCAATTTCACCGCGCCGGATACGTTCCAGGGTATGGGCATTAGGCGAACGTCGAGCGGGAAGTTCCTGGTGTCAGCGACCGACGGCCTCGCATTCCCAACCAAGCTGCGACGATTGAATTCCGACGGAAGCCTTGATGCAACCTACGCGATGGACAATTCGGTCGCGGACATCGTGAACGCGTGGTCGCTTGATGCTTCTGAACGAACCGTTTTTGATTCTGGAAGCGCCTTTGTGCGGCTTCAGCAGGACGGTTCGCTCGATACAACATTCAATACAAATGTTGGCGTGTTTGGCAGGATCGCCGCGATGGCGCGACAGTCGGACGGCAAAGTCTTAATGGCCGGCGACTTCACGCAGTTCAACGGCGTTGCGGCAGGTAACTTTGTTAGAACGAATGATGACGGCACACTCGATCCAACTTTTAACGCGGGCACGGGTTTTAATTCACCACCGACGAATCTCTATCTACAGCCTGACGGCAAAGTGATCGCGATCGGGACATTTTCGCAATACAATGGCTTCGCCGTTTCCCGGATCGTCAGGATTCTCGCTAACGGAAGTCTTGACGCCGGCTTCAATGTATCGATCGATCAAGGGAGGTCCGTGTACGCGGTCGAGCCGCTAAGTGATGGGCGAATGTATATCGCGGGGAACTTTCTAACTGTCGGCGGCGCATCACGGCCCGGCGTTGCTCGCCTCAATGCAGACGGTAGTTTAGACGCGAATTTCAACGCTTTAATCGGTGGACCGGTGAATATCACCGCCGTAAAGGTGCAGCCCGACGGAAAGGTTCTGATCGGCGGGGAATTCAGCGGTATCGGCGGATTTAACCGTTCAGGATTTGCGAGAGTGGACTCGACAGGAGCATTGGATCAGGCCTTCAACCCGGCGAACACTTTAGCAGGGCGTATCTATCTTGCACCCGACGACAGGATATTCACGACGTACGCATATTCGGGGGATTCACTCGCCGTTACGCGCCGTGACGCCAACGGCAATGTCGATCCATCGTTTTCCACAGTTCTGTTCGCCGCCAACACTTTTGGATTTGCACAGCTCAATTCGCTTTTGCCGCTGTCGGATGGAACAGTCATCGTCGGCGGACAATTCGATCGCGTTGGCGATCAACCGCGCGCGAATCTTGTCAGGTTGTCACCGGACGGAAAGCTTGACCGTTTGTTTATGCAGAAAGGCGCAGATGCCGCCGTTCGCATCATTGTCGCAAGCCCGAGCGGCAAGGTCCTCGCCGGCGGTGCATTTACGATGATCGATGGTGGACCAAAGGCGGGAATAGCGAGAATTGACATCGCACCGTATCGTCGTGCGACGCCTTTCGATTTTGATGGTGACGGCAAGGCGGACTTTGTTGTCTATCGCCCTGCGTCAAGCACCTGGTATCAGCTTTTTAGCAGCGGAGCACCCTACGAGGCGAGAATATTCGGCGTCGCCGATGACATTTCGATTCCGTCGGATTACGACGGAGACGGGAAGACAGACCTCGCGATCTTCCGTTCTTCTACGGGCGATTGGTGGTACGAGAACAGCAGCACCGGAACGCAGAACGCCATACACGTCGGAGCAGCGACAGATCGATTCGTCCCAACTGATTTTGACGGCGACGGCAAAACGGATTTCGTTACGTTCAGGCCGTCGAACTCGACGTGGTATCGGTACGGATCGACGTCGGGAGCTCAAGCTCCGGTAACTTTCGGCATTGCCGGCGACATTCCGGTCGTTGGTGATTTTGACGGGGACGGCAAGGGCGATCTTGCTATCTTCCGGCCTTCTACGGGCGATTGGTGGTATGCCGCCAGCGGGTCGGGCAGCGCTCAACGCGCGACTCACTTCGGCGCGAGCGGCGATATTCCCGTCGCGGCTGATTACGACGGAGATGGAAAGATCGATATGGCGATCTTCCGGCCTTCGACCGGCGTGTGGTACGTGCTGAAGTCCAGCGACTATTCGGCCTTGATAGTCCCGTTCGGCCTCGGCACAGACAAGATGATCCCGGCGGATTACGACGGCGATGGAAAGGCGGATATCGCGGTTTTCCGGCCATCAACCGGAATTTGGTACATCCTGCGTTCGTCTGAAGGATTTTTAGGGCTGCAGTGGGGAATTGCTACCGACGTTCCCGTCGCGAATTCGTTTATCGTTCAGGGAATAAGCGCACGGCCCGCGGTTCCGCCGGACGCATCTTTGCAGAATAGATCTAGATTACGAAAGCGCTAGGAATAATAAGGAGGATCGGCTTGAGTATTAGGATATAATGGAAGGATTGCGTGCGCGCAAGGCAAATTTGGCCTGCCAAGCGCGTCTAATACAAGGACCCTCTCTCCCCGTGGAGGCCAGCCGATCTATGTTATCTGGACGAAAGAACAAGCTTTTTCACGCGATCATCACAGCATTATCCGCGGCGTCACTCCTTTTGTGCACGCTTTTGCCTGCGAACGGGCAGGATCTTGTGCCGGTTAGCAATATCTCGGGCGGATCGAGTGTTTTTGTATTTCGAAAGTCATCGCCGCCGCGCCGTTTTACGAGCAGCGTAAAGGCCTCGCGAAGCCGCGAACAGCGAACTGCGTCCGCAAAACGAGTCCGTAAACAATACGAGACACATTCTGCCGAGACTGCGAAAGCCACTCGGTCCGAAGTGGTTTCGCCGGAGAAAGCGGCAACTGCCGTTCGCACGATGAAACGCCAGGAGGCGTCGAAGGTGATGGCGGGATCGGGCGAATTTTATCTTCAGCAAAATGACCTTGAGAATGCGGTCGATAGTTTTCGCGAAGCCGTTACGCTCGATGCCGCGAACACAAAAGCAAAGCTCGGCCTAAGCGACGCCCTTGCACGGAAAGGGAATTCGCTGCTTGACGGCCCGAAGGCACCTCTTGCGAAGAGTTTCTTCCTAGAAGCGATCAAATACGATGCAAAAAATGCCGTCGCGTACTTCGGCCTCGGCGAACTTTTTGCCGATGGCGGCGATAACGCGCAGGCACTCGCTAATTACGAAAAGGCGCTTGCGGCCGATCCGACACTGACGGAGATCTATCAGCCGCTCGGTATTCTGTATTACCAGCAAGGCGAGATCGCGAAAGCGGACACGTTGCTCGCGAAGGCTCTTGCTCTTGATCCGAACAGCGCAGAGACGCAAGTCTTTGTCGCGTCGATCCGTCTCTCGCAGAATCGCAATCAAGAGGCTCTTGATGCCGCTAAGAAGGCTCTCGCTCTGGATCCGAATTCTGCGGATGCCGCGAATACTGCCGGTGACGCTCTTGTGCGTCTTGACCGCGTAAAAGAAGCGATCCCGTTCTATGAACAGGCGACGACGCTTCGGCAGAATTACTTTGACGCCTTGCTCGCGCTTGGTGCCGCCTATCTCGAGACCGGTGATTATCCGAATGCCGTTAAGGCGTACTCAGGAGCCTTTCGTGCCAAAAACACTAGCGCTGAGGCTGCTGAAGGTTTAGCTGATGCCTACCGCTTGTCGGGTGATTTTAATTCCGCTGCAGGTGCATATAGAAACGCGTTGACGTTCATGGATCGGGACGCTACTTTTTCGAACGCCCAAAAGGCCGATACTCAGAGCAAGTTCGCGTTCGTGATCGGCCAGCAATGCACGATAAATATTCGCCAGGCAAAACGCTGCGAGTGGCCGTCTGCGATAGCCGCGATGGAAAAGGCCGTGCAACTTGGCAACGGCAGTGCGATCGATTATGCCAACCTCGGTTGGGCATATTACAACGCCGCGCAGATCGACAACGCCGATAAGAAGTCGGCGGACGCCAAGGCAAAGACCGAGCTTGCCCGCGTCGATCTTGAAAAAGCCCTCGCGATGAATCCGACATTCGCCGCGGGCCCGATGCTCAATCTCGGTATGGTGCGCACCGATCTCGGCGATTACGCCGGGGCGGCGGATATTCTTGCGAAGGTCGTCAAAGAAAAGCCCGAATGGGCGTTCGCGTGGAACGAACTTGGCCTTGCGAACTACAAGCTGAACAACAAGAAAGAGGCGGTCGATAACTACAAGCGTGCGACCGACGAGGATCCGAATCTTGCCGCTGCGTGGTTCAACTACGGCCGCACTTCGATCGAACTTGGAAATATGGGCGATGCGAAAAAGGCTTACAAGAAACTCGTGAGCCTCAAGGCGATCAATTTCGCGAACTTCCTCGAGCTGATGAGCAAAGGAGCGGTCAAAAGATAGTTTGTCCGGCGTGATCTTTGAAGAGAATGTGAGCCTGGCGCCGCTGACCACGTTAAAGGTCGGCGGCGAGGCACGATATTTCGCACAACCGAAAGATGTTGCGGAACTGAAAGCGACGCTCGAACGGGCACGCGGCGAAGGCCTCGCGGTCTTCATCCTCGGCGGCGGCAGCAACGTCGTTATCTCGGACGCCGGATTTGACGGCGTTGTCATTCGACCGGCTTTCCTAGGCGTAGGCTTTGTATCTGAAGAAGGCACGGTCCGAGTTTCCGCCGGTGCCGGCGAAAATTGGGATACATTTGTCGAAAGTTGTGTAACAATGGAACTTGCCGGCCTCGAACCCCTAAGCGGCATTCCGGGGCTTGTTGGCGGAACTCCCATCCAAAATGTCGGTGCTTACGGACAAGACGTCTCCGAGACGATCGTGTCCGTTGAGTGTTTCGACCGCAAGAGCAGCACCGTAGAGACGTTGTCGAATGCGGACTGCGGATTTAGCTACCGCCAAAGCATCTTTAACTCCACGCATCGCAACAGATATATCATCCTGAAAGTGAATTTCGAATTGAAACAGAACGGCAAACCGAAGATAGCGTATCGCGACCTGATAGAGCGTTTCGACGGACTCGATCCGAGCCTAGCCGAAGTAAGAGCGGCCGTGTTAGAGATACGCCGTTCGAAATCGATGGTAATAGACATTGCCGACCCGAACTCGCGAAGCGCTGGTTCATTCTTCAAGAATCCGATCGTCGAGCAGAGGATTTACGATTCTATTGCGGCCAAATTCGACAATGTTCCGAAGTTCCCCGCGACTGGCAACTGCGTTAAGATACCGGCGGCGTGGCTTATCGAGAACGCAGGTTTTCGAAAAGGGTATAGAATGGGCGGTGCTGGAATATCTTCGCGGCATCCGCTCGCGATAATAAATGCCGACGGTGCGACCGCCGCCGAAATAATTGCTTTGAAGGAGAGTATCCAGCAAGCAGTTAGTGAAAAATTTTCGATCGACCTTACTCCCGAGCCGATCTTTGTTGGCTTCTGACCGAACTCAGGTGATTGGTATGACGAAACTCAAACACGAAATTGTAAAGATCTCAGTTACATCGCTCGTCGTTTTTTCGATGCTGTTCATGGCACTTCCCGCGTCTCGTCCCGTAGCGGCGCAAGACCTTGTCGCAACCGACGGCCTTGCAAGCGGCTCGAGCGCCTTCGTTTTTCGAGAATCGAGCAAAAAGCCGCAGGCGTTCCTTGCCGGCGGTGGCAACGCATTCGTGCGTGAAGGCGGTGGCGGTGCTAGGTCAAATCGTCGAACAAACGCTCAGATCGTCTCGGCGGCGAAGAAGAAACGTCTTGCCGCGGCCGCAGCCCGAAAGCGTGCAATGGCCGCGGCACGAACCAAAAAGCTGAAACTCTCGAACGATCTTGCAAAGAATGGCGAGAATGCCCTTGACGCCGGACGTGTCGATGAAGCTGTTACGAATTTCCGTGCATCGCTCAAAGAGAATCCGCGAAATACGCGCGCATCCGAAGGCTTGAGCGAGGCATTGACGGATCAGGGAACCACGCTCGCAGGCGACACGAATAATGCCGCCGCAATTCCGGTCCTTGAAGAAGCAGTAAAATACGACAAGACGAATGCCGAGGCTTTTGCAAAACTTGGTGCGGTGTATGCCGCAAAGGGGGACTTTCCTGCGGCGATCACAAATTATTCACAGGCGATCGCGCTCGACAAAGATCTTGTCGGCCTCAACGCTCCGCGCGGCCTCGCTTATCTCGAAACGGGCGATGTCGCCAAGGCCGATGCGGCGCTTACGCTTGCAACTCGCGGCGCGGTCGATACGGTCGATTCGAGAATGCTCGAAGGACGTATTCGGCTGAAGCAAAATCGCAATAACGAGGCGCTGGCGGCCTTTGATAAAGCATTGCAGCTCGATCCGCAGAATGCATCGGCTGCATATTACCGCGGCCAGGCATATTCGCGAATGGACGAACCGGCGAATATGATCGCTTCGTATAAGCAGTCGCTCAACCTTGAGCCGAACTACGCTCCCGCAGCCTTCGACCTCGGTGTCGCGTATTACAACGCGGGCGATTACCAGAACGCGGCGGCGTCCTATGAAGTTGTTGTTCGAGAAGACCCTGGGAACGCCCAAGCTCATGCCAATCTTGCGAGCACATATCGCCAACTCGAAAGGTATCCGGAAGCGAATGAGCAGTACAAACTTGCATCCGAGAAGATAAAAACGGACGAACTTTACAGCGAATGGGGATTTTGCCTCGGGAAGGTCAACGATTGGGACAAGGCGTCGGCTCGGCTTTTGACCGCACGCGAACTGAACCCTGCGGCGATCAACGATTCGAATATCTCCTGGGCCTATTACAACCAGGCAGTCGTGCAGCAGAAAACATCTCCGGCGGCGGCAAAGGCGAATCTTGAACTCAGCCGATCGTTCGCCTCGAAGGCCGTTCAGCAAAATCCGAAACTGGATGCCGCATACCTGAACCTCGGTTCGACCGAGAACCGCCTTGGAAACTATCCGGCCGCCGTAAACGCCCTCAAGAGCGCGCTAGACCTGCGTAGCGACTGGGTCGTTGCGATGAACCAACTCGGCGTCGGTTATCGCGGTATGAACAACCTTTCGGAGGCGATCTCGGTCTTCAAACGAGCGACCGACCTCGACGGAAATTACGTACTCGGGCTTTTCAACCTCGGCGAAGCCTACAACGCGAGCGGCGATAAGAAGAACGCTCGACGCATCCAAGACCGTCTCGGCAAACTCGATGCGACCTTAGCGAACGTCCTAAGCGATGTTTTCAGAGGTAAGATATCGATCGACGGCTTAACTCGCGGCATCGGCAACGAGATACCGAAAGTGCCGAAGATCCCGAAGATAAGGCTTCCATACTAGAAGCATTTTTGAAAATACGACGGGAGCGGTTCGATATGAGCCGCTCCTTTTTTATATAATCGTAAATTTAGCAAAAAAGATGCCGCGTAGAGACGATATAAAAAAGATATTGATCGTGGGTTCGGGACCGATAGTCATCGGACAGGCATGCGAATTCGACTATTCGGGCACACAAGCCTGCAGGGCGCTCAAACAAGAGGGCTACACGGTCATTCTCGTAAATTCCAATCCGGCTACGATAATGACAGACCCGGAGATTGCCGACAAGACCTACATCGAACCGCTCACGGTCGAAGCCCTCACGGCGATCATCGAAAAGGAACGCCCGGATGCGGTTTTGCCTACGGTCGGCGGACAAACCGGCCTGAATCTTTCCGTCGAGCTTTACGAAAAGGGTGTTTTCGAGGAATACGGCGTCAAGATGATCGGCGCGAACATCGATGCCATCAAGGTCGGCGAAGATCGCGAACTTTTTAAGGCCGCGATGGACGAGATCGGCATTCCGTCAGCGAAGGGCGGATTTGCGCATACTTGGGAAGAAGCAAAGGAGATCGTCGAAGAGATCGGCTATCCCGCGATCATTCGCCCGAGCTTTACGCTCGGCGGCACCGGCGGCGGCACAGCATTCAACCCCGAGGAATTCGAAGAGATAGCGCGTGGAGGGCTTGCCGCTTCGCCGACCTCGCAGATCCTCGTCGAGGAATCGATCCTCGGTTGGAAAGAATACGAACTTGAGGTGATGCGCGACCTCAACGACAACGTCGTCATAATCTGCTCGATCGAGAATTTCGACCCGATGGGCGTGCACACGGGCGATTCGATCACAGTGGCGCCGGCACAGACACTTTCGGACGTCGAATACCAGCGCCTAAGGGATATGTCGAAAGCATGTATTCGGCGCGTCGGCGTCGAGACCGGCGGCTCGAATATACAGTTCGCCGTAAACCCTGAGAACGGCGACATACGCATCATCGAGATGAACCCGCGCGTGTCGCGCTCTTCGGCTCTTGCCTCGAAAGCGACAGGATTCCCGATCGCAAAGATCGCCGCGAAACTCGCGGTCGGCTACACGCTCGACGAGATCTCGAACGACATAACTAAAAAGACGCCCGCATCTTTCGAACCGACGATAGATTACGTCGTTACGAAGATCCCGAAATGGGCATTCGAGAAGTTCCCCGGAGCCGAAGATGTGCTGGGCACGCAGATGCGTTCGGTCGGCGAAGTGATGGCGATCGGCCGTACTTTCAAAGAATCTTTATTTA
This sequence comes from Pyrinomonadaceae bacterium, assembly GCA_035432765.1. Lineage (GTDB taxonomy): Bacteria > Acidobacteriota > Blastocatellia > Pyrinomonadales > Pyrinomonadaceae > OLB17. Next base: position 15,009 of record DAORTR010000021.1, read on the forward strand.
AGGGTTTACGTTCGCTTGAGGCGGTTAAACCATTGCGTTTACACGATGTTCCGGACGAGGAGCTTCAACGAAAACTCGCCCGTCCGAACTCCAATCGCTTCTCGTATCTGACTTATGCGCTTCAGAATGGCTATTCGATCGAGGAGCTCTACCGCCTGACGCGTATCGACCCGTGGTTCTTGGATCAGGTCAAACAAGTGATGGAACTTCAGGCCGAGATCGATGGCCGCTCCGTCCTTGAGTACTCGATTGAAGAATTGCAAAAAGCAAAAGAATACGGACTTTCGGACCGTCGGCTATTCTACCTTTCCGGCGACGATGAAACCACTGTTCGCGAGCATCGCAAAGCCTGCGGCGTCAAGCCTGTCTATAAACGCGTCGATACGTGCGCGGCCGAGTTCGAATCGTTCACGCCATACCTTTATTCGACCTACGAGTACGAATGCGAGGCGGAGCCGACGAACCGGCGGAAGATAATGATCCTCGGCTCAGGACCGAATCGTATCGGACAGGGGATCGAGTTCGATTATTGCTGCTGTCACGCGAGTTTTGCGCTTCGGGACGCGAATTTTGAGACGATAATGGTCAACTGCAATCCCGAGACTGTCTCGACGGATTACGACACTAGCGACCGTCTATACTTTGAGCCTTTGACGTTCGAGGACGTAATGAACATCGTCGATGTCGAGAAGCCGGAAGGCGTGATCGTGCAGTTCGGCGGTCAGACACCTTTGAATCTTGCCGATCGGCTCCACGCGGCGGGCGTTCCGATCATCGGGACGTCGCCCGATTCGATCGACCTCGCAGAGGATCGCAAACGGTTCGGAGCGTTGCTTGACGACCTAAAGATCCCGTGTCCTAAGAATTCGAGTGTTACTTCAGCAGATGAGGCCAAAGCTGTTGCAAAACAAATAGGTTACCCGATCATCGTGCGTCCGAGTTTTGTGCTTGGCGGGCGTGCAATGGCGATCGTCTATGACGAGGCGTCGCTCGACGAATATATGCGTATGGCGACTGACGCTTCGCCCGAGAAACCGATCCTTATCGACAAATTCCTTGAACGCGCAGCAGAGATCGACGTTGATGCGATCTCGGACGAGACCGCGGTCGTGATCGCGGGCATTCAGGAGCACATCGAAGAGGCCGGTATACATTCGGGCGATTCTTCGAGCGTTCTGCCGCCTCAGAAGGTCGCTGAGGAACACCTAGATACCATCAAGCATTACACGCAGCTTCTCGCACGCGCGCTGGCTGTCAAAGGGCTGATGAATATCCAATTCGCGATCAAGGACGATCGTGTTTATGTCCTAGAGGTGAACCCGCGTGCGTCTCGGACCGTTCCGTTCGTCGCGAAAGCGACGGGAATTCCGATCGCGAAGATCGCTTCGCTGATCATGGCCGGCGACAGGACCCTTGCGGAATTCAACCTGCCGGAAGTCCTTGACGTGCCGCGTGTGTTCGTGAAATCGCCTGTATTTCCGTTCAAGAAGTTCGCGGGCGTCGATCCGGTGCTTGGGCCTGAGATGCACTCGACCGGCGAGGTCATGGGCGTCGGAACGTCATTCGGCGAGGCTTACGGAAAGGCGATGGAAGGAGCAGGCCTCGATCTTCCGCGTACGGGCCGAGCGTTCGTGTCGGTCAACGATACGGACAAGGGGCAGGCAGTCAAACTCGCGAGGCGTTTGAGCAAGCTTGGATTCTCGCTCGTCGCAACTCACGGCACGGCGATCCGGCTTCGTGAGGTTGGGCTTGAGTGCGAGAGCGTCTTTAAGGTCAACGAAGGCCGCCCTAACATCGCCGACCTTATCCGCCAGGGCGAGATCGCCCTAATCATCAACACGGCCCTCGGCAAGGCCTCATTCTACGACGAAAAGGCCATTCGCAAAGCCGCTCTTCAATTCAACGTCCCTTGCGTTACCACCATCACCGGAGCCGAAGCGCTGGTCGAGGCAATTACGACAAAACTGCAAGAGGAAAAGGTCATCGTCCGCAGCCTGCAAACGATCCATAGCGAAAAAAGTATCGCCAACGATGCCACCCGATCGTAAGGTTAGATCGTTGGTCGCCCGATCTACGTCAGAACCTTCATGTGTGAATTTGGTAAATCACGTTGGGCCGGCTTTCCTCTTAGCGCGACGACCTAAAGCATCGTAAACGTAACATATCGTATCTTTACGCGTATCAGCCGCGCCAAGCGGTTTTCGTAATCCCACGCATACAACCGACCATACCGTTCTTGACCAACCGGCGAGTTTCAAATACCTTGAAAGTAAAGTTCCTTTAGAACAAATTAAAACACAGACCAATCTTTGATGAACGAATCACACGATCGAGAGATCATTGGCGGCCATCTACTTGTCATCGGCGGTGCTGAGGACAAATACAACGAGCGCCGCATTTTGAAGAAGTTTTTAGAGCTTGCGGGCGGTACGGACGCCGAGGTTCTGATAATCCCCGTCGCTTCTGACTTTCCGGAATTTGCCGCGGATGTCTATACGCAGGCGTTTCGCAACCTCGGCGTTGCCAGGCCGCGTGTACTGCGTGCGACGTCGAGGCAGGATATCGTCGATGCGGACGTAGAGACGCTGCTTGACGGCGTCAACGGGATCTTTATGACCGGCGGCGACCAGATGCGTCTGGTCTCGCTTCTGGGCGGTACGAAACTCGCGGACAAGATCCGCAGCATCGTCCGCAGTTCGGATGTAGTGCTTGCGGGCACAAGTGCGGGAGCTGCCGCGATGAGTACCACGATGGTCGTGCGTGGGGATCCGAGTTCCCATCCGCATAAGGCCGCGGTACGGCTTTCGCCCGGCCTCGGATTCTTGAAGAACATCATCATCGACCAGCATTTCACCGAACGCGGAAGGATAAGTCGGCTAGTAACGGCAGTGTCGTACAATCCGTACAATTTAGGTGTGGGGATCGATGAAAATACCGCGATCATCCTTGATGGTAAAGGGTTACTTGAGGTTTTTGGGCAAGGCTCAATAACGATAGTTGACGGCTCAGGCATCACATTTAATGAGATCGCGGAAGTTGCTGATAATGAAAGCTTTAGTGTTTGCGGGGTGCAGTTCCATATCTTAAGGGACGGCTTAAGCTATAACTATCTCGACCGTGCCGCGATCCAGCCTGCGGGTGAATTCCTGCTCCCGGACCTTGGCTAGGTCCCGGGGTTGATGAAAATGGACCATATGCAAAGCAAATAGACTTTGAATCTCTCTAACGTTAAGCGCGTTACGACGGTGATCACTCTTTATGGAAATCTTAGAGATCCGAACACTTCGCGGGCCGAATTATTGGAGCGGCTATTGGAAAAAACTGATCATAATGCGCCTCGACATCGGCGAATATGAAAAGAAGCCGACCAACAAGATAAAGGGCCTTTACGCCCGAATGATCGAAGTTATGCCTTCGCTCGAAACACACGGATGCAGCTACGGCGAGCCGGGCGGTTTCTTGAGGCGCGTCAAAGAAGGTACGTGGGCAGGCCACGTGATCGAACATTTCGCGCTGGAACTCCAAACGCTTGCGGGAATGGAGACAGGCTACGGACGCACGCGGGAAACGAGCGAAAAGGGCGTCTATAACGTCGTTTTCAGCTATTTTGAAGAGGAGGTCGGGCGATACGCAGGCAGAGCGGCCGTGAGGCTCTGGCTTGCGCTCACAGAGGGTAAGAAACTCGACGCGATCAAACAAGCATTGGCCGAAGACATCCAGGAAATGCGAGAGATCCGCGAGGATGTCCGTTTCGGACCATCGACCGGATCGCTTGTCGAAGAGGCCGAGAATCGCGATATTCCGTTCATACGCTTAAACGACCAATCCCTCGTGCAACTCGGCTATGGGATCAACCAGAAGCGTATTCAGGCGACGACAACGGCAAATACGAATATGATCTCGGTGGATATCGCCGGCGACAAGGCGGCAACGAAGAAGTTGCTTGGCGATATGGGTGTTCCCGTGCCGAACGGCTATCGGATACGCGATATCGACGACCTCGAAAGTACATTAGAACGTGTTGGCTATCCTGCTGTAATTAAACCACTTGACGGCAATCATGGTAAAGGGGCAACGATTGGCGTTATAAACCTTGAGGACGCGGCGGTCGCCTTCGAGAAGGCAAAAGAATATTCGCGTTGGGTGATCGTCGAGCAGCAGCTCACCGGCGCGGATTTCCGTGCTCTAGTCGTCAATAATCGCCTGATCGCGGTCGCAAAACGGATCCCGGCGCATATTGTTGGCGATGGAAAGAGCACGATCACAGAGCTTGTTGAGCAGACGAATTTAGACCCTCGCCGCGGCTTTGGGCACGAGAATGTTCTCACGCTGATCGAGCTCGATCAGCAGTCGATGCGTTTGATCCAGAACGCGGGATATACCGTCGATTCAGTGTTGAAAAAAGGCGAGATATTCTTTCTTAAGACAACCGCGAATATCTCGACCGGCGGCACCGCCATTGACGTTACTGATGAGGTGCATCCTGAGAACGTTTTCCTTTTCGAGCGGATCGCGCGGATCATCGGACTTGACGTCGCTGGCATTGACGTTATCGCAGACAACGTCGCGCATCCTTTAAGGGACGTTAGGGGCGGGATCATCGAGGTTAATGCCGCTCCCGGATTTCGTATGCACTTGGCACCGAGCGAAGGCATCGGGCGCAATGTCGCCGAGCATGTCATCGATATGCTCTTCCCGCCCGGGACTCCGGCACGCATCCCGATCATTGCCATTACCGGTACGAACGGCAAAACGACCACGACGCGTCTTATCGCGCACATCCTAAAGAACAGCGGGCGCAACGTCGGGTTTACAACTACGGATGGCACATATATCGGCAACCAGCAGATCGTCATGGGCGACAATACCGGCCCGATCTCTGCCCAACTCGTCCTAAAAGATCCGACCGTCGAGGTAGGCGTGCTCGAAACTGCCCGCGGCGGCATCATCCGGTCGGGGCTCGGGTTCGATCACTGCGATATCGGCGTTGTCCTGAACGTTGCCGCCGACCATCTCGGAATGAAAGACGTGAATACGCTTGAGGACCTCGCTCGCGTGAAATCTGTCATTCCGCGCTCGGTTTCCAAAAAAGGTTTTACGGTGCTGAACGCCGAAGATCCGCTCGTTTACGATATGCGTGAACTTACGGACGGAACGGTCGTTTGCTTCTCGATGAATGAGAATAATCCGAATATCAGGAAGCGTGCCGAGCGCGGCCGCACATCGTGCGTTTACGAGAACGGCTACGTTACGATCCTCAAGGGCAAATGGAAGGTTCGCGTCGAGAAAGCCGTCAATATTCCACTGACCTACGGCGGGCGTGCGGAATTTATGATCCAGAACGTGCTTGCCGCAACACTCGCTTGCTTTGTCCACGGCGTCTCGCTCGAAGACCTGCGTGTCGGTCTTACGACCTTCAATGCGGGAACGGCCCAAACGCCGGGCCGGCTTAATTTCGTCGAGATCGGCGACGCGACGGTGCTGATGGATTATGCTCACAATCCTGCCGGCCTGCAGGGCCTTGCGAATTTCATCAACAAACTGCCGAATAAATACCGCACCGTCGTGGTGAACGGTACAGGCGACCGACGCGACAAGGACATCATCGCGCTCGGCAAGATCGTTGGCGAGACCTTCGATCGCGTTGTTCTAAGGCGCGGCAATTACCTTCGCGGACGAGACGAGAACGCAACTTACGAGCTGCTCAAGAAGGGGATCGCCAAGAGCGGCAAGGAGCCGACGGTTCGGATCATTCCCGAAAGCCGCGACGCCATCCAGCACGCGGTCAAATACGCACGGAAGGGCGAACTTGTCGTCACGCTCGCCGACCGAGTTCCGGACGATATAAAGATCGTGCAGGACCTTCGCGACAAGTTCCTTGCTGAGGCGAATGAGAGGGGAAATTAGGCGCGATAGATCGAGATCTGAAAGCCCGAACTGTCTGCGGTGCCTCGGTACATTCCTTCGGAGTTGAATGGCGTCGATACGTTGCCGTCGCGATCGACCGAGATGATGCCGCCTTCGCCGCCGATCTCGGTCAGGTGGGCGATCGCCTCGGCCGCAGCATCGTTAAGCGAAAGGTTCTTGTACTTCATTCGAGCGGCGACATCATACGCCGTCACCGCTAGCATAAAATACTCGCCGTGGCCCGTGGCGGAGACGGCGCAAAGTTCATTGGCATATGTACCCGCACCGATGAGAGGCGTGTCGCCGATGCGTCCGAATTTCTTGTTCGTCATCCCGCCGGTCGAGGTCGCGGCAGCAAGACGACCTTCCGCGTCGCAGGCAACTGCGCCGACCGTGCCGATGGGTTTTGGCGCCGTATGATCGAGCTGCACGCGCCCTGCGGCGATCGCATCCTGAAGCTGCTGCCAACGTCCTTCGGTGAAGAAATACTTGTCTGGTTCGAGCCTAAAGCCTTGCTCGGCAGCGAATTTCATCGCGCCTTCGCCGGCAAGCAGAACGTGGACCGTCTTGTCCATCACGGCGCGCGAAAGCAGGATCGGGTTCTTGAGATTCCTGACTTCAGCGACCGAACCCGCACGCAAAGTGCTGCCGTCCATGATCGAAGCGTCCATTTCTTGACGTCCGTCGTGCGTAAAGACCGCACCGCGTCCGGCATTGAACAACGGAAAGTCTTCAAGTTCGACGACCGCAGCCTGCACGGCGTCAAGCGCGTTCCCGCTCGAATCAAGAATTGTCCAACCCGCTGTCAACGCTGCATCGAGGCCGGAACGATATTCCGCCTCCAGTTCCGCCGTCATCAGACTTTTGACAACAGTTCCCGCGCCGCCGTGGATCGCTAATGTGGGTCTTGCCATATCTCGACAATTTTAACCTAGAGCCCACCCCGTCCGCTAAACCACATAAACCCTTGACCGCTCACCTTGGCGTTCTCTCAACTGTAGTCGTGCTAAGATTCGGTTGTGCAACGATCGCTCGACGGAGCTCCCGGAATGAAAGTCGCAAATATCGAAAAGGCGAGCGAGGTACTCAAACATCGTTTCGGATACGATTCGTTTCGGATGAATCAGGAAGCGGCGATCTCGTGTGTTCTTTCCCGTCGCGATTGTGTTGTGTTGATGCCGACCGGCGGCGGTAAGTCTCTCTGTTATCAGATCCCGGCATTGATGCTGGACGGATTAACGGTAGTGATCTCGCCGCTGATCGCGCTGATGAAGGATCAGGTCGATTCGCTGCATTCGAACGGCGTCGAAGCGGCCTTTCTAAATTCGACCCAGACGGTCGCACAGCAAGTATTGGTTTTTAGAGCGATCCGCAGCGGCAGGTTGAAGTTGCTCTATGTTGCTCCTGAACGTCTGCTTCAGAGCGGCGACAGGTTCTTCGATTTCCTACGCGGAATTGATGTGTCCCTCTTTGCCATCGATGAAGCCCACTGCATATCAAGTTGGGGACACGATTTTAGGCCGGATTATATTCAGCTTGGCAGACTGAAGAATGAGTTTCCGCAAATTCCGGTCATCGCCCTGACCGCGACCGCCGACAAGCTAGTACGCAAGGATATTTTTGAACGCCTGAACATTCCGAACGCCGAACTATTCATATCGAGTTTTAATCGCCCGAACATCTTCTATACTGTTGAACCGAAACAGAATTCTTTCGCGAGACTGCTCGATTTTCTCGAAGAGCGAAAGGATCAAAGCGGCATAATTTATTGCCTGAGCCGAGCTTCCGTAGATTCGCTCGCTGCCGATCTTCGTGATGAAGGTCATAGTGCCCTCGCTTATCACGCCGGCCACGACAGCGGAATGCGTGATCGACATCAAACCGCATTCCTAAATGACGAAGCGAAGATCATTGTCGCGACGATCGCCTTCGGAATGGGGATCGACAAGTCGAACGTCCGATTCGTTGTCCATATGGATCTGCCCAAGAACATCGAAAGCTATTACCAGGAAACTGGACGCGCCGGTCGCGACGGGCTCGAAAGCAACGCTTTGCTGTTTTTCTCTTGGGGCGACGTGCAGAAACTGCAGGGCTTTGCGAAGGTCGATGGCAATGCAAGTCAGACGCAGATCATGCTGAGAAAACTTGATCAGATGGCGACGTACGGCGATATGAGAACCTGCCGACGCAAATTCTTGCTCGAGTATTTCAGCGAGTCTTTCGAGGGTCGTTGTGGGCATTGTGATAACTGCACGACGAAATATGAATTGTTCGACGGCACGATCATCGCGCAAAAGGCCTTGAGCGCGGTCTATCGAACCGGACAGCGGTTCGGAATGAAATATGTGATCGACTTCCTTCGCGGTTCGCGGGCAAGGTCGATTCGCGCAGAGCACAGGAGTTTGAAGACTTACGGGGTAGGTTCGGATGTTTCGCGCGAGTCGTGGTTCGATCATTTCAAAGAACTCATAGAGCAAGGATTGCTCAAGAAATCGGACGGCGAATATCCCGTGCTGCGTTTGACGGAAGCAAGTATGGAGGTGTTGAACGGAAGAGTGAGCGTAGAACTCGTGAGGTCAAAGTACACCGAGAAGCGATCAGGCCTGATCGAGGCGGATGCCCCGCCTTATATTCACAAGCTGTTCGACGAACTTCGTGAACTGCGGGCCGACATCGCCAAGCGGGACGTGGTTCCGCCGTACGTGGTGTTTGCCGATTCGTCCTTGATCGAGATGGCTGCTTATCTCCCGCAGACAGAAGTTGAAATGAAACGAATCTCCGGGGTTGGCGATCTCAAATTCGAGAAATACGGAACGGATTTTCTGACCGAAGTTCGCGACTATTGTCGCGCCAACGATCTCGATTCGCGCATCCACCTCAAACGCTCCGCCAAGAAAAGATCAACAGCAAAACGCAATGCTTCCAAGCCTGCGACGCACCGAACGTCGTTCGACCTGTTCCGCAGTGGTATGTCGGTGAGCGATATAGCCGCCGCCCGCGGCCTTGGCGTTTCCACCATCGAAGGTCACCTTGTTCGATTTATCGAAACCGGTGAACTCCGCGTCAACGAACTTGTCCGCGCCGACAAGATCTCCGCCATTCAAAAGGCGATCCGCGAATGCGACAACCCTGAAGGCTGGCTCTCACCAATAAAAGAAATGCTCGGCGACGACTACACCTACGGCGAAATCCGCGCCGTCCTAGCAGAGTCGGCGCATTGACGATGGTTTCTCGTTCTTGCCGTACAGCGGCCACTGAAATGCCAATGTCCGCGCCAATGCTTTTGCTTTTAGAAAGATTTTTGAACGCTCAGATATTCGAATCACTTAGCCGTTCATCTAAGCTGCGAATTGGCCATATCAATCTGTAAGTTTTGCGCTACGAACGAGTCAGGTGTAACACCTGTAACGAAAAACGCGAGGGCTGAGACGTGTCGGGCAAACAGTCGATTGGGACGGGCAGGATGGGACTCGTAGGCGCGGTTGATCCTGTTGCTCGCGGACGGACATAAATGGGCTGGGCTACGCTGCGCGACCAGTTGGTGTGTAATGACGCGTTCATTGTCCGCTGGAGCAAGCGTTTCGCAGCGGAGAGCCTTTCGGGCCTGTTCCGCCGTCACGCAGGGCAGGCCGCCACGATACTGCCGCTGCGACTCGAAGCTCACATTCTGGATTGGACTGTCAAGCGAAAACCGACCGATGGTTCGACGCATTGGAGCACTCGCTTGCTTCTGCACTCGGGATTTCGCACAACGTTGTTGCCCGGTTATGGAGCAGGCATCGTCTCAAGCCTCACCGGCTTGGGGGGGGGGGACATGGCAAGCAATGACCCGGATCTTGAGACCAAGGTGGCAGCCATCATCGGACTCTACGTGAACCCCACCCGCAGCATGCGGCCGCGTTTTGTGTCGATGGGAAGGCCGCTATTCAGGCTCAAGACTCTCTGCTGCTGCTCACGCCCAGTCGTGCCGAGCGACACGGTTTTGAGTATTACCGCAATGGAACTCTCCCGGTCTGTGCCGCCTTTAACGCCAACATCGGCTCCGTGCTTGGCAAGACCGCATCGCGACACACGTCCGCCGAGTTCGTCTCTTTTCTTGCGATATTGTCGTCCCATCAGTCCCGCCGCAAGAAATCCACGTGATTGTCGATTGCCTTTCCGCCCACAAAACCAAGCGGGTCGAACAATTCCTTGAAGATCATCCAAACGTGCATCTGAACTTTACTCCCACCTATTCGTCTTGGCTCAACCAGGTCGAGCTCTGGTTCGCAAAAATCGAGATCGATGTCATCGCTCGCGGCGTCTTTAGCTCCGTCACAGACCTGAAACGAAAACTTATGAGAGAAATCCCGCCAATACAACAAGGCTCTGCGTCCCGTTAAGGGGAAATACTTGCATCCGTCGAAACGCATCACTCCCAATTCAGCTGTTACACTCCACTAGTGGGGTAATGCCTTGCCTCTCAATAGCACCATTGTTGGGATTTGTGATGCTTTCAATAAAGAGAAATTGGTGGTAGACCCCGCCTTAACGGTAATCCGGCAAAAACTGGAGTTTTTTTAATGGATTTCGTCATGCTCCCAAGCGGAGTGTCTGTGTTCGGTCTCACCATTGTCTTTGTTGCCGGTTGCATCATCGCTTGGCTTTTTTGTCGGACTCGGGATTACGCGAAACTAACTAGTCTTCGAGTTGAATTTGAAACCGAACGAAGCCGGCCATCGGTTCGAATAGTAGCCTGCCATTGCTAGAACCCATTGAAGCGGCGAAGCGATCATTTCGAACAAAAGAGATGTCTGCTACTGAAGAGAATATCCAAAACAGAAAATGCTGATGGTTCGGACTTTGATTGACTGAGAGAATCTGGGAAATTCCTTTTCCGCAAAAGGAACAAAAAGCGATTTGGCTTTCGATGACATTATAGAAGAAATGCTATGGAAACTTTCTTTAAGGCGAGTTGGGATTGGGGCTTCATACACGCACCGGTCTTTATATGGATCGTCGTCGTCCTATTAATTCTTGGAACTTTGGTGTTCGCAATTCAACTTTACCGGAATGTTCGACGGTTAAAGAAGGTTTTCGATGCGGCGTCAAATAAACTTTACGAACTTTTTGGAGAAAAACTGGAAGCTTCGCAACAAGTGCCGTCTGGGATCGCAACAAACGAAATCGAACGATTAAGATTCTTTTTTGAGGAGGATTCTCAACCAAGGTCTATTCGCGATGCTTGGATCGACTATCGGCCCCAGCTGGTAAAAAGAACAACAAGAGATTCTAAAGTAGAGTTTTGGTCTGCGAACGGAGCTGAAAAATCCTTTTCCGAAAGCACACTTCTCTCCGGCGAATTTAACCAAGAATTTTTCAGGTCTATTCCTGGTATTTTGACCGGTGTGGGACTTCTATTTACGTTTGTTGCAATTCTTGTTGCTCTTTTAGAAGTAAGAGTAACCGAAGGACAAGTATCTGGCGTTAACCTACTGATCAGTGGCCTGTCGGGAAAATTTCTTTCATCGATAGTTGCTCTTATGTGTGCGACCATATTCGTGGTTTTTGAGAAAAGGCAGTTTCACAAACTTCAGGTGTCTGTAAACCTCCCCTGATTGTTACCAGTTTAAACTGGAGTTTTCGGGTTGATGAGA
>DAORTR010000022.1:0-25741 GCA_035432765.1 Pyrinomonadaceae bacterium
AATGGTGCTCAGAGGCGTTCGAACCGCTCACTACGCCACAATTCACGCTTCCCTTGCGTTCAAAGGCATCGTCGGGTTTTGCCGCGAGCATACTCGCCTTCTTCAGACAGCCATTGTATTCAGCGTCGGCAGCGACTTTGCTCATCGCGTTGGCGGTTGGGGTCTATTTTCTCTCGGGCAACCGATCGCTACCGCAGGCCGAAAGGGCAGCAGTAAACGCAATCGCATCCCAGGAAGAACCGGTGCCAGCAACCGCGCCAACCGTCGGCCCTACTGGATCGAGCATTGGAAGCGATGTTGATCAACCGATCGCCGCTAACGAAGGCCCCCGCTCAACGACGCGGCGAACTCCTTCGCAGCCCGCAAAACAAAAGCTGTCGGTTCGAAATGTGAACGAACGCGTCCGAGATCAGGCGGTTGCAAACAACAACGCGTCCGGAAAATCAGTTCCGGAGGACCTCTTCGGTGAGGTCGCGGAAACACGCGATCGCTCGCTCCGCTTGACAGATCTTTTCGCCGAGGATGACGAAGACTGACTTCAATTACCGCTATGAAACTAAATATCTCAGCGTATATTTTGCTCGGAGCATTCGCCCTGCTCGGCCTCACGCAGCAGGCGTTGAGCCAGGAAACTCCGCAGCCGGTAAATGGCCGATCTGTTCAGGCAAAGGCCGTGGACAAGCGTGAGGCGATAATGCGTGAGCTTGGCCTGACCGACGAACAAAAGGCACAGCTTCGCGACCTTAACAAGGCTCGGAAACCGCAGATACAGGCTGCTCAAAAGACCTTTCGTGATGCGATGAAAGCTCTTGATGCGGCCATCTATGCCGACGTTTTTGACGAATATGCGTACAATTTGCGGCTTTCTGACTTACAGAAAGCTCAGGCCGAAATGCAGCGGCTCCGGTTCGAGAACGAAGTCAATATCCGAAAGATCCTTACGCCGACCCAGCTTGACAGCTTCCGGAACCTCCGCAGACGGTTCGCCGCTGAAAGGAAATTGCAGGAGGCGAACGGACAAAAGGTTCTCGGCAGGCCTCTGCAGCCGCGGCAGGATCGCAAAATTAGCCAACCTCTTCAACGACCGGTAAACCGGCCCGCGAAGGTTCAATAGTATCGGATCTCATCCGAGAGACTTTCGGCTGTCCGTACGTTAAGTTCGGGCAGCCCATTCTTTTGACCCACGGTTCGTTACAAGACCGGATCATTTTTGGCGGTCGTTCGCTACCGCTCTCGGCGCTGACAAGCTATAATGCACAAAAAGTCAGCGTCGTTGGGAAAGGGCGCTCGGCAACAGCTCACTAAATGAATCCATTTTCACGCTTTCTTGTCGAACTGCAGGATATAACGCTCCTGTTTTGGCGTATGCTGCGGGGTCTTCGCAAGCAGCCGCGATATTTCGACGAGATGGTTCGGCAGATGGATTCGATCGGTGTGGGCTCGCTCGCGATCGTGAGTTTGACCGGCTTTTTCACGGGTTGCGTCCTTATCCTGCAGGCATATCCCACGCTCGAATATTACGGAGCGCAGAGCAGTGCTGGCCAAAGCGTCGCTATCACCTTGATACGAGAACTCGGTCCCGTATTGTGCGCTCTGATGGTCGCCGGCCGCGTCGGTTCTGCGATCTCCGCTGAACTTGGGTCAATGGTCGTCTCGCAGCAGATCGACGCGATGCGGGCACTCGGAACGTCGCCCGCAAGGAAACTCGTAACGCCCCGCGTGATCGCGCTTGTCGTTGCCCTGCCGCTTCTGACCGTCGCTGCGGATATCTTCGGCCTTATCGGCGGCGGGATCATTGCCCGGTACCTTTACGCGCTTGACGCGAACTCCTATATCACGAGTCTTCGCACGGGTATCACGATCCAGGATATCCTCGGCGGCATTGTCAAACCGATCGTCTTTGGATTCATCATAGGGCTGATCTCGTGCCACAAAGGCTTGACGACGCAAGGCGGCACGGTCGGCGTCGGCAAATCGACGACCGACGCGGTCGTGCTTTCCTCAATAACTGTTATTATCGCGGACTTTTTCTTGTCGAAGGTTTTGCAGGGCTTTTTCTCAAGCACATTATTTTGACTCATCGGTTTTGGTGAATGTTCGACATCGAAGCACATATTAATACTGCAAACGCGATCTCGCCGTTCGTTCCGGCGATCGAGTTTCGTGATGTCGACCTTGCGTTCGACGATCGTGTGATCCTCGATAAGATCAGTTTTACGATACGCCGCGGCGAGACGAAGATCGTGCTCGGCGGTTCCGGGAGCGGTAAGTCCACGATCATAAAACTCGTACTTGGGCTTCTGCGTCCTGATGCGGGAACGATCCTTGTTGATGGCGAAGATATCACCCAATGCGATGAGCAGGAGTTGACCGAGATCCGAAAAAAGATCGGGATGGTCTTCCAGGAAGGGGCGCTTTTTGATTCCCTTTCTGTCTATGACAATGTCGCGTATCGTCTCGCTGAGGAAGGCATCGACGAGGACGAGATCGAGCACGAAGTTGTCCGAATGCTGCGGTTCGTTGACCTAGAGGATGCGATCGATAAAATGCCGATAGAGCTTTCGGGCGGTATGCGTCGAAGGGTCGGCATCGCCCGCGCTCTTGTCGGCAGCCCGCCGATCGTCCTCTTTGACGAACCGACCGCCGGCCTCGATCCGCCGACTGCCAGAACCATTTGCGAGCTAGCGATCAAACTCCGCGATCTCGAAGGCGTATCATCCATTTTTGTTACTCACGAGATGAATAACCTAAAATATCTATCCTCTGAATATGCTATCGTTGACGGCGAAGGCAATGTACATTTTGAGGAAGAAGGCGATAAACTTTGTCTCATTAACACGAAGGTGATGATGATCAAGCAAGGTAACATCATATTTGACGGTACGGACGAGGAGCTCCAGCTAGTCGCAGATCCGTATATTCACCGGTTTATCAAAGGCCGATAGGCCGATCTGACGTTTCGAGTATGCCAAGAACAAGAAATAAAGTGGGATTGAGCGAGCTTCGCGTCGGCATCTTTATGCTTTTAGCGCTTCTTGTCCTCGGCTACCTTGTGATCAACTCGAGCGGCGACTTTAACCCGTTCGAAAAGAAGTTCTCGCTCAAGGCAAGGTTCGTATCGGCCGACGGCCTCCACACCGCGGCAGACGTGCAGCTTGCGGGCGTGTCGATCGGCAAGGTCGTGGATGTAAAGTTCCTTCCTGCCGATACTCCGGATGGAAATCGGATCGAAGCCACTCTCTCCGTCGCCCAACTTATTCAGGGCCAGCCCATCGGGGAGATGATCCGTACCGATTCCACTGCGCAACTTATAGCTACTTCAGTTCTTGGCAACGATAAGATGATCAACATCACGCCGGGTACCGAAAAAGGCCAATCAGTTAGCGAAAATTTCGTCCTCGAATCGTCCACCGCCATCTCGATGAATCAGCTCACGGCGACCGGCAACGACCTTCTCAAACAGATCAATAAGCTGGCCGTCCCGGCAAATGAGATCTTGAACAAAGCCAATACCGGCGAAGGAACTCTCGGCAAGGTAGTGAACGACGATGCTCTGTACGACAATCTGGACGGCGCTGTCGCAGAGACAAAAGAAACGATGAAGCGTCTGCAGGCGACGATCGATAAGGTCAATTCGGGCCAAGGCACCGCCGGCAAGCTAATGAACGACCCGAAACTCTACGAGGCGCTGGCAAACACGGCCGCAAGCCTTGAATCGATATCGGGCGATATACGCGCCGGAAAGGGCTCCGCCGGCAAACTCATCAACGACGACGTACTTTACAACGAAACTCGAGCAGCTGTCGCCGATCTCCGAAAGATCACGGAGGATTTTCGGGCCATCACTGCCGACCTTCGCAGCGGAAAGGGCACACTCGGCAAGCTTCTCACGGACGACAAGATGTACGACGACACGCGCGTCGCGCTTGATCGGTTCAATTCGACTGCCTCGCGGATAGACTCGATCCTGAGCGATGCGCAGGCCGGAAAAGGCACTCTTGGAAAATTGATCACCGACGAAACGCTCTACAACAGCGTTAACCAGACGGCCAATAACGTCGCCACCTTCACGGGCGAAGGAACGCAACTTCTCAAAGACTTTAGAGCAAATCCAAAGAAATACCTCCGCATAAAACTCGCCATCTTTTGATCGCGATTGACAGAGTCGATCGAAATAACGGCATTTTGCATTTTCCGCTTGCATAATATACATCACGTAATGTATATTATGCAGCATGGTTTCGAAAGAGGCACGACATAGCTACATTTTAGAGGCGATCAGCGAGACGCCGATCGTGAATCAAGCCGAACTGGTCGAGAGTCTTACGGCGGCGGGCTTTTCGGTAACTCAAGCGAGCATTTCGCGTGATCTTCACGAGCTCGGCGTTGCAAAACGCGACGGCCGCTACGCCATTGAACGCAACGCACTGGTGAGCTACGGACCAATAAGGTTGCGAGTTTCGGGCGATTCCCTTTTGATTCTACGCTGTCTCCCCGGCGTCGCGTCGGCGATCGCGGTCGAGATCGACCGAGCGGACATTCCAGAGATCGCAGGCACCTTGGCCGGCGATGACACGATATTTATCGCCGCAAGCACTTCAGCCGACCGTTCGCAGATCGCCGCGAAGTTTCGGCAAATATTCGGAGGCATAGAAGAGTAATGACCGTGCAAGAAGTAAAATTTGACCTTTTAGCCTCCGTTACGAGTAAGATCAACGTCGGACTCATCAGCTATGTCGATCCGACGCCCCGAGTTGCGAGGGTCGGCGATGTCGTTGCTGTTCGCGCCCTGAATGAAAGCCGCTCGTATGGAATGCTCGAGACCCCTAGCGGCCGCCTTGCGCGGATCAAGAAGGGCGGCGTAATTTGCGGCGTTCTAGGCGAACGACGGGCACTGAAAGGGATCGTCGGCGAAGTGCCGCCTTTTATTGGCGAAGGTGACCGGCTCTCGATCTTGAACCTTGGCGGTGTGATCGGACAGAAGACCGGCGTCAGCTCGTCTCTAGGGGCGGTCGTCGATGTCGAGGTCATCGGCACCGTTTGTGATGCTGTTGGAAAAGTTTTGAATATTGCGGCTAGCGCCCTCCCGACCGCCGACGAGATAGCTCCGTCGGCTCCGGTCGTGCTTGTTGCCGGAACGTGTATGAACTCCGGAAAGACCGTTGCCGTTGCCGAGATCATTCGCGAAGCGGCTCTCAGAGGCCTAAAGGTCGCAGGTGTAAAACTTACCGGCGTCGCTTGTCTTCGCGACACCCTCGAAATGCAGGATAACGGTGCATTTGCTACCGTCAGTTTTTTGGATTTCGGGCTTCCCTCGACGGTCGGTCACGCAGACCTCGAGAAAGTCGCGATCGGTGCATTCAATCATCTGAATTCTCTCTCGCCCGACCTTATCGTGGCCGAACTTGGTGACGGCGTTCTTGGCGGCTACTCCGTCGAACGCTTGCTCGCGTCCTCGAAAGTAATGGGCGCGGTAAAAAAGATCGTCTTTTGCGCGTCGGACTTTGTCGGTATTGTCGGCGGCGTCACGGTCTTAAACGAATTCGGTTTGCAGCCTGATGTTATTTCGGGGTCGGTGACAGATTCTACGATGGGCGAGAATGCGATCCGCGAGCGATTCCGTATTGCGGCGGCCAATGCCCGAAGTGACAGCGCAAGGCTCTTTTCGCTCACGACCGATATTCCGGTGCAGGTGCTGGAGGCAGCTGTATGCTGACGAACATCAAGATCGGCATACTTGGCGGTTCAGGATACGGCGGCAGCGAACTGTTGAGGCTCCTGCTTTTTCACCCGAATGCTGAGATCGTATATGTGACGGCGAACGAGCACGCGGGGAAACCCGTGTCGGCGGTTCATCGTAATCTTCTCGGTTGGACTGATCTGAGTTTTTTGCCCACTCCGCAGAATCTATCGGAACTTCCCGAAGCGGATGTCGCGTTTTTCGCGATGCCTCATGGAGCTGCGATGTCTATGGTCGGCACACTCCCGAAGAATACGAAAGCGATCGACCTCTCCGGCGACTTTCGTATCGACGACGCGGGAGTTTTCGCGACAGCATACGGACGCGAACAAACTGCCGAGAGTCTCCAGAAAGAATTTGTGTACGGCATTCCGGAACTTTTTCGCGACGATATAGCAAAGGCAAAGTTCGTCGCAAACCCCGGATGCTTTGCTACGGCAACGATCCTTGCGTTGGCTCCAATGATCGAAAGCGGGTTGACGACCGGGAAGATAATTGTTGACGCAAAAACAGGATCGTCCGGCTCCGGCGCAAAACCCGCCCCAAATACTCACCATCCGCAGCGATACAATTCTTTCTATGCCTATAAACCATTTACTCACCAGCATTTAGCTGAGATAGAACAATGCCTGACACGCGTCGGCAAATTTCACTCGCCGCTCGTTTTTATGACGCACAGTATGCCGGTTTCCCGCGGCATTTTTGCATCGTGTTACTTGGAGACGACGCGGGAATTGTCGAACGACGATGTGCGAGGACTGTTCGGGTCCTTCTATGCGGACAACCGTTTTGTGCGGATCGTCGATACGTCTCCCGACATTAACTGGGTCAAGATGACGAACTTTTGCGACATCGCCGTCCATTCCGCGGGCGGAACGGTCGCGATCTTTTCGGCTCTCGACAATCTCGTAAAAGGCGCCGCAGGCCAAGCCGTCCAAAATATGAATTTGATGTTCGGCCTTGAAGAAGCGACCGGTCTGTTATTCCCCGGCACAAATCCTTAAATGAGAAGTGAAGAAATATTTAACGCAGAGCAGAAATTCCAGCTGGCGACCTACTCAAAATTGGATCTCGCGATAGTTCGCGGCAGCGGCTCTTGGGTCTGGACCGCAGACAACGAAAAGTATCTCGATCTCTACGGCGGACATGCGGTCTGCGCGGTCGGCCATTCCCATCCGGCGGTTGTGAAAGCGATCTCAGAACAAGCCGGAAAGCTGATGTTCTATTCGAACGTTGTATATTCAGACGTAAGAGCGAAAGCGGCCGAAAAACTTGCTTCGATCGCGCCTGCTCCGCTCTTAAAGGCATTCTTCTGCAATTCCGGCACAGAGGCGAACGAGAACGCAATGCGTATCGCCCGCCTCGCAACGGGGCGATCGAATATCGTTTCATTCGCAAAAGGTTTTCACGGCCGAACGGCGGATTCCATCTCGGCGACCTTCTTGGGAAAATACCGCACTCTCGGCGAACCGAACGTCCCCGGACACGCGGAAGCGCAGTTCGGCGACGTCGATTCGATGGACGCCGTGATCGACGCGGAAACTGCGGGCGTAATTATCGAGCCGATCCAGTCGATGGCTGGCGTGCGCGAGGCATCGCCGGAGTTTTTCAAGTGCCTCCGGGCCAGGTGTCACGAAGTTGGAGCAGTTCTCATCTTCGATGAAGTGCAGACGGGCGTCGGTCGAACAGGGAGTTGGTTCTTTGCGGGAAGCGAAGCCGCCGGCATTGTTCCGGACATTATATCGCTCGCCAAGTCGCTCGGAAGCGGCGTTCCCGTGGGTGCGTGCCTTGTCTCGGACGAACTCACTAAGGCAATCAAAGAAAACGACCTTGGCACAACATTTGGCGGCGGCATGATCGCGATGGCCGCCGTGAATGCAACGATCGAGGTCATTGAGCGCGAAGACCTTCTTGCCAGTGCAAAGAATGTAGAGCTCTGGGTACGAAATGCCTGCTCGCATAATCGTACAGTTAAGGCGGTCCACGGAAAAGGCTGCTTGCTCGGGATCGAATTCGACGGAAGCGCCCGTCCGTTCTATACCAGACTGCTCGAAGCAAAGATCATCACCGGAATGAGCAGCGATCCGAACGTACTGCGTCTCCTGCCGCCGCTAAGCGTAACCGAAAGCGAGATCCAACTCTTCGCGGAGGTACTGAACGGATGAACAACTTTCTTTCGACATTCGACCTTTCTTCCGCCGAAATTGTCGAGATACTTTCGGCGGCCGCCGTGTTTAAAACCGAACGCAGCGTAACGAACGAACAAGCTGGTAGGTCCGTCGCACTTGTCTTTTTGAATCCATCGCTTCGAACGCGTGCGTCGATGCAGATCGCGGTCTTCGAGCTTGGCGGAAATCCCGTGCTGATCGAGCCGGGCAGCACATCTTGGTCCATCGAATACAGAGACAACGCTGTGATGGACGGCAACAAGACCGAGCATATCGCGGAATTCGTCCGCGTCCTGAGTCGATATGTGTCCGCGATCGGCGTACGGACTTTCGCGGAACTGAAAGATTGGCAATATGAACGAACCGATCCCGTCCTTAACGCATTCGCAAAGTATGCGACCGTTCCCGTGATAAACCTTGAGTCCGCGATGCATCATCCGTGCCAGGCGCTCGCCGATATGTTGACGATCCGCGAACGGTTCGGAAGCGAAAAGAAACGTGTGCTTCTGACTTGGGCATGGCACCCGAAAGCTCTACCGATGGCAGTACCGAACAGCTTTGCACTTGCCGCGGCACAGTGCGGCCACGAATTGACTATCGCTCATCCGGAGGGCTACGACCTTGACCCGGACTTGATCGAGCAGATCAATGAACGCTCGTCATCGGCGGGAGGCAGCCTTCGCGTTATCAACGATCCGCATCAGGGCTATGACGATGCAAATGTCGTTTATGCAAAGAGTTGGGCACCGGCATCTTTCTACGGCCTGCCGGAAGCAGTTCACGATCCGGCACTCCGCGAAGCCTGGATCGTCGATCAGGAGAAGATGGCGCGGACACAAAACGGGATTTTTATGCACTGTCTGCCCGTACGTCGAAATGTGATCGTAACGGACGAGGTTCTTGATTCACCGAACTCGGTGGTGATCGACGAGGCAGAGAACCGGCTACACGTCCAGAAAGCGATACTTGCAGCGTTGTTCAAATAATCTGCTATGGAAATCGAATCCTTAGACCTCTTGCGCGAGGCTTTGCCCTATATTCAGCGGTTCGCCGGGAAGACTTTCGTTATCAAATTCTCCGGTAAGATCACGGAGGATGCGGCAAATCTCGCATCTATTTCGGAAGAGATCGGGCTTCTGCACGAAGTCGGTATCCGTGTTTGCGTGGTACACGGCGGCGGCAAACAGTTGACTGAAATGGCGGAGAAACTCGGCGTCATTCAGAAGGTCGTAGGCGGAAGAAGAGTTACCGACGATGAAACCTTGGAGCTCGCGAAGATGGTCTTTCGCGGGAAAATAAACACCGAGATCCTTGCCCAGTTCCGTCGCCGCGGCATCAAAGCCGTCGGCCTGTCGGGCGTTGACGGAGGCGTTCTGACCGCCGAGAGGCGGCCGCCGAAAAGCGTCCTCGACCGGACGACCGGCGTTACTGACGTGGTCGATTTCGGCCATGTCGGGGACGTTGTGAAGATAGATGCGTCGCTCATCGAGGTAATGATGAACAACGGTTATTTGCCCGTTCTTTCGTCGCTTGGCGCGGACGATCACGGCCAGATATTCAACATCAATGCCGACACGATCGCGGCGGAGATCGCCGTTGCTCTTAAGGCAGAGAAACTGATACTGCTATCGGATGTAAACGGGATATATCTTGATCCGGCCGATGCTGCGTCGAAGATATCACGCCTCCCGATAGCAGAAGCCCGCAAGCTGATCGAGTCCGGTCGGGCTACCGGCGGAATGATCCCTAAGCTTGAGAGCCTGATCTCGCTTATCGAACGCGGCGTGCATACAGCGCACGTAATTGACGGACGAAAGGCAAATGCGGTGCTTGCGGAAATCTTTACCGACGAAGGAACAGGCACGATGGTCGTAAGATAGGAAAAGCAGGCCGACAATGCGACCTGCTTCTACTTTGAAATGGTGCTCAGGGCGAGACTCGAACTCGCACGGATCGCTCCACACGCCCCTCAAACGTGCGCGGCTACCAATTACGCCACCTGAGCAGAAATTTTCAATCTAACCGGAAACTACTTATTCGCCACCGGCTCGGCGTTCGTGTTAGCCGCAGGCGCAACGGGTGCCGATGCATTCGCGTTCGCCGCAGGTGCAGCAGATTCGGGCTGGGCTGTATTAGCCGCCGGCGCCGCCGATTCCGAATTCGAATTCCCCGTCGTCGATGCAGGTGCCGAGGCAGGAGTTTCCGGGTTTGCCGAGAGCACCGATACATTGCCGTTAAAGGCGGGCATCGAGATCAGCAAAGCGGAAACCATAAAAACCACAGCGGCAACGATCGTGATCTTCGAAAGGATCGTCGTCGTTCCCCGAGGCGTCAAGGCCGAGCTTGAAATATTGCTCGTGAACAAAGCTCCGGCATCGGTCTTGCCCGGTTGCAAGAGCACCGAGCCTACAAGCACGATGCACGAGGCAAAAAACAGTATGTAAAGTACGTATAGCAACTTTCTATCAACTCCCGTCCCGATTACTTGAAGTTCACAATGTTCGCAAAACTTTCAGCATCGAGACTCGCACCGCCTACCAATGCACCGTCAACATCAGGCTGACTCATTAATTCGCCAATGTTCTCAGGTTTGACCGAACCGCCGTAGAGGATCCGAACCGAGGCCGCAACGTCTTTGCCGTGATCTTTTTCGACAACGCTGCGAATGTGGCCGTGCATTTCTTGAGCCTGTGCAGGCGTCGCGGTTTTACCCGTTCCGATCGCCCAGACAGGCTCGTAAGCGATAATAATACGGTTCATCTCGTCCACTGTCAAACCCGAAAGGCCTGTTGAAAGTTGTCCGGCAACGACATTCTCGGCATTTCCCGATTCTCTTTCGGCCAATGATTCGCCAACGCAAACGATGGCCCTTATACCGGCTTCGAGCGCTGCTTTTGTTTTCGAATTCACGGAACTATCCGTCTCGCCGAAGAACTGTCTCCTCTCGGAATGGCCGATGATAGCGTACTTGCAGCCGACGTCCTTAAGCATCGCCGGGGAAACCTCGCCCGTGAACGCTCCGAAGGCATTCTGCGGGGCGCAATCTTGGGACGCGACGGCGATATTCGATCCGTCAAGGCGATCCGCGACGGTCTTGAGAGCGGTGAATACAGGAGCGATCACGACTTCGCAATGAGTCGCGTTCGCGACGAGAGGCTTCAGAGCAAGCGCGGTATCAACCGCGTCGCTCATCAGCTTGAACATCTTCCAATTTCCGGCAATTACAGGTTTTCTCATAACTAATTCAATGGAGCAGAGTGCGTTTTAGCAGGCCGCCGTCAACGTCGTTGAGCGAATGCGTTGTGATGAACGCGATTGGATCGACCTCTTTAACAGCCGCTTTGATAACGCCGATCTCAAGCCGCGTAACTACGCAATATAGGATCTCACCGGCCTCATCGCGAATGCCTCGGACGCCCAACCCGCCGCCGCCTCGAAACACCGTTACGCCGCGGTGAAGGCGCTTCGTTATAACCTCGCGGATCTCCTCATATTCGGGCGAAATTATCGTGATCGCGGTGTATTCCTCAAACCCGTGAAGAAGGAAATCAATGGATTTCGTTGCCGCCGCGTACGTCAAGATAGAGTAGAGTGCAGGCTCAAGCCCTAAGAAAACGGCAGCGGCCGCAAAGATCAGAACATTGAGAAGCAGAATTACGTCGCCGACATTCAGGATATAAACGCGACGGCTGACAAGCAGCGCAGCGATCTCCGTGCCGTCGAGCACCGCCCCGCCGCGTATAGCAAGGCCAATTCCAGCACCGATAAATAGTCCGCCAAAAATGGCGGTAAGCAGTTTATCCGGCGTAATGTCCGGAAACTCCACAAATGCCAGGCAGAGGGCAAGCCCCAGAATTCCGAGCCCGCTCTTGATACCGAATTTAAGCCCGAGTTGAAAATATCCGACGATAACAAATGGCACGTTCAGCAGAACCAGCAAGATCGACAGCGGAAAGCCCGTAACGCCCGACACAAGCATCGAAATGCCGGTTACACCACCGTCGATAAAGTGGCTCGACAACAAAAACCCTTTGATCCCCAAACCTGCAAGGAATATACCGGCAAGGATCAGAACGACACTTTTAATTTCTTCCTGTGCGTTAGCTTTCATTCGCTGGGTGCGTTCAATTATTAAGATCTTCGCGGTCGCAGATGACCGACTATTTGTCATTAAGCGCTGCAACGCCGGGCAGAACGTCGCCGGCGAGAAATTCGAGCGTTGCACCGCCGCCTGTTGAGATGTGCGAGATATGATCTTCGAGCCCGGCTTGTTTGATCGCCGCGACGGAATCCCCGCCGCCGACTATCGAGACCGCTCCGTTATCAGTTGCTTCTGCAACGGCCTTTGCGACCGCGATCGTGCCTTGGTCGAAGGGCTTTTCCTCGAACATCCCCATCGGGCCGTTCCATACGATCGTTTTCGCGCCGTTCAAGGCATTTGCAAAAATGGCCGCGGTTTCAACACCGATGTCGAGGCCGACGTGGCCCGCATTCGTGAAATCAATCGGAATCGTCTTCAGAGAGTGGAGCGGATCGGCGCTGTCAACTACCTGATGATCGGTCGGCAGGACCAGTTCGATGCCGGCGGAGTCAGCACGCTGTTCTATCTCCTTTGCGCGGTCGAGCATATCGTTCTCAACGAGCGATTTGCCGACCGTATAACCGTTGGCCTTGAAAAATGTGTACGCCATCGCCCCGCCGATGAGCAGTTTGTCCACCTTTCGCTCGATGAGCGAATCGATCACGGGGATCTTGTCCGACACCTTTGCGCCGCCGAGGATCGCGATAAACGGCCGTTCCGGCGATTCGAGGACGCGGCCGAGATAATCAAGCTCTTTCTCCATCAAAAGGCCTGCAACACAGGTATCGACGAAATGCGTTATTCCCTCGGTCGAAGCGTGAGCTCGATGGGCAGTTCCGAACGCGTCATTCACATAAATGTCACAGAGAGACGCAAGTTGCTTGGCGAAGTCCGAATCGTTCTGCTCTTCCTCCGGATGCAGCCGAAGATTTTCAAGCAGAAGCACATCGCCGTCAGCCAACGAAGCCGCCGCCTCATTGACCTCGTCTCCGATGCAATCTGAGGCAAAGCGAGTGTTCTTGATCTCAGGAATATCCGCGACAAGTTCGTTGAATCTAGCAAAGACCAAGGCGAGCGAGAATTTTGAGCTGTCAAACACTTTGCCAGCCTCTTCGGCCTTTTTCCTTTCCTTGATCGGGCGGCCGAGATGCGACGCAAGTATGATCTTTGCTCCTCGGCCTGCAAGATCGCGGATCGTCGGGACCGCCGCACGAATGCGCGTATCGTCCGTCACGACGCCACCCTTCACAGGCACGTTAAAATCAACGCGTACAAAGACGCGCTTTCCTTTCACTTCAATATCTTTGATTGTTCGCTTTTGCATTCTTATAACTTGCTTTATGTGGTTACGTACCGAGGCTTTCGCTGGCCAAAAACATCGATGGCGGCCGACAAAATTGCCGCCGCCATCAAGCAGGAGATGGTGATCTTGAAAATCTTCATCAAAATAACTGATCCGTTAGGTTAAATTCCTTTCGACGCAATATATCGCACAAGATCCCGAACGCGGCAGGAGTAGCCCCATTCGTTGTCGTACCACGACAGCACTTTGACCGTCGTGCCATCGAGCACGGTCGTATATTCAGAATCAACGGTGGACGAATGAGGGTTGCCGCGATAATCGATAGAAACAAGCGGTTCGTCGCTTACGGCTAGAATTCCCTTCAAGCGGCCTTTAGCTTCTTCACGGAACGCCTCATTGACCTCGTCCTTGTTCGTTGCCTTCTCGACGTTCATCACGACATCGACGATCGAAACATTTGGGGTCGGAACTCGGATAGAGATCCCGTCAAATCGTCCCTTTAGTTCGGGTATCACAAGAGCGACCGCTTTTGCGGCGCCCGTCGAAGTCGGGATCATCGAAACCGCTGCTGCTCTCGCCCGTCGAAGATCCTTATGCGGAAAGTCAAGAAGCTGCTGATCGTTCGTGTAGCTGTGAATTGTGTTCATCAACGCGTTCTTGATGCCGAAACGGTCGTGAATGACTTTTGCAACAGGTGCAAGGCAGTTCGTCGTGCAGGAAGCATTCGAGATGATATGGTGGTTTGCCGGGTCATAGGCCTCTTCGTTGACTCCCAAAGCGACCGTAATATCCTCGCCTTTGCCGGGAGCCGAAATGATGACCTTTTTGACCGAGCCGCGCAAATGCTTGCCCGCGTCAGCCGCGTTCGTAAAACGCCCTGTCGATTCGATAACGATCTCCGCACCGACCGATTCCCAGTCGATCGCCGCCGGATCCTTTTCACTAAAGACCTTAAATGTATCGCCCTCTACGGAGATCGAGCCGTCCCCTGCCGTAATTTTGTGGTCAAGATTGCCCATAATGGAGTCATATTTGAGCAAATGAGCGAGTGTTTTTGTGTCCGTCAGGTCATTTACGGCGACAAGATCGATGTCGTCGTCATTCAGCCAGGTTCGGACCACGGACCTTCCGATCCTACCAAATCCGTTGATGCCAACTTTGATACCCATTTCGTTAAGTCTCCTTAGAAAAAGTGCGTGATATTAATGGCTTAAGATACTAAATCAAGAGCCGAAACTCAATTTGCAAATCTTTACAGCGTTGAGAAGATAGTTGAAACAAACAAAATTTTGCAGGCGTAATACCCGTTTAGATTTTTTACGGTAAACTTGTATCTCGCGCCAATACCGGAGCAATAAATAATGACATTACGTCGCTCTTATAAAAAATATTTGATACTTCCTTTGCTCGGCTTGATCGCACTACTCTCGGTCGATGCCCTCGCTCAGGAGTCTGAATCGCCTAAAGACGGCCTCGCGTCGGTTTCCCCGTCGATCTCGACGGCGGCTTCCGCTGAGAATTACACGCCATCAACCACCTCGCGTATCGGTGTGCAAACTGCATCACCGCTAACTCTGTCACTTGACGACGCCATTAAGCGGGCTCTCTCGAACAACAATGACATTGAGGTCTCGCGGACGGATGTGCGGATCGCCGACACGACGGTTCGCGGGCTGCGTGGGCTTTATGATCCGGTGTTCACGTTCCAGCCAACCTTCTCGCATAGTTCGTCAACCGGACAACAAGGAACCAACGACGTTCGCCTGAACGGCAATATCAATCAACGCATAAAGCCGGGCGGCGGCACGATTCAAGGCTTTTTCAATAATACGCGAACCGAGAACGCCTTTGCTCAGGCCCAGGTAACTTCCGGCGGGCTCTCGTCCGGCAGTTCGGCGATCTATTCGTCGCAACTTGGATTCAACTACACGCAGCCTCTTTTTCGGAATTTTAATATCGACAGCACGCGACGCCAGATCAAGATCGCAAAGAAGCAGCTTCGGCAGTCGGATTCGGATTTTCAGCTTCAGGCGACGAACACTATCGCTGATGTGCAGCGAGCGTATTGGGACCTTGTTCTTGCCCTTCGCGACCAGCAGAACCGCAAGGCGAACGTCGAACTGGCCCGTGAGAATCTACGGCAGATCACGGCCAAGATCGACGCGGGAGCAGCCGCACCGCTCGAAAAGGCCGAGGTCGAGACCGAACTTGCAAATCGCGAAGGCGATCTTCTGCTTGCGACACAGCAAGTTGGCGTCGCCGAGAATTCGCTAAAGAAACTCGTCGTGCGCGATGCACTTGCCCCCGAATGGGCGCAGGCGATCGTCCCGACCGATGCCCCCAAGGTCGCACCGCTGCCGTCTGATCTGAACGCCGCGATCAACGATGCTTTCGACAACCGCTTCGAGCTCCGACGTTTGAAACTCCAACGCGAGATCAATGACCTCGACGTAAGCTTTTATAAGAATCAGGCGAAACCGCAGATCGACTTGAATACGACATTCTCGCTCGATGGCATCTCTCGCGGAAAAGTTTCAACGGCGAGCAGTCTCGTGCCGCAGTTTACGGGCAACGAAGAGATCCTGCGCCAAAAGCTGAACACGCTCTTTGCTCCCGGTTCGCAGATTGCCAATCCGCTGTTCTCCGTTCCCGGTTCGCCAGCCTATTTTGTTGGCGGCTTCAATCGCTCGATGTCGAATATGTTCAGGAGCGATGCTCCCAACTACTCGATCGGCGTCACGTTCTCGTTTCCGTTCTTCAATCGAACGGCGAAGGCGAACCTTGCCGGCGCTCAGATCACCGGCGAACGCATTGCTGCACAGACACGCGCTCAGGAAGAGACCGTTCTTACCGACGTGCGAAATGCTGTTCAGGCAGTTGAGACCGCCCGTCTAAGAGTAGATACCGCACGTCGTGCGCGGCAGAGCGCCGAAACGCAGCTTGCCGGCGAAAGAAAACTCTACGATGCTGGACGTTCGACGACGTTTCTCCTCTTTCAGCGAGAGAATTCGCTTCTTGCCGCCCAAAATGCCGAGATCCGCGCGGAGACGGATTACGCAAAAGCTGTTGCCGACAAAGAGCGTGCGACCGCAACTGCATTTCGCGAACATAGCATCACGATCGACCAACCGGTTGACATAAAGTAGCCGCAGAACGGTCGGATCGACCACCGAAAAGATGCCGCATTGCCAATATGGCTTTGCGGCTCTTTTCGCATTTTGGCGTAAGTTTTGCGAAAATCCTCGCTGTGAAGATCTCGACCGTTATAATTACCCTGAACGAAGAGGAGAATATCGCCCGTGCGATACGATCCGTCGCGTGGTCGGACGAGATCGTCGTAGTGGATTCCGGCAGTACCGACGCAACGAGAAAGATAGCGGCCGAGTTGGGAGCGCGTGTCATCGAGCAGGAATGGCTCGGGTTCGGCGCTCAGAAGCAGTTCGCTGTCGATGCGGCGGCGAACGACTTGATCTTCAGCCTCGATGCGGACGAAGAAGTTAGCAACGAACTTGCGTTTGAGGTTGGACAGCTTATCGAGAGCGATGAATTAGCCGACGGCTATCGGATCCCGCGTCTTGCGGTCTATCTCGGACGGAAGATCCGGCACGGTGGTTGGTACCCGGATCGGCAGCTACGCCTTTTCGACCGACGAAAGGGACGCTGGTCGGATGACGTCATCCACGAATCCTTCAAGTTCAACGAAGGGGCAACTGCGGGACAATTGAAGAGCGATATTCTGCACTTTACTTGCAACGACATCTCCGAGCACGCTCGTATGATTCACGAACGATATGCACCGCTTTCTGCCCGATCTATGTTCGAAAGCGGTAAGCAAACTTCGATCCTCAAGATCTTCGTCGCTCCGGCTTTCTCCTTTTTCCGGGACTACATTCTTCGCGCCGGCTTTCTCGACGGTTCGCAGGGAATGATCATCGCGGGATTCGGCGCCTATAACGTCTTTTTGAAGAACGCCCTTCTCTGGCAAATGCGCCGTTCGACAAAGTAGTATTTTCGGCTGGCAGCCTACAACTTTCTGACCCGACAGAACATCCAAATATTCGGAATTGCACCCATTTGTGTCATATTAGAGCTTGTGAATCTACAAAGATCGTTTTCAAAGTTCGTCGCTTTGCTGCTTGGGCTTATTTGCCTGTCGGTTCCTGCATTCGCGCAAAAAGGGATCGACACTCAGACCGAACAGATAAAACAAGAAGGAAACCCTACAAGCCGGCCAACAGACGCGACGCGTTCCTTTAGTTGGGGCAAGGGAAAGACGAAGGTCCGCGCGATGCTGCCGAATCCTTACAAGATCGCATCACGTCGCGACGCGCTCGTGAATTCCATCCAAGAGGTTCTTCGCGACAAGAAGATCGTGATCGACGACACGTCCTCGAGGATCTCGGACGGATATATCGTCACGCAGCCTTTCGTCTTTGCGAAGGGCATCGTGCTGACTCGCGGAGAATTGGCGCGCGTGGGCGAGGTCGCCTATCCCGACACTGCGTGGACCAGAGCGCAATACACTCTTACGATTGACGTCCAAACCATTGATGGTATCCAGAATAAAGTGTCGGTCAACGCTAAGATCGAGGGACGTGCGGGCAATGGATTAACGTCTGAGTGGCTGACCGTTCCGAGTTCGGGCGTGATCGAGGATGAATTTCTCTCAAAATTGATAGAGGCCGTGACCGGCACTTCGCCGGATCCCGTCCAAGATGTACCAAAGGATGACGGTCCGTAATTTCCCCACAATTTGCTTCGTGTTTGCCGCCCTTTTTGCCGCGGTATTGAATTCGTCCGCACAAAACCGGCAGATCGAGGAAACGCCGCTCCTTCCGCGCGACGGCCGCCAACAGGATGAACCGCCGCAGGGCGTCCGCGATATGCTCATCCGAATGCAGATCGAAAAGACGAAAAAAGATTTCGAAGAGCGGCTCGATCGTGCCGATCGGGCGTCAAAACTATCTCGTCAGATCGAATCTGCGATCGAAAAGACTTCTTCGTTATCTAGCGAAACTCGCCAGCGTATCGAAGACCTTGAGAAACTTACAAAAGACGTCCTTAACGACCTTGGTGGGGATGCCGGTGATCTTGCAAAAGAAGTATCGGAGAAGGACCAGGGCAAGACGCCTGTCTCGACGGCGAAGGAACTCGATGATGCCGTCTTGATCATGGCCGCGGAGTTGAAGAAGACCACGAGGTTCACAATTTCCGCCGCGGCGATCGAATCCGGCGGTGCCGTCCTGCGGATCGTTCGCGTGCTGAAAGCTTATCGATGAAAAGACTTCTGCCGACACCGGAATGTTCACGCCCTTTCCGCTCGCATTATGCTTGCTTTTGGCTCGCCACGCTCGCGATCGCGATCTTTTTGTCAAATGTCGTACAAGCTCAAACCGACGATGACGTGATCGCCATCGAATCATCCCTTGTTGTTGCAAATGTCTATATTACCGATCGCAGCGGCGAGCCGGTTTCCGGTCTCCAACAGAAATTGTTTACGATACTCGAGGACGGCGTCCCGCAAAAGATCGATATTTTTACCGCCGAATCCACGCCATTTGCCGCCGTTATACTGATCGATACCTCAGGCAGTATGGAATATCGCGTGAGCAATGCCCGAAGCGCAGCGATCAAGTTTCTCGAAGGGCTGCGCGGCGAGGATTTTGCTGCCGTTGCGAGCTTTGATAATGAAGTGCATTTACTGCGAGAGTTTCTTGCGACGCGCGACCTGCCGGACGTATTCTTCGACCTTAAACCCGACGGTATGACATCGCTGAACGATGCGGTGGTGGAGGCGGCCAAAATGCTCGCCAAGCGGCCGGAGAAACGCCGTGCGATCATCGTCATTTCGGACGGTGCCGACAACAGCAGCAAGTATTCGCAAAAGAAGGCGATGAAGGCCGTTCTTGATGTCGGTGCGTCGGTCTATACTGTCGATATGTCGCCGAAGGACGCTCCGCCGCAGGAAAAAGCCCTTATGCAGGACGCGCTGAAGAGCTTTGCAGAGAAGACCGGCGGAACATTCGTTGCCACTCCCGGCGGGGCAGAAATGCGCCACGCTTTCGAATCTATCGTAGCCGAACTTGGGAATCAGTACACCATTGGATACCAACCCGCTTCGGCAAAGGAAGACGGAAAGTTCCACTCGATCGAAGTGCGTGTGGCTCGCGGAGGCCTCAAGATCCGCACCCGTGAAGGCTACATCGCGCCTAAAAGGAAACGGTAGACGCTTTATCGATCGGTGCGATTCCGTTTCTTGTCGTCGTATCTTTCAACGGCAAACTCTACAAGCCGATCGATCACGCTTCTGAAATCCATTCCCGATGCTTCCCACATCTTCGGATAACCGGAAGCATCCGTAAGTCCCGGCATCGTATTTATCTCGTTAACAAGAAGCGATCCGCTATCCTTCCGCAGAAAGAAATCAACGCGCGCAAGTCCCGATCCGTCGATTGCCTTGAATGCCCGAACGGCAAGCTGCTTTATCTTCTCGGAAAGCTCTGACGAAAGCGGTGCGGGCGTGATGAATTCGTTGTTTCCAGTACCGGTATATTTCTCTTCCCAATCGAGAAAAGCTTTCGATTCATCGCGAATGATGTATTCACCGACTTCGCTCGCCCTTGGGTCCTCATTGCCGAGCACTGCACATTCGATCTCACGCACATCGAGTCCCTCTTCGACAATGATCTTGCGGTCATATTCAGCGGCAAGAGTGATCGACCTTCGCAGGCCTTCTTCATCATTTGCGCGCGTAATGCCTACGGAAGATCCCAGATTTGCCGGCTTAACAAAGCACGGATAGCCGATCTTCGCCTCGACCGAACGAATGACGCCGTCCGGCTGCGCTTCCCATTCGCTACGCAGGAACCAAACATATTCACAGATCGAAAGGTCTGCCTCGCGAAAGAGCGTCTTCATCGTAACCTTGTCCATTCCGCACGACGAGCCAAGGACTCCGCAGCCGACGTATGGAACATCCGCCATCTCAAAAAGTCCTTGGATGGTGCCGTCCTCGCCGTATGTTCCGTGAAGGACCGGAAAGACGCAATCGAGAGGCTGTGTACCGCCATTCGGGATCGTGAATCCGCCTGCGGTCGCATCCCCGGTCAGAATGTGCAGACGATCCGAGGCCTCGCCGTATTGTCTCTCGAACGCGGACACTGTCTCCGCCGGGAACATCGCAAGTGATTCCGCAGGAGAAAGCCATTGACCGGCAGATGTGATACATACGGGAAAAAGGTGATATTTCGCGGGATCTGCCTGTTCGATAACGGTCTTGGCCGAGCGAATGGCGATCTCGTGTTCGCCGGAGCGGCCTCCAAAGATAATGGCGAGGTTCTGTTTCATAGCCTTAAAGGATAGTTTTGCCGAGTGCCGAAAGTATCAGTTCACAAGCAAGTTCGACGGTGATATTCGATTGATCGAGAAGCGGATTCACCTCAACGATCTCAAACGAACGCATTTTACCGCTTGCGGCGATCATTTCAAGCGTAAGATGGGCTTCGCGGTATGTTGCACCGCCGCGGACAAGCGTTCCGCTGCCCGGAGCAAATCGCGGATCGATGCCGTCAACGTCGAAAGTAACGCCGAATCCGCCGGGCGCGGCAGATGCAATATCGATAGCGTCGGCAACACACGCCGCCATTCCGCGCTTATCGATGTCGCTCATCGTAAAGAACTGATCGCGAATGCCGAGTTTCTCGATCTCCGAACGCTCGCCCGGATCGACATCGCGTGCGCCAACGTGAGCGAAATACTTTTTATTAAGCTTCGGCGAAAAGTCGCAAAGATCGACGAGTTCTCTATTCCCTTCTCCAAGCAGCACCGCAAGCGGCATTCCGTGAATATTGCCGGATGGCGACGATTCCGGCGTGTTGATGTCCGAATGAGCGTCGAACCAAATGAGGCCGACCTCCAACTCTTTCGCTCTGTAATGTGCAGAAATTGCCGAAAACGTTGGAATCGCGATCGCATGGTCGCCGCCAAGTATCACCGGAAATTCTTCGCGAGCGAGAATCTCGGAAACAGCGTCGATAATATTCTCGCTGGACGCGAGCATTTCCATCAAATGCTTTGGATTCTTTCCTTCATCCGTGTCATTTGGAGTTACGATCGAAACGTCGCCGTGGTCGATAAACTCGAACCCAAGCCCGCGAATATGATCGGCGAGTCGCTGACCGCGAACCATCGAAAGACGCATCGCGTTCACGCCGAGTTCGCTGCCTGTTTTTCCCGCCCCGAAACCGAGAGGGACGCCTAATAGACCAATTTTCCGTACTCCCATAAAAGCTAAATATCTTCGTTACATTTCACCAAATCCCGCGGAGATCAGGTCGCCGACCGCCGAGATCGCCGCCTCTTCGTCCGAACCGTCCGCGACGAGAAAAAGCTGAGAGCCCATCCCGGCGGCGATCGCAAGGATGCTCAGCATAGATTTTGCATCTGCGGTCGCATTCGAGCCGCGATGTTCGATCACGACCCTGGACGAGAACGTTCGCGCCAAGCGAACTACCTTGGCCGCTGCCCGGGCGTGCAGTCCGAGAGGATTTACGATGCAGATCTCGCGCTCAAGCATCCTTCTTGAGTTTCAACGGCTCCAGCAATTCACCGGCGCGCATTATCGCGGATTTGCCTTGCTCCTCGACCTCTTTCGCAAAATCAGCGAGAACCGCCGATTTCCCTATCGTCGCCACTTTGACGACCATCGGCAGATTCACGCCTGAGATGATCTCGATCTCGCCTTCGCGTAGGAACATAGCAGAAATATTCGTTGGTGTTCCGCCGAACATATCGGTAAGCAGAATAACACCAACGCCTTGCGACACCCTTTCGATCGCGCGCTCGATCTCGGCCTTTGCGGCCTCTACATCGTCGTGCCAACCGATCGACACCGCCGCTACGTTATCGACGTCGCCAACAACAGCCTCTGCCGCCGCCAGCAGTTCATTGGCTACCTGTCCGTGCGAAACAATGACAGCTCCGATCCTCTTTATCTCGTCCATAGTTCTTTATTTCTCCGCATCCCGATGCGAGACCGTTACGTTAAATTTTGCCTTCTTAAGAGCTCGTCCGATCGCGTTTGCTACCATTACCGATCGATGACGGCCTCCCGTGCATCCAATGCCGACCGTTAGATATGACTTGCCTTCCCTCTGGTAAAGGGGCAAAAGATACATCAGAAGATCGATCACGCGATCGATCGTTTCGGAAACTTCCTTCTCGCGTTCCAGAAACTCAACAACGGGCCGGTCGCCGCCGGTTAGAGCCTTTAGATCGCGGTGAAAATACGGATTCGGCAGATGCCGCACATCGAAAAGAAGGTCGAGTCCGCGTGGATTTCCATATTTATGCCCGAAACTGATGATCTCGACCTTTAGCGGTTGTCCATCGGGATTACCGCTGAATTTCTGCACGATGAGATGCCGCAGCGTATGTACGGTGTGATCGCTCGTGTCGATGATCAGATCCGCCATCCGCCGAACATCGATCATCTCCCGGCGTTCGGCCTTTATAGATGCGACCAATCCTTTCGCATTCTTGGCCGGATGAGGCCGCCGCGTTTCTGAGAATCTTCGCTGAAGAACGTCGTCAGCCGCTTCGAAAAACACGATAAACGGCACGATCCCGCGTTTTGCGAGCTTTTTCAATTCAGCTGAAAACTCCGGCAAAAAGTGCCTTTCGCGTATGTTGATGACGAGAACGGCACTCTCGATCGCTGACGGTTTATCACCGTCGGCCTCCATCAACCTCCCGAATGTCGAGATCATGGTTACCGGAAGGTTATCGACGCAGAAATAGCCGAGATCCTCGAATGCATCCGTCGCCGAACTCATCCCGGACCCGCTTAATCCGGTGATGATGACGAGCGATGGCAGGTCTTGGTCGGTCCTTCTCTTCTTTTGCATCTAATGTTTAGATCAGGCTAATAAGCCTCTTTACCGCACTCTCGCAAACATCGGCCATTGACGTCAATTCATCTCGTTCAAGGTACAGTCTCGGAACATCGGCCAAAATGCCTTCCGAATCTTCTGACGCGTCTGTTTCAAGCTGAATACAAAGTGCGACGGAAGTTGCCGGAACAGTGTCCGCGGCAGGAAAGGTTTCTGCGAAATCCGCTACTTCGAACGGCGAAGTGCCGATCAGCCCTTTGTTCCCGACCGTAGGCTGTGCCCGCAAACTGTCCGCTTTTCGCGAAATCAGCACGCCGTCGTCCGCTACAAATTTACCACCGCGTCCCAGCAATTCGACGAGCAGCGAGGTCTTGCCGGCACCGGAGCCGCCGCAGATCAGGATACCTCGCCCATTGATCTCGACGCACGACGCATGGATGGTCTTCCTTTCGCCACTCACGGCTGTACGAGGCCGTAGTTTCCGTCGGTTCTTTTGTGGATCAGCGCGATCTCGCCGCTATCCGAATCCCGGAAGAGTAGGAAATCTTCCTTTCCCGCGTCAAGCATCATTACTGCCTCTTGCGGTGTGATCGGCTTCTTCGGCTTCATTTTGCTCACCACGATCTTCGGCCGGCGTGAAGGCGCGACCGTTTCGCCGTCCGCCCCGGCCGCAGACCTTCTAGCTCGGAGTGCTTTATCGACGACTTTGCCCTTAAGCTTTCGCGCCTGCTTCTCGATCTTCGCAACGCTCTTTGAGAGCGACTGATACATATCGGCGTCGATCGAGGTCGCCGTTAAGGTTTCATTCCGCCAGTGTATATTGATCTCCGAACGATGGCGTCCGCGTTCGACCTCGATCGTAACATTCGCCTTTGGCGATTTTGAATCGAACAACGGCCCAAGCCTTTCGAACTGCCCCGCCGCATGCTTCTTCAATGCCTCGGTAACTTCAATGTGTCTGCCTGTAAATTCGATCTTGATTCCCATAATTTTCAAATTATCGTTCTGCGCTCGCGCGAACCGGGTATTTGCATCTGATCGCGATATTTTGCAACGGTTCGCCGGGACAGCTTTACGCCCTCCTTTGTTAGGATCTTTGCGATCTCGTCGTCGGTTAGCGGCTTCTTCGTATTCTCATCTTCGATCATTTTCTTGATACGCGTCTTAAGAATACGAGTGGAAACCTCTTCACCCTCTTCATTTAGCATTCCTTCGCTAAAAAAACGCCTCAACTCTATAACCCCTTGCGGCGTGTGTGCGTATTTTCGATTTACGACGCGAGAGATGGTCGAAAGGTGCATACCGATATCCTCGGCAATATCTTTGAGCATCATCGGCTTTAGAAAATTGGGACCATCGTCAAGGAACTCTCGTTGCCGAATGACGATCGATTCAACGACCTTGAATATCGTCTGCCGCCGATGCTCGATATTCCGCAAGAGGTCGATGGCCGCCCGGTTCTTTTCCTTGATAAAATCCCGCGTTTCCTTGCTCGCATCTGCCTGATCGGCCATTCGGTTATAGGTTGCCGAAATTCTCAGCCGAGGGCTGCTGTCGTCGGTAAAGAAGACCTGATAGTCGTCGTCAACCTTCTCTATATAAACCTCGGGAGCGACGTACATAGTGCTCTCCGAACTGTACCGCCGGCCCGGATATGGGTCTAGCTCTCGGATGCGTGCGATCTCGGAGTTCAGCGTTTCGAAGTTCGCGCCTGTGCTTTTTGAAAGGTGCTGCAGCCTGTGGGGCTGGCAATCTTCAAGATGATGCTCGACGAGTTGCGCCGCAAGCGTGTCGTCCTCATCATCAGCTTTTAGCTGCGCAAGAAGGGATTCAACGACATCGAACGCGCCGCAGCCGACAGGATCAAGGAACAGGACTGCTTGTCGAGCCGTCTCCGCTTGTTCGAGGGTGCATTGAGTGCTTGCGGCGATATCTTCGAGAGAACAACTCAGCCTTCCGTCGGCATTAAGATTTCCAATGACGGAAAGCGCTACCTGCTCAATAGCCGGTGTAAGCGATAGCATCGAGAGTTGCCATTCGAGATGCTCCGAAAGCGATGGAGCGTGCGTCAAGAACTGCTCAAAGCTCGGTGCTTCGTCCTTATACTCGATCTCCTGCGTCTTGTATCCGGGATCGAGGTAGTCCTGGAATTCGCGGCCATAATCGATCTCGTCGAACGGGTCCGAGGATTCAGTATGACTATCCTCACCCGGTTCCGCGTCCGACTCAACACCGCGGTCGCCGTCCTGAATATTCCCCGCCATTGGTTCATCATTCGCTCCGCGATATTCGCTCTCTGCGACGTTCGAACCGTTACCGTTCTCGCTAAAGGTATCAACCTCGGCGCTATCGGAATTTTGATCGAGAATACTATTTGAGATCTCTTCGATCTCGTCGCCCGGTTGAACTTCCTCGAGAAGCGGGTTGGTCGCCATCTCGACATCGATAAGCTCGTTCAACTCAAGCGCGGTCATCTGCAGCATCTCGATCCGCTGCCGAAGCTGCGGCGTGAGAACCATCTTTTGCTGGAGTTTTGCCTGGAGCCGAAGAGATGACATA
>DAORTR010000023.1:0-25552 GCA_035432765.1 Pyrinomonadaceae bacterium
CGCCGACACGTTCGCGGCCTTGCTCAACTATATCAACTTGGTACCAATTGTCTTGCGTTGCGACGATCCGCACGCGCGAATTTTTGGTCGCAAGCCCGACCGGATCATTGTCCGTATTTGGTGACGGACGAAGATAGACGTCCGTGTTCGCGACCGCGATCTTTGGCGAAATGCGATTCCGCACAGATTCGAGGATGCCGTTATTTCGAAAATACACCGCGGTGCCGTACAGCGCGCCGGTGAAGATCAACGCAAATACGAGAAAGATCGCAAGACGACGCAGAGGACCTTTCCACGTGCGTTTTTTGATCGGTATTGGAGCAGCGACCGCCGGCGTCGGCATGATACGGCCTGCGAGCGGTTCTCTCGCGGCCTCGTAAGCGGGATACTCGATGACAGCTTTTGACGGCGGAAAAGCCGCCGGCTGCGAAATATTCTCCCTAGCGGACGACTGTGTGTTCTCTTTCAGGACAGCTTCGAAGCTCGGTTGTTCAGGCACGAGTGGCGTGTAACCGCGTGAAACGTGCGGTTGCGGAAGATCCGCCGTCCGCTTGACTAGCGTTTCCGGATCCATATCGCCGACGATATTCAGGACCGGCCCAAGGTCGAACCAGAATTCCTCGACCGACTGCGGCCGTCGACTCGGGTCATCGGCGGTCGCTCTATTGAGCACCTCCAAAAGGCTGTCCGACCACTCCTCGTCATTCGCGGTAGAGGGAAGCCCTTCGATCGGCCCGCCCGTGTAGGGCCTTGGCGGTTCACGCGTAATTATCGTGTAAACGGTCTTTGCGAGCGAGTAAATGTCCGCGGCAGGCGTAAGCCTTTCAGCCGTGTCAGAAAAATACGCCGGACTGTGTTCGGGCGGAGCATAAATGTTCGTGCCGACGCGGGTTATAGGCGAATCTGCGGCGGAGAATCTCGCGACGCCAAAATCCGCGATCTTGAGCGTTACAAGGTCTTCTGTGAGCAGAAGATTTTGCGGCTTGATATCGCGATGAATGATGCCTCGCGAATGTGCGTGTGCAAGGCCCGCACACGCCTGCTCGATATATTTTAGTGCGGCGTCGATCCTCAGCGACCGGTGCCTGATCAGCGATTGAATATCGCCGCCAGCGAGATATTCGAGTACAAGATAGTGAAAGACGACGCCCGCAAGATCCCTTGCAGTTCCGTGTCCGAGGCGGCTGATTATGTTCGGGTGTCGAACTCGATCGAGAGCGACCGCTTCGTTCTGAAAATTCTCAACGAGCGTTCGTTCGAGGTCAATATCGACGTCTTCCTGCAGAAAGACATTAAGAGCCTTTACGACGACAGTGCTGTGCGGAGATTGCGGGGACGCAAGAGTGTCGCGAGCCACGAAGATCTCGGCGTAACTTCCCTGTCCGAGCCGCTTACTTACGTCGTATCGCCTATCAAGTCGGGAATTTGAAAGGGAAAGTTCTCTCATCTGAAGATACGCAACGAGGGTTTGAAAAGCGCTCCGCTTCTTCCTTAAACTCCAACATCGTTTACGATACCACAGATAGAATGTTCGCCTTTAATCAGAACGAAGACAAAAAACCGCCCGCAAGCCTTACTTTAAGCCGATGCGGCTCGTTTCAGGTGCGGGCGGTCAAGAAGTCAGACCTTTAGAGATCCCTTAGTTATTCGCCCGTCGGAACCCTGTTGTCTGCACATATTGGAAGAACGGAGTCGCCGGCGGCAAACGCGTCGGATCGAGGAACGTGCTGTCGAACACCCAGTTACGTCTCGGCGGGTCATAGACCATATCGCAGCACTTGAACGATCCGTTGTTATTTCGCGAGTTGAACAGGTTAATGAGCGAGCCTGAGTAGTTCAGGTTATCGCCTGTCCAATGTTCGAGGAAGCGTTTGAAGTTGTGTACGCCGCCGTTGAGACGCGGCGACATACCGCCCTGATTCGGGGTACCGTCAAGGCTCGCGATCGTATCGCCTGAAAGCATCGCGAAACGTATCGTCGTGTCGGAGGCGCAACGCGGGCCGCAAGACGAATCCGCGAGATCGTACGGGAAGGTGAAACTCTCGCCGTCGTTCCACGCGTTCGAAAGGATGGTAACCGCATCAGCGGCGACCGATGACGGAATATGCTGAGCAGTATCGAACGGCAGATACTGATAATACGGCGTGTTACCCAACGCTGGAACGGTAACCACACCTGTTGCATTGTAGTTGCCCCAAACATAGACGCCATTCTCAGAGGCTAGCGTGAATCCGCGAGTATTCGATGAACTCGACGAATCAAAGATGCCCGGCACCGTCGTGCCGTTGATAAGGCGAACTCCGCGCCGATAGTATTTGTGATCGTTTACCGAAGCGGCGTCCGCGTAGATCGTGTCATCGCGATACCGCGCGGCCTCATTGCCGTAGGAAGTATCAAGAATGCCGTTGCCGAACTGGCCGACGGGATCGACATCTTCGCCCTTCTGTAAAATGCCGTCGTTTCCGGGAGCGGCGCCATAGACGTCCTCCATATCGTATTTGCCGTTGAAATTTGCATCCCCGCGGCGGTCGGAAACATAGAGCACCCAGCCGTTCTCCTGCGGAACGTCAGCCGCCGTAAGCGAATGACCCATCAGGTTCGAGAACGGTGTGCCGGTCGGGAAACGACCG
The DNA here is from genome assembly GCA_035432765.1 of Pyrinomonadaceae bacterium. GTDB lineage: Bacteria > Acidobacteriota > Blastocatellia > Pyrinomonadales > Pyrinomonadaceae > OLB17. The sequence continues at coordinate 2,631 of DAORTR010000023.1, forward strand.
TCGAAATCCCCGCGCAGGAAGCGTCTTAGGTTCGCAACGTCGATATCGACCATACTCATTACGCCATTTCGCGCAACCTTCTTGTAATTGTCGTAATACGAGTCCGCGTAGTAGGTCTTGCTCTTTTGATCGTAATAGAGGCCTTCGCGTGCGTCGAACATCTCGATCGGGAACGGTACGATCGCTTTGTCCGTACCGTTGATGAGTTTCAACTGGCCGAAGTTCTCGTACGCACTCGAAATAGAACCGAGATTGCCTGCAGTACATCCTGCCGTGCAGCCCGCAAGGATCTTTGCGGCGTTTGCAGTCGTATAGCGAAGAACATAGTTCCAACCGCCTGAGCTGTCATAGCTAAGCACGTTCGGCGAATTGTTCGGGATCGCGTCTCCAGGGATCGCAAAACGCTGGAGTTTAACGACCGAGCGGCTGTCCGGATACATCGAAGGCGTCTGCGCGGACGTAGCCAAAATGTTGGCCGATGGCGAACCGACGCTTCCGTTGTTCACTTTCGTGCCGGTGTAGCCGCTTATGTTTATCGGCGATTGCTCGGTTACGCCAAGGCTTAGGAATTCGGTCGTTACGTCTCTCGTCATCAAAACGCCGGTCGAACTGTCGTATGCAACTGTCTCGACCTTTAGCCAAACCTGACGCGAGGTCGCATCGCCCGTAAAGAATCTTTCACCGTTGACGCGAGTTGTTTTGTAACCGTCGGTCATCGGGAAATTCGAATTCATATCGTAGCCTCGCGAACGCCTGTCGAGAACGGTGTCCGCCGTATTCGGGTCGGCACTGCCGTCCCAGTTCCCGTCAAGCCGAATACCGCACGGGCCGGTAACCGCGGAACCGCCGGCCAACGCGCATCCCGGGAGCTTTTCTTTTTTGTCCGAAAGGCTGATGCGAAGTCCGTTCTTATTTGAGTATCGTTCGCCTTTTGTGATGGCGTCGTCTTTTGTCGTATCCGTTACGGCCTCAACGGTTCCGGCGTTATTTACAAGGTCGCCTCCGGTCGTATCGGGCTTTTCCCTGCCGCGTTTGATCATCTCGATCAGGTCGGCGTCCGGCTTGACCTTTAGAGGCAGTCGCAGTTCGGCGACCCGTGCCTGAAGATTGCCATCGAATTTCGCGCTTTTCGTTGCCCACACCGAATTCTTCGAGCTAACGGGCATATCGGGGTTACCCGCAAAGACATTTGGCGAACCGCCATTTACGACGCTTCCTTCGCCAGGCAGGAGTTGCTGATTAACGCCTGAGGCGTTCTTGATATATGTTTTGTTGTTGCTGCTGTCGCCCGTATAACCGTTGCGCCATGTCTGCGTAACGATCTCCTTGTGAGCGGTTACGCGCGAATCGAAGTAAACGCCTTCGCTGCCGGGCGAGATGAAGAAGTTTCCGTTCGAGTGAACGCGTCCACCGAAACTGAACAGCGGCGGGCGGAAGAGTTCCAGGTCATCGTCGTAAAAGATACCGAACTGGAAGATCGGAATTCGGTTGTTGAGAATGCTTCTCGTCAACTGAACTTGAACGCCTTGGTTGTCGGTGGCCGTCGTTACAAGCTGCCAATTATCACGCAATGCGATCAGTCCGCTATACGGGCCGCCTGTAAGCACGACGTTCTCGCTGGTTGACGTCTGTTCGACATTTTGGTTGAAAGTGAAGCCGTTCAATCCAGGCGGCATCACATTCTCGATCTTTGTAAGATCCGCCGCGGTCGGGCTTAATTTTGCGCCGAAAAGCTTGTTGAAGTTTCGCGTCATCGACTCGAGGCTTCCCTGAGCCGCGTAGAATGTGCGCGCCTCGGCTGTCTCGTTACCGACTGCGGCAGCTTCAGCCGCCGTGCGGGTCATCGCCATTGCAGCGAACACGCTGACAAGGGCGAGTACAAAGAGGGCGATAACGATGGCCGAACCGCGTTCGCTTGCTCCGATCGTTACTGATACCTCTGAAGAATTCGTCGTCTTTTCTCTTCCACTTTCCATCGTTTTGTACCTACTTCAAATGCTAATTGGCTTCGTAGCCAAGGTTGCGTGTGCTAAAGGTCGCGGTTTGCGTCTCTTGAAACGGCTGGCCGTTCGTATTGTTCTCAACTGAGCGTACATCGACCGTGAGTCTGATCTGCCTGACCGCGGCGAGGTTCGTCGGAATGTCATCCGCCGTACCGGCAACACCGTCCGGTCCCGCGATCGGATTATTCGTCACCGAACCATCGTCCATAATGTATTTGATCTGGAAATTTTGAACTCCATAGATCAGCGGAGCATCGATCCAATTCGTCGGCAGTGCAGGGCCGACCGGCGGGACATTCGCATACTCGCGGCGCGTAAGCGTACCGTCGGGCGTGACGAAATATGTGACCATTCTCACTTTTTGGATGCTTGCGGGAACCGTGATCATTCTAAGGGTTCCGCCCGGACCTGCTAAATTTATACCGAGAACATCACCGTTCGAAAATTCGATCTTATTCGCACCGCTTTTCGCCGTTACAAGGCCAAGCGTCGAACCCGAACTTCCGGTAACGAGGTAAAGATCGTTGACGTCGCACAGCGAATTGCTTCCGGAGAGCGGCACGATCTCATCGATCGTTCCGCCGGATTTCGTCGTCGCGGCATTGACCTTAAGAGGCTGCGAAACACCACCTACGAGGTTGAAGTTCGAATCTTTGAAAAGGAACGTTACCTGATCCGTTCTGACGTTCGCCGTCTGGTTATAGGTATTCAGCGTTCTGTTGTCTCCGGCTATGATCGGAGCAACGGTGTCGCGTGTCGTATCTGGATCGTTCGGGATACCGAGAAGCGTGCCGATACGATTGTCCGTCAGGATCACGGTGTTCTTGAGCGGATATCCGAAACCTGCGTTATACGCGTCTCGGCCGACCAAATTCAACGCGATGCGTACATTTTTATTCAATCCCGTCTTTTCGCTAACGACCGAGCGCGTTGCTTTTGCAACGGACATAACGCCGAAAATACTGCCGGTCACGATCGTGAACAGAGTGATCGAGATCAGAAGTTCTACGAGCGAAAAGCCCTTTTCATTCTGCGGCTTACTTACTGCTGACATCATAAAAGCTATACTCCTGCGTCGGTTGCGATCGCGTAATCCGTCAAGACGGTCTGCAAAGTTTCCGTTCGTGGAACCGCACCTACGAAATATCGGACATCGACACGTATGTTGCGGAACCGAACCGGATTTCCGCCCGGCGTCGGGCAGTTGTAGGACGGTGCGTCCGGATCGCACTCATCGACGATCGTGATCTGTCGCTGGACATTCGGAAGGGTTGGTCCGTCATCGTCGGCCGTGCCAATTATCTCGTCAGGACCGGCACCTTCGTGCACATCCTGAAAACCAGCCACGAACACGCCATGAGCAACGCCGCCCGAGTCAACGTTCGAGCCGATATTCCCGACCGCTTGCCAGCCGAGACGGTCAGGGTCGGTCTCCTTGACCGACATTATCGACTCCATCGTCGATGCGGCGATCTGCTTTGAGACCATCTGCTGCTCTTGCGATCGCGCCTGAAGAACGGCACCGCCCATTCCTGACATAAGAGCAAGGATCCCGACCATCAAAATGACGATCGCGATCATTACGTCGATATACGAAAATCCGGATTCGTTTGTGGTTTTCATATGCTTTAACCTATTGTGTGCTGGCAACGAAAGTCGTGCCGTTGTATTTCCAATATCGAAGAGCGCCGCTTCCGCCAAAAAGCGTGATAGCGCGGATCTCGCCCTTGCTGCGCGAAACGCTGCTCGCGGGAGCGGTCGGCGGCCAGATGTAGATCGTTGCGCTAACCGGATTTCCGGCCGTGTCAACGACCGTTCCCTGACTTTCGAACCTCGCGACCCAAATGGAGTGTCCTGAGACGGTCGTACTTCCCTCCTGATGGCCGACGCTATCTGTGGTAAACGAAATATTCCCGTAGTTCGGCGGATTCGGCGCCGTTACTCCCGCGGGCGGAGTATCAACGCGAATATCCTGAACATTGTCGAGTGGAATTCGTTTAATAAGCGTGTCAGGGTTTGCGTTGTTCTCGTCGATCTGGAGCAGGGCGTTATCTGTCAGATCGATCTCGACCCGCATCGTACGTCGGCGCGTCATCGCAAGCTGCGAAGTTTCGCGCAGGACGTCGATGATACGAAGAGCTTGGTCGTCCGACCGATAGACTTTGCGGTAGCTAACGATGTACGGAATAGAGATCGCACAAACGATCGCCAGCACCGATAACGTTACAAAAAGCTCCGTTATCGAGAATCCGAGTTCGCCCGAGCGTCCGCCAGACCTTATTTGCTTGCGGCAATTCATATTGTTTACAGAGTGTGTTTTCGTCGGGTACAACTCCCGTAGGCTCCGACGAATACGTCGGAGACGAAACAGGGAGCACTATCAAGAAGAAATGTGGAAGGCCGGTAACATTCCAAAAATATTTTGCCATAGTTCAACATGTTTTTACAATAGGTTTTCGGATTTTTCTTAATTTCGCGAAATTCGCTACTATTGATTCCACTCGTATCTGATGTCATGACAGAAGATAGCCCACAAAATACACATCCGAGGTCCATCGATTCCCTTCTTCGCGGCGTTTTGGGGAAACTCGGCGATATGTTCGATGGATTTACCGGAAGACAGCGAAAACCTGCGAGCAACCTATCAACGAGCGAGGTCATTGAGCGTATCAAGAAGATTCTTGATTCCGAGGCCCGAGAGGTGCGCGGCAAGGGCAAGGTTGTGCCGCACTCGATCGTCTTGAAAATGCAATGGGATAAATTCGCGACCGACGATAGCGACACGATAGGCGCTCTCGAAAGCGAACTTCTCATCGCGGCGATCGACCACATAAACGACCGCAGGTACTACACGAACGCGCCGATGACGATAGAAGTAAAGCCGGATTTCTTCACGGAAGGCATTAGATTTATCGCCTCGTTCGACCCGACCTCTGATCGAGAAGAAGATGAGCGGGAAGTCCATTTGTCGATGCCGGCGTTAGACGCGGCCGCTAAAGGCGAAGCGACGGACGATACTATCGAAGATACGGGAATGGTCGTCGAGGCCGAACCGGAGCGTGTGTATATTTGCTCTGCCATATTTGGTCTTCGCGGAGTCGAACATAAGATAAAATTCAGGATTCCGGCACCAGGCAGAATAAGCATCGGGCGTACGGCCGAGAGTATGCTCTCCATCGACGACGTGAGTATTTCGAAGCATCATGCAACTCTCGCAATTTCTGCGAACGGCGAAATGGCGGTTGCCGATACGGGATCGACAAATGGAACCAAAGTCAACGGCGAGAAGATCGCATACGGCGAGGCAGTTGCGATCGCCGAGAGCGGGCTAGTAACCTTCGGCACCGTCGAGGTAAAGTTTTCTCTCGAACCTGAGGTTCGCGAACCGATCCCTGCGGAGCCGAAAGATGACGATGCGGACAAGGAGCAAGTTGAAGAATGAACGCCATTTCGCTTCTTCTTATTGACTGGAAATTCCTGCGGCCGGAATATATCTTCGGCGGCCAGGTGCTCGAGCGCACGCCCGCCGGCATTACGATCCTGTATCTCTTCGGCCTGCTGCTTCTGTTGATCTTCATCGGCGTCTTTTTCTTTGAAACTATTCGCCGTCCGCGGCTCACTGCCGAGAAGTCCGTGCCGCCTGCCGTGGCAAAGCGCCTCACGGTCAACATCGCGAATCGCAGCATTTTCGTCTGGCAGATATTCTTCGTGATCGCAGCATTCTCGGTCTTTGGGTTTCACGTGTATTGGACGAAATTCGCGGACGAGGAGAACGATCAGTTCCAGGCTCTTGCCTACAAAGATCTGCGGCGGCGTAGAACGAGTGCCGCCGACCTCCGCGGTTGGATACTCGACCGCACGGGTAAACTGGATGCGTCACTCGCTTACTACAAACTTTCGCAGGACGGCAACCTCGATCGGGCGTATCCGCTCGATCGCGAGATGGCACATCTCTTCGGAACCGAACGCGGAACGCCCGGCCTCGAACGCTCGCTGTTTTCGAAAGCGTCCGGGCCTGCACCGGAAGCGTGGGATATTCTCTTCAAGTATCGCGAACCGGAACCGGTGAACAAGGATGTTCGACTTACGATCGACCGGCAGTTGCAGCAGTTCATTGCGAAGCAGCTTGAAGGAAAAAAAGGCGCGATCGTCGTTATGAATCCGCAGACAGGCGACGTGCTTGCGATGTATTCAAATCCGTCCTACAGCCTCGACGACGTGCGAACTCTCGACGGATACTTGCGGCTTGAATCCGACAAGGCGAACCAACCACTTTTAAGTCGCGCTACTCGCCAATTCTATCCGCCGGGTTCGACCTTCAAGACGCTGACAATGGTATCGGCATTTCGAGCCGGAAAGCAGGACGCTCTTTTCGCCGATCTGCCCTCGACCGCCGTCCCTCCGTGTTATACGCCGTTCAAAGGCTCGCGCCCGATCTGCGACGCCGGCGGAAGCTGCGAGATCTGCAGTACGGACGTGCCGCTGCGCGAAGCCTTCAAGGTCTCGAGCAATCAATATTTTGCACAGCTTGCGAACTATCTTGGCCGCGAGCGAATGGCCGAAACTGCTCGTCAGTTCGGTATAGCGACCGTCGATGAGCCAAAGGATGCCCTCGTTCAGGGATTCTTCCCACAGGTCTGGAACACAAGCTCCGAACGCATCGCGAACTCTCTTAGCCCGCGGCAATCGACAATGGTCGTCGGCAAAACCCTGACGCTTTACGATTTCGGGTTGGAAGGTATGGGACAAGGTCTCGCGTCGCAGATGACGCCGTTCCAAATGGCCTTGATCGCAGCTGGTGCGGGCAATCTGAAAGGCCAGGTTATTAAACCGAAGATCGAAGCCGATCTCCCGCCGCAAGCGTTTTCTCAGATACTCTCGCCGCAGCAAGCCGCAATGGTCCGCGAAATTATGTCCACGGTTACGGAAGAACCCGGCGGAACGGGCGGCAGAGTCCGGGCGATCCTTGCCGGAACCGGAATTGCGGCCGGCGGCAAGACAGGAACTGCCGAACAGGACGATGTGCCTGTCTATGACGAGAATGGACGGCGAAAGTTCACGATCGTAAAAAGGACGGGAAAGAACGGCGAGGTGATCGAAGAAAAGAAATACATCACGCGCGATCGAACCGACGGCTGGTTCATCAGTATCGCTCCATTGGAGAACCCGCAGGTCGCGATCGCTGCCCTTGTTGAGGATATAGGGAGTCGTTTCGGCGGCGGAACCGCGGCGCCGATCGCCGCGGACGTCATCCTAAAAGCCCGTGAACTTGGGCTTCTAGGAGATAAATATACCGTTAAACCAAAAGCGCCGAAGCCCAAAGCTAAGAAGCGTTAAGATATTGTGTCGAACCGAACTTTTACCCACGTCTGTGCCCTTTTGATCGTCGTCTTTATGACGGCCGTCGCTCATTATGCGATCGGCTATGCGGCGCTGATACGCGGTTACGAGACAAGTTCGCTCGTCGCATATCGAAACGTCGGCCTCATCCTAATACTCGCGCTTTTACCGATCGTCTTGCGCAAATTCCTTTCTTATCGCGGTTCCTGGATCCCATATACCGCGTGCGTTATTTTATTTTCTATCGGGCTGACGGTGCAGTACCGCCTATTTTCCGACCGCGAATACGTTGCGGATATCGACCCAGCAGTTCGCTCGAAGATCGAGAATTCCACAATGACGGATCGCGAAAGGTCGCGTGCCTTGCTCGATGCGAAATTCGCGGCCATCGCGAAAGAGCGATCGGCGAAGATACGCACTGCGCAGCTTCATTTCGTAACGGAAAATTACTCCGCCGAAAAGAAGCAGATCGTTGGACTGCCGCCGTCCGACCCGCATCCCGTAGATCTTTCGCAGGAAACTCCGCGCCCGGTGAAAGAGTCCGTCTCCGGCACGCTCTTTTCGTCGAACACGTGGATTCCTTTATTTGCGATCGTCGCGTTCGTCGGAGTGTTCTTTCTCGTTCGAAGAGACGACGTTCAGCGGTTATTGCAAGGCAACGGCGTCGTCATCGTGCTTCTTACGCTCGTGCCGCTCTTCTTTGCGGCGCTTACTTCGCAGGCAGGTAAATTCCTCGGAAATATGACGCCGTGGGAACCGGCAAAAGTTCCCTTTCTCATCGGATTTGCCGCGATCCTCGCCGTTCTTTATCGGGATCTTGCTCGAACTTATTGGGGCCTGCCGCGGGCCAAAGACGTTCTGCCGCTCGTGTTCATGGCTGTTGTTCCGTTCTTGCCTTTCTTTGTCCTGAAAGATTTCGGGCAAATGATGGTCTTCAGCGCCGTCTATGCGACGCTTTACCTCATCGCCGTACGTCGCTTTTCGCAACGTTTCGTTCTCGTAGGAACAGTGCTTCTCGCCGTGAGCATTCTGGTCGTCGGAGCTTTGCCGCCATCGACGCAGGAGAAGGTTCCGCTTCTTCCGACCGTCGCTAGTCCCGTGCGTACGATCCTTCCGCATCGGATCCAACAGCGATTTCATCTCTGGCTCGACGGATTCGATCCGCCCTCGCCTGATACCGATTGGTGGAAGGACGACTACGACCGTTACTACGCCGACCTCGTCAAGAACGATCCCAAACTGCCAGGAATGATCGAGGACGATCCGACGCTTCAACGTTCGATCAATACGGATGCGTGGTTCGATATGCTCGCGTTTCAACCCGCGCAGGCAACGTTCGGGATCGCATCGGGCGGCGTTACGGGACGCGGATTCGGGCTCGGGTATCCTGAGTTGATACCGGTCTCGGACTCCGATTACATTTACGCGGCGATCGGCGAAGAACTTGGACTTTCAGGGGGTTTGTTGGTAACCTTTGCACTAATTTTGTTCGTCACGGCGGGCGTCCAGATCGCGAGAGATTCGAGAGATATGTTCAGCAAACTTTGCTCGATCGGACTCGCAGCTTTTATCGGTTTCCAGGCTCTTGTAAATATCGGCGGCATCACTCGCGCATTACCGATGACAGGCATCACTCTCCCGTTCGTAAGCCACGGCGGATTCAGCCTCGTAACCAGCTTCGTAATGCTTGGGATGTTGATGGCATTTTCGCACCGCAACGCGATGGATCGGCTTCGCGATACGGTAAAAGCAGAACCTGCTGACGTGGACGAAGCCGCAGTCTAAATAAAAAATCTTCTTAACGATGACACAAGGATTTCACATAATGTCGGCGGCCGTAAGCGATCGTGGTCTTAGCGAAAAGAGACCGCAGAACGAAGATTCGTATCTATCGAATCCAACCTGCGGGATCTTCGCGGTTGCTGACGGAGTCGGCGGCGCGCAAGCCGGCGAGGTTGCCTCTCAGATGGCTATGGAGATCCTAGGTGAGGCCTTCAATAACGCGCTGCCCGGCGCCGACGCTGAACACGTTATGGAGATCGCTCTCGGCCAGGCGAACGCCGCGATCTACCAAATGTCCACAGAGCTTTCGCAGCTCGCGCAGATGGCGACGACCGTCGTCGCTCTGCACCTTGACGGCAACATCGCAACCATCGGCCATGCCGGCGACTCTAGGCTGTACCGTCTCGACCGTGACGGGGCTCTCCATCGCGAGACTGAAGATCATTCTGTCGTCGCCGACGAGGTTCGAGCCGGCCGTATGACGGAAGAACAGGCGGAAAATCATCCGGCAAAGAATGTTATCAATCGAGCTCTTGGTGCCGAACCATCCGTCCAGCTCGATCTGAAGACGAAAATAGTTTCGCGCGACTGCACATACCTTCTTTGTTCTGACGGCGTCACGCGGCACATCCCGGACAAAGAACTCGCTCAGATACTGAGCGGCGATGACCCCGAAGCGATATGCCGGATCATCAAAGAAACGTGCTATCAACGCGGCGCCGAGGATAATTTGACCGCCGTCATCGTCAAGTACGATGTGCTCGAAACGCACGCTGTTCCGGCCTCGGAAGCAGTTTCCGACATCGAGGATCAGAGTGAATTCGACACGGTCGCCTCGGCACGCATTCCTTCGGAAGCGATCGGCAGCGAGATCTTCGAACTCGATACCGCCGACCTTTCGCTCGATGAGGTCGATTCCTCGACCGTTACAGCATCGCAACCACTTCCGTCCGACGCCGTCGTTCCGGAAGAGCCTGTGCGCCCGGAGCCTGAACCGCTTCCTTTGCCCGTTCACGCCGAAGCTCCATTGCCGATCCCGACTCCCGTGATCGCAGAAGAACCGAGCGTGCCGGAAACGGAAGATCGCCGAGCTGGTGATTTTAGTCGCGACTTTGTAACTGCGAGAGAGGCAGATCGCGACCGATTTGCACAAGAATTGGACGAATCACCGGTCGAGCGGTCGAGTGGTTCTCGCACACTTGTCGCGTCCTTCGGGGCTTTGATCCTTGGAGCGGCGATCGGCGTCGGCGTTTACCATTTTGCATTCGCTCCTCAGGTGAGTGAAGCGCCGCCTGTCGAAGATATCACCGAAATGCGTTCGGGGAATATCGCATTCACCGCATTCGAGGAGAATCGGCGAAATGTCGATAAAGACCCCGCTCTTTACATCCAGCGACAACCGCCGCCGCAGGACGCAGCCGACTATTTTCTCCTAGGCAGAGCCTATTTGCTCGTTGGCGATTTTCAAAAAGCGAAAGCGGCGTTTACAGAAGCGAAAAAGATGATCGAAACGAGTGAGGAATCGAACCTTGGAGTAATGAGGGATGACATCATTCTCGCGGAAGCCGTACTCGCCGACCCGGACGCTTCCGCGGCGTTCAAGCGTGAGATCGAAGCCGCGAGGGCAGTTAAGGCTACGGAACCGACTAACGCCGCTCGCTAATTCATCCGCTGCCTGACCGCCTCGTACAAAATGATCGCGCCGGAGACCGCGAGGTTCAGGCTCTCGACGCCCGACTGCATCGGTATCCTTATCTTAGCGTCGCAAGCCTCGACGACATCCGCCGGAAGGCCGTTCGCTTCGCCGCCAAGCACGATCACCACCGCCTTCCGAAGATCAGCTTCGAAATGATATTCGCCCGATTCGGCAACAGCAGCGAGCATACTCGCTCCGTTTTCTGCCGCAAGTTCCTGTAAACCCGTGATATCTACGCCCGCCATGATCGGCACCCGGAACGCCGCTCCCATCGATGCCCGCAAAGCTTTCGGTGCAAAGGGATCGGTCGAATTCGGCGACAAGACGACGCCCGAGACTCCCGCAGCCTCGGCCGTCCGCAGTAAAGCTCCAAGATTCGACGGGTCGCTTATCTCGAAACAATAGACCAGCAATGCAGGGTTTACGCTCGAAAGGAGTCGCTCGCGAAAGTCGTCGGCGGGCCGGTCTGCAACTAGGATAATGCCTTGAGGGTTCGTCGTGTCGGCGATCGAACGAAATGCGGCCTCCGAGCAAAGTGAGACGGGAACATTCCGATCCTCGACGAGCGCTAGTATCTCGGTTCCCTGCGTGTTCTCACTAAAATTTTCAGTAATGAAGCATTCTCCGATCGCGAGTTCTGACCTCAGTGCTTCACCCGCAAGCCGAAGTCCCTCAACAAAGACCATCGTGCGGTCACGACCGTCACGGACCTGTCTCGCGGCCTTCAGCCGCGCATTGTCTTTGCTTGAGATCACTTCGTCTTTCATTCGTATATTATATTTTTAGCAGGTTTGAATTGAACCGTAAAACCGCTAAACTTATCGCTATGCAGCCGGAGACCGGACATAAATCAAAACTCGAACTCCTCAAAGAACGCTCCGCCCTTGCCGAAGAAGGCGGAGGCGTCGAACGTCTTGAAAAACAACGTAAGACCGGCAAAATGACCGCTCGCGAGCGGATCGACTTCTTCCTCGATGATGGAACATTCGAGGAATTCGACAAGTTCGTTGTCCATCGCTCGCACGATTTCGGTCTCGACAAACAAAAGTATCTAGGCGACGGCGTTGTTACCGGGCACGGCCTTGTTGACGGCCGGGAAGTTTTTGTCTTCGCACAGGATTGTACCGTATTTGGCGGTTCACTGTCGGAAACTCACGCGCAAAAGATCTGCAAAGTGATGGATCTTGCGATGAAGGTCGGCGCTCCCGTCATTGGACTTAATGATTCCGGCGGAGCCCGCATTCAAGAGGGAGTCGTCAGCCTCGGCGGATACGCCGACATTTTCCTACGCAATACGCTTGCAAGCGGCGTTGTCCCGCAAATAAGCTGCATTCTCGGCCCGTGCGCCGGTGGCGCCGTCTATTCACCGGCGATCACGGACTTTAACGTGATGGTGAAAGACACGTCCTATATGTTCATCACCGGCCCGGACGTTATCAAAACCGTCACTCACGAAGATGTAACAAAGGACGAACTCGGCGGCGCAATGACGCACAATGCCAAGTCCGGCGTAGCGCATTTTGCCGCAGATTCCGATGAGCACGCCCTGCGTTTGACGCGGGAGCTGCTCTCGTTCCTTCCGTCCAACAATATGGACGATCCGCCGTACGCCGCCACAAACGACCCGAAAGATCGCGCCGACGAAGCTCTTAATTCCGTTGTCCCCGCCTCGGCCGCTCAGCCATACGATATTCGCGACATCGTGACCAACGTCGTCGATGACAACTATTTTTTTGAGGTGCAGGAGCATTTTGCTCAGAATATCGTGATCGGATTTGCACGCCTCGGCGGCCGGTCCGTCGGGATCGTTGCGAACCAACCCGCGTTCCTCGCAGGAGTTTTAGACATCGACGCGTCGGTAAAGGCCGCGAGATTCGTCCGCTTTTGCGACTGTTTCAACATTCCGCTGATCACTTTCGAAGACGTTCCCGGATTTCTGCCTGGCGTTAATCAAGAGCATTTCGGGATCATTCGGCACGGAGCAAAACTTCTTTTTGCTTATGCGGAAGCGACCGTTCCGAAGATCACGGTCATCACGCGAAAGGCTTACGGCGGAGCATATTGCGTTATGGCGTCCAAGCACATCCGTACTGACGTAAATTTTGCATATCCCACCGCCGAGATCGCCGTAATGGGAGCAGAAGGAGCGGTCGGCGTGCTCTTTAAGCGTGATATCGCGGAGAATGATGATGCGTATCGCAAGGCAAAGGTCTCAGAGTTCGAGGATAAATTCGCGAATCCGTATGTGGCCGCCGAACGCGGATTTATCGATGAGATCATCGAACCTAGAACGACGCGGCCAAAGCTGATCCGTGCTCTCGAACTTCTACGCAACAAACGCGACTCAAATCCGCCGAAGAAGCACGGCAACATTCCGCTGTAGTTGCTAAGTAACTATTTAATATGTGTTTACAGCCAATTATCGAGATTTCACATTAGCTACAAATTCCAAACCCAAATGCATTTGACTAGGCCGACAGTGGCAAAGACCGACCTCGATGCACTCGGCTTTAACCTGCGGTCAGTCCGGCAATTTCTCGGCCCCGAAATCGACGTTATGGCCGTGGTGAAGGCGAACGCCTATGGCCACGGCGCGGTCGAATGCTCAAGACGGCTCAAGGCCGAGCGAGTTAAGTTCCTCGCCGTCGCGATCCTCGAAGAAGCTCTTGAGCTGCGGCAAGGCGCGATCGAAGGCGAGATACTGATCCTCGGCGGCATCTGGCCGGAGCAGGCCGCGGCCGTCCTTGAAAATGACCTTACGCCTGTCATCTGCCGGATGGATTCCGCTGAGGCTCTCGATTCGCTCGCACGCGAGCATAGCCGCCGGCAAAAGATCCACATTAAGATCGACACAGGGATGGGGCGCATCGGCGTTCCGTTCTCGCAGGTCGGTGAGTTCGCACAAGCTATCGCCCAATTCAAAAATATCGAGGTCGAAGGGCTTATGACGCATTTTGCGTCGGCCGACGATCTGAGCCAGAGCGATTTCACTAATTTTCAGATCGACCGCTTTGGTTCGGCAGTTGAGACATTTGCGGACGTCGGCATTCGTCCCGCAATTCTGGACCTCGCAAACTCACCCGCGTCGGTCGCGTTTCCCAGATCGCGTTCGGGCCTCGTGCGTCTCGGCGGCATACTTTACGGACTCGGCGGCGACATTTTGCCCAATGTTCCGCTACCGGAATTGAAGCCGGTGCTGTCCGTCACGTCCGAAGTCGGATTCTTGAAAGAAGTGTCCGCTGGCGAATCGCTCGGTTATGGACGCACGTTCGCAGCTCAGCGGGATTCGATCATTGCGACCGTCCCGATCGGATACGCCGACGGCTATCCGCGCGTTCTCTCGAACAAGGGCGAGATGATCGTCCTCGGTAAAAAGGCGCCGGTCGTCGGCCGCGTTTCTATGGATTGGACGATCCTCGATGTAACTCATATCCAAACCGTCGAGGTCGGCACGAAGGTTACGGTCATCGGCCGCGACGGCGTTGAATGTATTTCGGCCGAAGACCTTGCCGCGGACGCCGATACGATCTCGTATGAGATCACCTGCGGATTCAGTCGGCGGGTGGCGCGCAGATTCGGCCAAGAGTAGGAGGCTCTCTCCGATGTTCAGCTTCGATCTCGATTGGAAGGTCTTTTTCTCGAAACTCTGGGATCGTATTCTCGAAACGGACATCTTTGACCGCTCGGCGCAAACGGCCTTCTTCTTTACGTTCGCTCTCTTTCCGCTTCTGTTCTTTATCGTAAGTTCGTTCGGCCTGATCATCGGCACGACCGAAGTCCTTCGTGAGGAATTATTCGGCTACCTGCACCGCCTTATGCCCACCGTGGTTTACACGCTAGTCTCGACCACGCTTCTTGAGATCGTCAAGAACAGTTCGAGCACGAAGGTGGTGCTTGGGCTCGCGGCCGCACTTTGGGCTGCATCCGCGGGCGTTGACGGCATACGCAGCGCGCTGAATGCCGTCTATTCGTTAAAAGAACATAGGTCGTGGTGGCAAACAAAGCTTCAGTCCGTGCTGATGACGCTTTTGATGATATTCCTTGTCGGCGGCGTTTTGCTTGTCGTCTTCTACGCCGGAAAACTCACGGCCTCGATCTCGCAGACGGCCGGCGTTAACCTCACATCCCTCTGGATCGTCGGAGCGATCCAATGGATCACGATAGTCGCGATCCTTCTTGTCGCCTGCGAGCTGATCTACAATCTGCTTCCTGCGTTTCAACCGCGTCGGTGGATATGGCTGAACGCGGGTTCGGTCATCGCCATCTTGTCGTGGATCGCCCTGACGGGCGCGTTCCGACTCTATCTGCAATACTTCAACAGCTACGATCGAACTTACGGTTCGCTCGGGGCGGTCATCGTTACGATGCTTTGGCTCTACTTTACGGCGATGAGCGTAATGATCGGCGGGATCATCAATGTCGTTCTGTCGGAAATGAAGCAAGGCGATGAACCTCGAGATACGGTCGCAGAATCGATCTCCGATGAGAAACCCGCGGGCTGATTCCCTTTCTCTTTGCAACCATCTACAATTGTCTTTCGACAAGGGACCAGCAAAATGTCATTGATGCTAGAAGAGATCGCAGAACAGCCTGCGGCTCTGGAAAAAACACTTAAAGAAGAACGATCAAAGTACGAAGCCTTGGCTCGAACTCTTTCGAAGAAAGACATCGACCTGATCGTTCTCGTCGCTCGCGGAAGCTCGGATAATGCCGCGCTTTTCGGTCGTTATCTGATCGAAGTGAACACGGGAATCCCCGTCTCGCTCGCTGCGCCTTCGGTTTACACGCTCTACAACGCAAAGCTCGACCTGAGTCGCAGCTTGGTCGTCGGCGTTTCGCAATCGGGTGAAGGCGCCGATATCAATCTTGTTCTCGAATCCGCAAAAGCGTCCGGAGCGCTGACGCTTGCGATCACGAACGAAGCCGAGTCTTCAATGGCAAAGTTGGCGGACGAGACTCTGCTGATCCATGCCGGACGAGAACGGTCTGTCGCCGCTACCAAAACATATTCGGGCCAGATGCTGCATTTTTATCTGCTCACGCGTGCATTGGGCGGAGCCGATCCCGGCATCGCATCGATCCCGGAGCTTGTTGCGGATGCACACAACGTCGCGCCGGAAATTCGCGAACTCGTCGAGCGCTACGTGTTTATGGAGAATTGCGTCGTCGTTGGACGCGGGGTCAACTACGGTAATTCTTACGAACTGGCTCTCAAGTTGATGGAAACGTGTTACGTGGTCGCGGAGCGATTTTCGACCGCAGATTTCTTCCACGGCCCGCTTGCCGTCGTAGAACGTCGTTTTCCCGTAATTATGTTCGCTCCTGCGGGAGTTACAAAAGCGAGCAGCCTTGAACTTCTCGAAAAACTCAAAGACCTGCACGCGGACTGTCTCTCGATCACGAACGACAAGGACGTTGCGGCCGCATCGCCGCGTTCCGTGCAGCTTCAGGCTGATGTCGATGAGTTCCTGACGCCGATCCCTTTCATCGTTCCGGCACAGCTTTTTGCGGCCTATCTTTCGGCTGCAAAAGGCCTCGACCCCGATGCTCCGCGATCGCTCTCGAAGGTTACGATAACTGTCTAGCCTTCGGATGCGGCTGTGAGCAACGCTTCGCGCATCGCGCCTGCCGTTCGCCAGCGAAGTTCCACCTGCTTTGCGAGTGCTGTTTCGATAACCGCGGCAACCTTTCGCGGCACGCCTTGGATGCGTTGTTCGATCGGAATGATCGGTTTGTCGAAGATGGCTTTGACCGTTGCGGAAATTCCGGCCTTCGGCCCGATATCGAGCGGATGTGTGGATGTGAGCAGGCTATACGCCGTCATCCCGACCGAATAGATATCCGATGGCGGACGCACTTCCTTAAAATCGCGCACCTGTTCAGGCGGCATATAAGCGATCGTCCCGGCAACGTCGCCGACCATAGTAACGCCGCTCATTCCCGTCTGCATATAACTCTTTGAGAGTCCGAAATCCGTCAATTTAGCGACCACATTCGGAGAAGATCCCGAAACGAGAATGTTCTGCTCCTTGATGTCTCGATGAACGAAACCGAGCGAATGGGCATAATCGAGAGCGGAAAGCGTCTGCTCGATTATCTGCACGACCTCGCGCCAATCCAGTTTACCGTTTCGATGTTTTGCGAGCTTTGCAGCATCCATTCCCGAAACGAATTCGGTTACTAGATAGACGACATTGTTGTGCGTTCCGTGTTCGACGAATTCGACGATATGCGGATGTTTCAGCGACGACGCAACTTCGATCTCGCGCGTAAACCTCTTCAAGGATTGGTCGCTTACGGCAACTTCCGGAAGGAGAGTTTTGATCGCGACCGCACGGCCGTCCCGTTCGGAACGCGCAAGCATTACGCTGCCCATTCCGCCTTGCCCGATCACGCGGATCATTTGATAACCGGGGATCGGCTGCGGGTTCGCACGCAGTTTCTCGCGGCATTCGTCGCAGACGTACGTCATCTCGGTCGCCGGAGTATTCGCCGCGACGTTAGCCGGAATATTGCAATTCAGGCACGTAACCGTAACAAGCGACGGTTCGGTCGCTCCTGCTGCCGGAAGATGTCCGCTCGGCGTAACGGCGGGCGGATCAGAGGAGACGACGACTTCGAGGACGGTTTCGCCGCCCTGTATCCGATCTCCGTTGTTCAAGTATGCTGTCTCGACGCGAAGGCCGTTGACGAATGTGCCGTTCGTCGAACCGAGATCGCGGATGAAAGCCTGCGGCGGCGCGATCTCAAGGATGCAGTGATGTCGGGAAAAGAAGCGGTCTCTGGGCAGACAGAAATGCGCGTCCTCGCCTCTGCCGATCAAAAAGGTATCGTGCTGGTCGAATGAAAAACTTCTGCCGAGTTGTGGACCGGCGACGACATTTAGGCTTACACGCATTCAGTTTCCAACGTAAACTCGCAAACGTTCATTTTAAGCCTGAAGCGTGTCAATTTCCAAGTCCGCCAAGGAAGAGAGCTGCACCGTAAAAGATGATGATCAAAAGATAAAGAGCGAGAAAGACACCGCCCGTAACCATACCGGCGATCGCCATACCTCTGCCGCCGTATCTTTGCGGGTCTTTCTTTGACTGCGAAAGTCCGATCCAACCCGTGATGAGCGCCGCAGGGCCGAGGAGCAGGCCTAGCGAGCAGCACCAACCTATCGTCATACTCCCGATGCCGAGGCACATCGACACGATGCCGAGCGTTTGGTTCGGCGACGCGGCATACATCGGCTGCTGCCACATCTGCGGAGCCTGATATTGGACAGGCGGCGCGGACCAATTCGTCGGATTCGTCGTGCGCGCGTCGCTCATCATAACGGTCGGAGGCGTATCGTCGAAGGGCCGTTGCGGGCTTTCGTCAAGCAGAAGTTCCCCGTCGTCGAGACAGAAGTTGAGCGGTTCGTTGTATGTTTTATTGCATTTCGGGCAACGCTTCATTTAATCGGTCCTTATCTCAAAGTTCTTGAAGGCGACCGGTATCGCGTCACCCGCGTAAATACCGACGACGCCGCCGGGATATCCGAACTCATTCTTGATCGAATCAACTAGCTGGCCGTTAATGTAAATATCAACTTTGCCGGTATCCGGATGATCGCGGATTTCGAGTTTATTCTCCGCGCTTCCCGAATTGATCGCGGTGTTCTTCGTCCACTTGACGATATCCTTTTCGTCGCCCGGAACGTGATGAGCGATGCGATAACGCTGTTTCATCGAATCGATCAGGAGTGCGTAATCCTGTTCGAGCGGCTTGTCCGGGTTGCTGTGGAAGATAAGGCCGTAGCCGATGCGGGCAGCCTTTGAGTCCACATTTCGGACGGTGATCGTAACGTCGGCATTCGTTGACTTAAGGTCTTCGGCACCCGTGATCACGTAATAGCTGTTCGCGCCGATCGAGGAAACGATCAGCTCGCCGCCCTCATACTTCGTCGTGCCATAGACCGAAAGCGGGCGGACCCAAAGCGAAAGGTCGAGCGAATCTACGCTGCTGCGTCCCGACGGCGAAGTTGTTGTCGTTGTCGTCGTTTTCCCCGGCGTCGGAGTTGCCCGCGTCGGCGTATCGCTGTTCGTATTAGCAAGTTGCTTCTGCTGTTCCTGATAACCGATGTAGAAAAGTCCCGCCAGGCCGCCGCCGCATGCGAGAAGGATCACGCCGAGGATCAGCAGAACCCAGATCCACGCCTTCGACGATTTCTTCGGCGCCTGCATCGAATAGGCCTGCTGCTGAGGCTGCTGCCAACCGCCTTGCGGAGAATCTGCCTGCTGAAAATTCTGTGGCGGAGCAGGTTGCTGCGTAACCGGCACGTTCAGCGCGACCGTCGGAGGCGGAGCGGAGCTTGCCATCTGTTGGAGAACCGTTCCATCCTCGAGGCAAAAGTTGAGATTATCGTCTGGGTAAGTTTTCTGGCACTTGGGGCAGATCTTCATATTATCTTGGCCTCGAATTTCTTGGGTTGAGCTTGCGAAAAATCTAGAACATTATACTCATAGAACGCCGAAAGTGCGACTTGAGCCCGCAAACTTACCCCAGAGTCAGGCCGCATCGCCCGCAAAATCGAATGTGGGCGGGAAAGACGCTGCCGCAGCGGCGGCAAAGCCTTTCAGCTTGCGGCGGCAGCGAAGTTTGCGGCATTGTAGCAAAGCCGACCACCTTCGGCGCGGATGCATCGCCGCTGTATCCGCACTTGCCGCAGAACTTCGAATCGCCGGGCCGCGGCGTTCGGCATCTTGGGCACGGGTGCATTCCTGGACTCTCCGCCGGGACGATCATCGTGAATGACGCGCCGCCGCATCGACCGCAGAATCGAACGCCTTCCGCATATCTAGCTCCGCACGCATTGCAGCCGACAATGCCGGGCAAGAGGCTCGATTGCGGCGATCCGCCGGTACTCGAACCTTGCGAGGAAGACGGCTGGCTTCCCTGGCCCGCGAAGTGACGAAGTTGCGCCTGGATCACCTGCTCGTTCGCTCCCTCGCGGATCTCGATAACGCGCTCGTCGTCTTTTTCGCCCGCCTTCGAAACTCGCAGGATGTGGCGGCCCGGCGGAATGTCCGTCAGCACCACGCGCCCCGAACTTCCGACGCTCGCACGGCGTTCATCATCGACATAGACCTCTGCGTTTATCGGGCCGAGAATGATGAGTTTCGGGCCGCCGCGTTGGTTTTCGCTCACGTCCGAAGCGGCGCTTTCCAGCGAATCGATCCATTCGGAAACCGAACCGGGACGATCTTGCGCCTTTGTCTTGAGCGAACGCATTATGACGCGTTCGACGTCGCCGGGAACATCCGTTCGGATCGTCGAAAGGAGCGGCGGCTCGTGCATTATCTTCTGCATTACGAGCTGCATCATCTCGCCCGAAAACGGCGTCTTTCCGCCGAGCATCAGATAAGCGATCGTCCCCAATGCATAAAGATCCGCTCGTTTATCGACGCCGACCTCCGGCTGCATCTGCTCGGGCGACATGAACTCCGGCGTCCCGATGATGCCTCGCGACGACGGTGTCGCGTTCGACGCGGCGTCCGTAAAGGTCGCGCTGATGATCTTCGCAAGTCCGAAATCACCGACCTTCACAAAACCGTCGCCCGCACGGCCCGTCTGCATAATGAAGATATTTGCCGGCTTTAGATCGCGATGCAGGATACCGAGCGAATGCGCCGCCCCGACGCCGTCCGAGATCTGGCGTAGCAAACTCACGGCGCGCTTTATTGGCAGCGTTCCCTCTCGACGAAGGAGTTTGTGAAGCGTTTCGCCCTCGACATATTCCATCACGAGATAGAACACGCCGTCCGACGTCTCGCCAAAATCCGTAACGCTGACCGTGTTCGGATGCTGAATGGAAGCCGCCGCCTGCGCCTCGCGATTAAAGCGTGCGATCGCCTCGCCTTCCGCCATATCTTCGCTGTTTAAGACATCCTGCCGAACCGTCTTGACGGCAACGCGGCGAGCCTCGAACTTCGTGTCGTTGGCAAGATATACCTGCCCCATCGCACCTCTGCCGAGCCGGCTCTTTAGAAGGTAACGATCCGCTAACAAAGGAGTTCCGGGCAAGGTCGGCCGCAATGCGGACTCGTCCGCAGGACAAACCGGCACTTCATCCGGATAACAAGCCTCGCATTTTGGACATTCACGCATTACCTATGTGATTTTGCAGGTTTATCGTAATTTTCTCAAAATTAGAGAACGATTTTACAAGCTTAATTTGCACATTTTGTTATGGAAGAATCGATTTGCTATAATCCGTTTTTGCTTTTTGGGTCGATAGCTCAGTCGGTAGAGCAGCGGACTCTTAATCCGCGGGTCACAGGTTCGATCCCTGTTCGGCCTACCAAAAACAAAGGCTGTCCGGAAACCTCCGGACAGCTTTTTTCTTATCACTCACTGCTCA
The DNA here is from genome assembly GCA_035432765.1 of Pyrinomonadaceae bacterium. Taxonomy (GTDB): domain Bacteria; phylum Acidobacteriota; class Blastocatellia; order Pyrinomonadales; family Pyrinomonadaceae; genus OLB17. Next base: position 23,839 of record DAORTR010000023.1, read on the forward strand.
CCGCTCACCGCTCACTGCCTACACTTGATCGCGAAGTTTGAGAACTTCCTCTCGAAGCAGAGGATTTTGTTGAAAGCTTGCGGTCTCGCCCTTCGCGCGCGTCGCACGCTGGATATGCCAATAGCTCAGCCCGAGTTTGCCGACCGCTCGAAGGTATCGCGTGCGGGCAGTGAATTTCCCCTCGAAGATCCCTTGCACGACCCAGCCGAAACCTCGAAAAGCCGATGTCGAGATGCGTTCGAGTTCCGGCGAAATAAGCCCGCGGGCGACATCGATGGCGAGCATTTCTTTGAGGATCTTGCCCTGCCGCCGCATAATGTACAGCGAGAAACCGACGAAGATCAGGAAGAACGGGATCTCGCCGAGAAAATATCCGAGAAGGAATCCTTCTGTGCCGCCGATCACCGCCATCCCGTTCCAGATCGCATGAAGCAGCACGGCGCAAAAATACCCGACGACGGGCATTATGATCCGAACCGCCTTATTATGCGATTCGCGAGCGATCCCGCATCCGATGCCCGTCATCGAAGTGAAGGTCGCGTGTGCGAACGGCGACATAATTCCGCGTAGCACAAAGAGCACCGCAAGGCCGCCAAAACCGCCCGCTAAGATCCCGCGTCCGTAATAAAGCACGTTTTCAACCGTCGCAAATCCAAGCGCAATGACGCTCGCGAAAACGATGCCGTCCAGAATATCGTCAAAATACTTGCGGAAAAATATCAGTAGAATGAGGATGCCGAGGCCTTTTGAGCCTTCCTCAAATATCGGCGCGGACATCACGGCACCAACCGCCTGCCCAACATCTGGGGAAACTGCGATCCCGACTGCAATGCCGAAGACCGTGTTGATGACGAACGAAACGACGACCGCGACCAGCGCTCCCCAAGCAAAAGCGAGAGCGAGAAGCCATATCGGCTCCGGATCGTATCTGTCGAGCCAAAGCACCGGCATCAGATAGACCATCGCCGGGACAAAAGCGACGACCGCCGCGATCACCGCCGCTACCGGCCCGACGCTCAAGAACATTATGGCTGCGACGATCAACGCAAGAAATACAAGGGCGAAGAGCGTAACAGCGATGCCGATATATTTCGTCGTCGAGCTCGATTCGGGCTTGACGGCCGTCGCCGAACCCAGTCCAAAATTGCTTAAAGAAGCCTGTATGCTCTGCGTCCCTGCGACCTTCTGATTGAACGCATCGACTTGCAGTTCGCGAAATTCTTCACGCGGGATCGTTGGCACCGAATCGTTCGGAAGGGACGCAAAAGCGGTGATCCCGTTGCGTCCGAACTGGATCTTATCGCCGTTCGACAAACGGGTCGGCACCGAGATCCGCTGGTCATTTACGAACGTGCCGTTCGTGCTCTGGTTGTCTGTGATGTAGTAGCCGTCATACTTGCTTTCGACGAAGGCATGCTGCTTCGAGGCGGCCGTCTCCGTGAGCGGATTAAAACGTATCGTGCACGAATCGGCGCGTCCTATCGAAAGAAAACCGTTCTCGAGCTCAAAGACTTGGCCCGCGAGCGTTCCGTCGTTGATCGTGATTCTAAGCTTCATATCTTGAGCGTGTGTGCGAATCCAGAGCGCTTGTCGGAGCCTTTGCGAGTTCCCGCCACTTGATCCGATCCATCTTTGATCTTACCGGTTAAAAAAAGTGGGTAAATTCTAGCACACAACAGAAAAGGAACAAGCCTCTGAAGTAGATAGCTTGCTC
>DAORTR010000024.1:0-25066 GCA_035432765.1 Pyrinomonadaceae bacterium
TCAAACTCGCGATAATGCTTCGTGACTCGATCACGGCAGAAGAGTTTGACCTGCGGCGGCACGCTAGATCTTTCCCTTGACTTCGAACCCGTCTTTAGAGACGGGCTACTGACACCGTCGGGCTACTGACATGGGCAGGCTGCGGACGAGGCGTTCGCGTTCAAGCGCGGTTCAGCCGGCTTTTTCTATCGCTTCGACAAATCTTTCAAAAAGATACTCGGAATCGTGAGGCCCCGGAGCAGATTCCGGATGATACTGGACGGAGAAGATCGGGAGAGTTCGATGCCGCAGCCCGGCGACGGTATTGTCGTTGAGATTGACGTGTGTAACCTCGATGTCGGCCGGGAGCGACGCTGCATCGACGGCAAAGCCGTGATTGTGCGAGGCGATCTCGATCTTGCCGGTCGTCAGATCTTTGATCGGCTGATTGCCGCCGCGATGGCCAAACTTTAGCTTATAGGTCTTGCCGCCGAACGCTTCGCCGAGAAGCTGATGGCCGAGGCAAATGCCGAAGATCGGCGTGTTGCTTTCCGCGAGTTTTCGGATCTCGGCGATCGTTTCCTGCATCGAGGCAGGGTCGCCCGGTCCATTCGATAGGAAAATGCCGTCGGGTTCCAACGCGAGAACTTCCTCAGCAGTCGTTTCTGCGGGCACGACCGTGATGCGGCAGCCGAATTTCGCAAACTCGCGCAACGAGTTCGTCTTAACACCGAAGTCGTACGCCACGATGTGATACGACGTCTTAGACGTGGCGTCTTCCGCCTCGTAGGTGAACGCGCGGTCAACCGTTACGGAGCTTGCAAGCTCGCGGTTCTGCATCTCAGGCTGAGCGAGAACCTTCGCCAGCAACGCGTCTTTGTCCGTATCGACTGACGAAATGCCGGCCCGCATCGCTCCTTTGTCGCGTATGTGGCGGACGAGCGAACGTGTGTCGATGTGTTCGATGCCGACGATGTTGTTGGCCTTCAGGTAATCGCCAAGCGACATCGTGGAGCGAAAATTCGAAACGATTCGACTCGATTCGCGGACTATAAAGCCCTCGGCCCACGTCTTTCGGCTCTCGACATCTTCGGCATTCACGCCGTAGTTGCCGATCAACGGATACGTCATTGTAACGATCTGGCCCGCATACGATGGATCGGTCAGGATTTCCTGATAGCCTGACATCGAGGTATTGAACACGATTTCGCCGAACGTCTCGCCGATGGCGCCGAACGAAATTCCCTCAAAAATGCGTCCGTCCTCGAGGACAAGGATCGCCTTTACACTTTGCTCCTGCATCAGGAGTCAATTTTAACTGAGTTCGCGGCGGTTGGCGAAATTAGCTCCCGGGGAATCGTTGTTTTAGCGATCGATTTCTTCGTCCACGGGTGTTATCGGGGTTGGGGACGGGGCGACATTCGGGTACGCACCGTGTTCGAGAAAACCCATATTTGCAGGCTTCCAGTATCGGAAGAAGGCCTTGCCGTAAATGTACTTTTCGGGAACAAGCCCCCAGGAACGGGAATCGAGCGAGTTGTCGCGGTTGTCGCCGAGCACAAAATAATGATGCTTTTCGACGATCCGCGGCGAAAGATTCGGAAACGAGCTGTTGTGTGCCGAATCCAGATAGTCTTCGTTAAGCGTATTGCCGTTTATGATGACCTTACCAGAGCGTATCTCGACCGTTTCGCCCGGCAATCCGATGACGCGTTTTACAAAACTCTTGTCCGGGTCGTTCGGATACCAGAAAACAACGATGTCGCCGCGTTCGATGTGGCCCCAACTATAGCCCTGGATCTTGTAGTAAACGAGCTTATTGACGAGCAGGCGTTCGCCGTCGTGCAGTTCCGGGAGCATCGACGTTCCTTCGACGACGACCGGTTGGACAAAGAAAACGCCGAAGAGGATGAAAACGACGATAATGAGGAAAATGTCGCGCGCAAGTTTGAAGCCTTCCGAGAGAAGGCCGTGGCGCGATTCGCGTTTTAGCGAGGTAACGGCAATATCAAGATCATCGTTGGGATGAACCTCGCCGAAAGAAATCTGCTTTTTGTTGCCTGAATCGAACATTTCCAAAAGGTTTTGACGCTGAAAATGCGCAAAAAAGTTGCCGGCATCCTAGCTCCTCATTACCGAGATGCACTCCCAACTCTTTATAATCAAATGCAGGGACACGTGTTGTCAAAGGAATTCTTTGCTTCTACGGCCCAAGTACCGCCGAAGATGCAGGAGAGATACCAAAAATGAATCCCACAATTAGATCGCAATTCGCCGCCACCGAGACGTTTGCATACCTTAACAGCGCCGCAGTCGCGCCGCCGCCAAAGGCCGCGATCGAGGCCGTCCTGTCGCAGCTCGAAGACGCCGCCGTTTACGCCGGACTGCGTTTTGGAGCGTGGGTCGATACGAAGAGACGTTGCCGCACGTTGATGGCCGGCATTCTCGGCGTCCGGGACGAGCAGGTCGCATTTATGCGGAACACGTCGGACGGCCTCTCGACGATAGCGAACGGCATTGAATGGCGCTCCGGCGACAATATCGTAAGTTTTGCCGACGAATTCCCGTCGAATTTTTACGCCTGGCGGAACGTTCGCGACAGGCATGGCGTTGAGCTGCGACTCGCTCCCGAACGGGACGGACGGATCGACCTCGATGAACTCATCTCCTTGATCGACTCGAAAACGCGCCTTGTTACGATCAGTTCCGTGCAGTTCGCATCCGGTTTTCGCACCGATCTTGCACGCGTGGCCGAAGCCGCGCACAAGGTCGATGCGCTGTTCTGCGTCGATCTTATTCAAGGCCTCGGCGCTCACGCCTATGACCTGCCCGCGTTGGGAGTCGATGCGGCTTGCGGAGCCTCGCACAAATGGCTTTGCGCGCCGGAAGGCGTCGGCTACATATACCTTTCGGATCGTGCCCACGAACGCATTTTGCCGACGCTTGTGGGCTGGATCAGTATGGAAGACGCGTGGAACTTTGCCGATCGCGAGCAGAATTACAAATCGAACGCCCTCGCGTGGGAAACCGGAACCGGCCCTTCGGCGCTTTTTTACGGGCTTGAAGCGAGCCTTAAGCTCTTGATCGACGCCGATCTTGCTAAGGTCGAGACGTACCTCGATGACCTTTCCGACTATCTTTGCGAAAAGATCGCGTCAAAGGATTACGAGATCGTAAGTTCGCGCGAACCGGGCGAGCGTTCGGCGATCGTGTGCATTCGGCATAAAGGCGGACTCACGCCGAATGAGATTGCCGCCCAGCTTGAGAAGGAGAACGTGATCGTCAGCCCGCGGCTCGACCGCATACGCATCGCGCCGCATTTCTTCAACAATAGGGACGATATCGACCGGCTTGCCGCCGCGCTGATGTGATCGCGGGGTCTCTTCGAGGTTTTTAGTCCTTACCGACGATCTCCGGCGTGAGGCCGTCGAGATTGAGCCGGACCATACCGCCCGCGTCAGAGAACGTCGGCGTTCGCGCCCGCTCCTTCTCGCGATAGCGATAGCAAAGAAGCCCGCAGAGAACTCCAAAGACGCCGGCAAAGACGATACCCATCAGGATCGCGTAGAACGTCGAGAGAAAGACGCCGGCGGTCGTGATCGTAAAATCTCTCTCTGCCTGCGTCGGCACATCCGGCGAAGGCCCTAGCCACTGAACGTATTTTTGATACTTGACCTGATCGAGCAAGGCGTTCGCCGCCGCGCCGTCGGTCCCATCGAGCACGAACGCGCTATAATTCCCGATCCTTCGATAGACGGTCGCGCTTCCCGCGGGAATCGCGGCCGCCACTTTTTGATCCTCAAAAACCGAGACCTGCGGCGTCGGGAACTCGACTATCACGAGTCTTCCCGCAGGATACACCGCCGTTGCCGCCTCGACGCCTTCCGCAAAATCGATCACGGCAAGTTCCGGTCGTTCGCCGGCCGCACGGGTCAATCCGGCAAGATCGCGGGCATATACTGCCGAATTTTTAACCGTTTCCCATTCGGGAAGATGCAGTAGAACTGCGGGCGTCTTGTCCTCTTCGGGCGGCGCGGGCTTCTTTGCGTCCTGCGCGGACGCCTGTATGGCCGCGAACAGTAACAGCAGGAGCACTGATCTAAAATTTGAAGCGTGAAGGAACTTCACGGTTTTTGAAACGAACCGCATACGATGTTCGGTGTCCAATTGATATGCAGATTTTAGCATTTACAAGAGAATAATCGAGTTGAGTGGTCGGTTTTGACGCTTAATGCACCATTTGGTGCAACTCTGGCCGAACTCGCTCGTTCATTAGACAGCCGAAACCAATATTTGATGCGCGGCGAATACATAAAATATGCCTAAAAAATCGAACAAATATGGAAAACAGGCGTGTTTAAGTGAATTAGCCCCAAAAAAGCTCGGTTTGGCACGGCAATTGTTAAAGGAATGGTCAGGAGGGAGAGCAATGACAACAGAAGCATTAAACTTTCCGGTTTTTCACAGTCACAACGGCGTAAGCGCGGATACCGTGGTTTTTGACACGGCGCCGGCCGCAAATCTCAAAAAGGCGAAGGATTTCGATCTCGCACAGGCCGCGGCCGAAGGCAGTATGCCGGCGTTCGAAGAACTATACAACCGCCATCATCGCAGGGTTTATGCGATCTGCCTGCGGATGCTCCAGAACGCGTCCGAGGCGGAAGATCTGACCCAGGACGTCTTTATCCAGCTCTATCGTAAGATCGGCAGCTTTCGCGGCGACTCGGCCTTTACGACCTGGCTGCATCGTATGACCGTTAACCAGGTCCTGATGCACTTCAGAAAAAGGACGGTTAAGTTCGAGAAGGTTACCGAAGAGGGCGAGACGCCGGACCAGATCGTCGCCGGGACGTCGAACCCGCTGAAGATGCAGGTCGTCGATAAGATCGCACTCGAGGACGCGATCGAGCAGTTGCCCGACGGATACAAGAACGTATTTGTCCTGCACGATGTCGAAGGCTTCGAACACGAAGAGGTCGCACGCATCCTCGGATGCTCGGTCGGCACTTCGAAGTCGCAGCTTCACAAGGCAAGGCTCAAACTGCAGCGTCTTCTGAAGAAGAAAGCAAACCCGCGGCTCGTCGCGTTTAGCTGATCTTCTCGGCCTATCTCAAACTCGTCTCTTATCAGGCCTCTCGATATCCGAGGGGCCTTTTTGTGTCTGCGATGTCAGGCAGCCCGCCGTGTCCGTAGCCCGCACGTAAGTAAGGGCTCACCTCAACACCCATTCTCGCCAAGCAGAAAGAGACCTTGCTAAAACCCTCCGCGAAGCGGCACATAGCCCGTCCTGTCAGAACCGTGGGCGATAGCGACCGGGCTCTTCCGCCCCGAACCGAGAACTCAATTGCCGCGACTTTCGATCCGTCTCCCGTGCCATATCCAACCTCGGAGACGGTTCGCCGCCGACAAACGCCTCTGTCGCGTGCAAGGCACGCTTCCGATGGAATGAGCTGCCGCCGTTCTACACATTTCGCAGCTACATTCTTGCCGCGTGCAAGGCACGCTCAAGACATCCATTTTGCCGACGGATATCACGTCATAAATGACGTGGCTATTCGCCCTACAGGAGGGCGACTGGAGCGCATTGTTTTCGCCGTAGCTCCGTAGGAGCGGAATGTTTGTAGAACCGCATTCAACAAAATCGAAAAGTTCCCGTCGGAGCGATATGTTGTCTTTGATCGAAGTTCGCGTCGCCCCTACGGGGCTTGGTCCCTTTTCACTCGTTCATTTCTATAAGCATTTAGCTCCTACGGAGCCTGCGGTCTAGGTTGGTAATAGGAAGGGAGTCAAAAAAGGGCATTCACCGTTTCGTGAAATGCCCGTATTTACTGGAGCCACCCGTCGGATTTGAACCGACGACCTTTCGATTACGAATCGAATGCTCTACCAACTGAGCTAGGGTGGCGTAAATTGTGTGTCGAGCAGAACGCAGGGTTGTTCTCCCGATGGGGCGGCTGAAGCGAAGCGTTCAAGTAAGCGATCCGTCAACCGAGGCCGAACTTCAAAATATACGTAAACACGGGCGTAAGTGTCAAGGTTCAAGGGCGATCCAACCGTGGTTTCGGCGAAAACAACTTCCTCGAACGCACGCGGCCTTCCACTTGCGCACGCGTCGAAATGGTGGTAACATCCGACAGAGTTGGTAAAACGGACGTTATGAATAAGATCGAAAGAGACAATGCGTTCAGCTCGCGGCTGAAGAAGGTGTTCGAATTTGCGACGATGTCGGAGGTCGGTAAACGGCTGAACGTGCCGCACGCAACGGTCAGGAACTATTTCCACGGCCGTCTTCCCGCACCCGATATCCTCATAAAGATCGCGAACGAAACAGGCGTCTCGCTCACGTGGCTGCTCACGGGCAAGGGCGAGATGTTCGCCGTTGGGCATGGGACGAAGAATTACGGCCAGGCCCTAGAACAGTTGATCAGTGAGATCGTCGATCGCCGACTTGCCGAGATCGAGAAGAATAAACGCCGCTCTTCGACCAAGAATATCCCGGCGTTCGACATCGATGTTTCGGTCGGGCGGTTCAACGACCCGAAACTGATCCTTACCGAATGGTACGAGTTCGACGGCGAAAAGCCGCCGAAGGATTTCGGCGTTGTCTTCTTTCGCGGTTGGGAAACCTTCACGTCCGAAGAGAAGGTCGATGCCATCCGCGACGCTCGCCGCGTGCTCGATCGAGCGAAAAAGGTCAGGCCGAAAAAATAGCTTCTGCATTGGAATACACCCGCCAGGACGGTCGGGTTTCCGCCTCGATCTGCCGCTTTTTTCTCCGTGGTCTCTGTGCGCTCCGTGGTAATTCGCCTTGGCCCTTACTGACGTGCGGGCTACGGACACATGCGGGCTTTTGCAAAAATAGCTTCCGTTGTTTGTGTTGTCTGTGATACACTATTGCAAATGCAGGAGACTCCTGCGATATTCTCACAGAAAATGCGATTCATTGACGAAAAGGGGAAGAGGTTGCGTGTCGGATGGGGCAAAAGGCCGCTGACCGACGATGATTTTCAGCGGCTTTGCAGGCGATTTCGGGTAAAGGTAACGGAGATGCCGCTCAACTCGGGCGGCTTTTATTACCGCGTGAAGGGACGCGATCATATTGCGATCGACAGTCGTCTGAGCGGCGTCGCGAAGCTGAAAGTGCAGTTTCACGAACTAGCGCACTTTCTTTTTCATACGCCGGAGAGCGGAGCAACGGCGAATTTCCTTAGCGTCGGGCAGAAAACGCGTGTCGAATACGAGGCGGACGCATTCGCGCTTTGCGCTATCGTTCCGCGAATTTGGCTTGAGGATCGTTCCGTCGAGGAGATCCTCGCCTCGGAAGACATCCCTTTGGAGGTGCTGACCGAGCGTATCGGCGTTTTTTCGACCTATGGTATCTAGGCTTTTGAATGGGCGCGATAGGCGGCCATTGCCTCGGAAGCGCCGGCGTGCATTATCTCGGGTTTGTGGTATTTCCAGTATTTTTCGAACTCTTCATCGCTCATCGCAGAGTTCTCCGCGCGGGATCTCTGCTTCATATATTCTTCGGCCCAAGCTCTTTTGTCCGAATCATTGTTCAACGCGGCTCTTGCGCCGTGCATCAAATTGTCGCGTTCCATTTCTGTTTGGTTCCTCTATGGTAGATTAGTAGAACGTCCACGAAACACGCAAGGGCCGAAGTTCCTTTAGGAGACCACGTTATCAAGGTGCGAAAAACTCTTTCTTTCCTGCTTTTCCTTCTTTTAATCGCGAGTACGGTAACTGCTCAAGTCGCCGCTCCCGCAGCGAACGCGAAAGCGGCGCAGGCTGCGGTGTACGAGATCCCGTTCGTTACGAAGACGCTCGCGAATGGGCTTGAGGTGATCGTCTATCCCGATCACAGCGTACCGCTGGTAACGGTCGAACTTGCGGTGCGTAATGGTTCTTTCACCGAACCGCCGGAATTCAACGGTCTCTCGCACCTTTACGAACATATGTTTTTTAAGCCGAACAAGGCGATCGCGATCTATCGCTGCGATCTGTCGCAAAAGTTCGGGAACCAGGCGTATTTCTCCGCGCAGAATTGTGCAGAGACGCTCAAGATGAAGGCGCAGGTCGGCGATGTTGCATACCTTAGCGACCTTGATAAAACCGGGATCGTACGCAACGGAACGACGCAGGAAGAGTACGTAAATTACTACTACACGGCGACCTCGAAGCATCTTGACACGCTGATGCACGCCCTTCGCGATTCGATGCTTTATCCCGTCTTTGACGAGAGCGAGTTCCGGCAGGAGATACAGGTCGTCTTGGGCGAACTCGACCGTCAGGAATCGCAGCCCGGCTATCATCTTCAGACGACGATGATGGACAGGCTCTTCTACAAATATCCGTCTCGAAAACGTCCGGGCGGCACCCGCGAGACCGTCGCGACGGCGACGACCGACAAGATGCGCACCATCGAGGCGCGCTACTATCTGCCGAATAATTCGGCCCTCGTAGTCACGGGCGATGTAAAGCCCGAAGAAGTTTTCGCGCTCGCCGAGAAGCTTTTTTCCGTGTGGAAAAAGGGCGACGATCCGTTCGTAAAATATCCGCTCGTAGAGCATCCGCCGTTGCCGAAAAGCGAGGCCGCATTCGTTACGCAGGATGTCGATAACGTCTTCATACAGCTCGGTTGGCAAGGGCCTTCGATCGGTAAGGACAACGCCTCGACGTATGCGGCAGATGTATTTTCAGGCATCGTCGGCCAGCCTGATTCCAAATTCCAGCGGGCGCTCGTCGATTCGGGGCTTGCCGTTTCGGTCGATGTTCATTACTACACACAGCGGAACGTCGGGCCGATACGCATCACGCTCGTTACCACGCCGGCGAAGGCAAAACAGGCCGTCGCGGCCTTATATAGAGAGATCGCAAAATTCAGCGACCCCGCATATTATTCGGACGCGGAACTTGCCAACGCAAAGACCGCGCTCGAGAGCCGCGACCTTTTCAGCCGCGAAAAGGTCAGCGATTATACGCACACGCTTTCTTTCTGGTGGTCATCGACGGGGATGGATTATTACCGCGATTATTACAAGCATCTGCGTGCGGCGAACCGTGCGGATGTTGACCGATACATCAAGACGTACATCGCGGGTAAGCCGCACGTCGGCGTCGCGATGCTCTCGGACGCGGGCCGTCTCGAATCGAAACTTACGGACCAAGATCTGATCGGCAAATAGAATATTTAGTGTTATGAAATTATTGATCGCGACCCTTTCAATGCTCGTCGCATTTGCCGCAGCAGGCGCCGCACAGACGGTTTCTTCCGACGCCGCGATAACGGAATTCGACGTCAACGGCCTCAAGGTCATCTTCAAAAAGCGAACTTCCTCGCCGACGATCTCGGTCGGGCTGTATGTCCGCGGCGGCGTGCGGAACGCGACGCCTGAGACTGCAGGCCTCGAAAATTTCACGCTGCAGGCGGCGATGGAAGGCAGCAAGAGCTATCCGAAAGACGTCTTGCGTCGCGAACTGGCACGCACGGGCAGTTCGATCGGCGGTGCTTCGGGGACGGACCTCGGCGCTATGTCGGTCGTCTCGACCAAGAAGGATTTTCCCGAGATGTGGCGAATGTTCACGGACCTTGTCATCAACCCGACGTTCGCAAAGGCGGATGTTGACCGCATACGCATCGCGCTTCTCGCCGGCATCGCAGACGCGAATTCTCAGCCGGACAACGCGCTCTCTATGCTAGGCGCAAAGGTGTTGAATGTCGGGCATCCGTATGCCGTTCCGAGCGAAGGCACAGCCGAAACACTAATGAAGTTCACGCCCGAAGCGCTGAACGCCTACCACAAGCAGATGCTTACGACATCGCGTCTGCTGCTGGTTGCCGTCGGCGATTACGAGCCGGAAGTTTTCAAGCAGATGGTTACGGCGTCGTTCGCCAAATTGCCGAAAGGCAACTATCAGGAGAAGCCTTTGCCGCCGCTCGAGTTCGCAAAAGCGACGCTCGACGTCTCTGAGCGGACCGTTCCGACGAACTACATAAAGGGCTATTTCAACGCCCCGAATTTGGCCGACCCCGATTATTATGCGATGCGCGTCGCGATCACGATCTTGCAATCGCGCGTCTATCAGATCGTACGTGTTCAGCGGAATCTCTCGTATGCGCCGAATGCCGAGATGGACGAGGACGCAGCCAATACCGGCGACATTTACGTAACCGCGGTCGATGCGAATGAGGCCGTTCGGCTAATGCTCGCGATCATCGACGATATGAAGAAGAACCTAGTTGACAAGGACGAATTCGAGGGCCTGCCGGGCTATTTTCTGACGACGTATTATCTCGATCAGGAGACCGACATCGCTCAGGTGCGATCACTCGCCAACTACGAGCTCATCGGCGGCGGCTGGCGGAATTCCGAAAAATTCATCCCGAGCATCAATGCCGTTACGCCCGAGGCCGTCCGCGACGCCGCTCGGAAATATATGAAGAACATCCGCTTCGTCGTCATCGGCGACCCAAGTGCCATCGACCGCCGCATCTTCCTGCCCGAATGAGTTCGTAGAGTTCGGAGTTCGTAGAGTTCGGAGTTCGTAGAGTTCGTGGAGTTCGGAGTTCCTTCTTGTCACCGAAGGTGACGAACAATATAGCGTAGGGTGAAACCCTACGAACGCGATAAGCAACGATCCTGTCTCCAACGGAGACGAATAATGTCCGGATTGTCAGCGGTATAAGAACGATGCATCTAGACTGAGAAATCTAATTCATAGGTTTCGTTGTCAATCTTACGAAACTCAATATCTGTGCGCCCGTATTTTAACAAGTCTTGTTTTGTCACTTTTGAGCCATAAGGAAGTCCTAAACGATGGCGAAAGTACTCACCTAATTCCCCGTTATTTTTTGGCGTTTCTATTGCGTGACCTTTTTCGTCTTTCTGCGCTCGTGTACACATTAAGCTCTTTCCGTCGTCCGTAAGAACGGTGAAATGAGTGCCTCGGAGTGGAAAGAAGTTGCTCTTATAGACAGCGGGCGGCAACTGGATGTAGGCCTCATTAAGGTTATTTCGGGGTTTCTCGGGACGGAAAGCCCAATTAAGCCCCGAGGCACCCTCGGGAAGGTTTCCATTTTTGTCGAGAAAGGATACCTTTACCGAACGAAGAATATCATCGGCTTCGTTGTCATCGTCCGTAGCAATTACCCTATCATCCTTTTCGTAGTCGGGTGCTTTCGCGAATCTTTGGTAGTATTGAGCATCGCTATAGACTGTAATTAGGCTTTCAGCATCGAGATTGTTACAGAAAACAGTTTCAGAATTCAGCGAATTAAAGTAATCTAGGCCCGCGACAGGGTCGCAACGCGTTAGGACTTCTCGCTGTAATTTTCCGAAAGCGGTTTGCGAATAGTTCGCAGATCCAGCGAAGCATTCGACCGGCCTGCCATCCTTTAGCCAAACATACACTTTCGAGTGAACGGGAGGGCGTTTATAGAGATAACTACACGTGAAGTCGCCAGCAAAATCATCGTCGACAATTTTCTGAAAGCCCCTATGGTTGCTAAGCGAAAGTCCGTCTTGCACACACATTCCAACAATTAGGTCAACATGTACAGCCAATCCCTCGTTTTTTATTCTCTCCAAGTGATGGAACGCCATAGCTGACGTAGCGTAGCCCGAGACGACAGCCAAAGTATCGGCTCCTTTGGCAACAGGACGCATGAGTACTTCCTCAAATAAGTCCTTTACAATCATGCCGCAAGCGTCCTTTGGAATAGAGGAATCGAAGTCTTGATATTTGGCGCTACATGTTCGTATCTAACGTTCGCAAAGGTCTTAAGGATCGCTTCAAATATTACCTTAGCTCCTTGCGGTGGAACCGCCATACCGATTTGTTTTCTTACACTCTCTTTTGAGCCCGTAAAGACAAAGTTATCCGGAAATGTCTGAAGCCGAGCGCGCTCACGATTTGTGAGAGCGCGGTTCTCACTCCAGTGATAAACGTGGGTTCCACCGCCACCGCTTCCAGTTACTGTATACGACGGCTTATTTGGATCGAGGCGTTTGTATATCTGGCTAATTTTGGCGCCTTTAACGTTGAGCCTCAGATGCTCCGGTAAATCCGCAGTAAAAGCATTTTCCCCAGGCTTGATGAATGCCAAGCGTTGAACTACCGCCGATGACTGCTTGGTCAGTTCATTATTAGTAGCGTCGTCGGCAATCGGCGGTTGAGTCATTGCAGTTCTGCTGGTAACGTCAATGTGTTTATAGGGTTCGGGAGAAGGAACCTTAAAATCAAGATTCAAATCCCACCGTATTCCAACAATAATTATTCGGTGCCTTGCTTGCGGAACTCCGTACTTCTCGAACTTGTAATGATGCGGCGTTACTGCGTAACCTTGGTCTGTCATTTCTGACAAAATAGTTTCAAGGGCGTTACCGTCATTCGAATTCCGAAGCCCACCAACATTTTCAGCCAAAAACCATTTAGGCCGGAAATAATTGAGGACCTTGATCCCATAAGAATACAAAGGGCCAAAGACCCCATTAATACCCTTCTGTTCGCCGACAACGCTGAAATCGTTGCAAGGAAATCCGAATGCAAGGGCATCTATATCTGAGATATTCATCAAGGAACTCATTTCAAGATCGCGAACATCTTTGTGAACAACCGATCTACGATCATTCGGGCAAAGGTTATTTCGATACGTCTCACAAGTATCAGCGTCATAATCACTCGCCCATGCATGCTTTATCGAGAATGATTCTGACGCGTTTTGCGCAGATGCCCACTTCGATCCCAACGCGATCCCGCCGGGACCGGAGAAGAGTTCGCCAAGGCGGAATTGTGTGTTAACCATGTTCGTAATTTTGCCATACATAAAACAAAACCGAAAGCAGATAGCGAAAATCGATAGGGAAAAGAGTGTTCGTCCCCGTTGGGGACGAATTGGGAACGGTTTGCATTCGTAGCGTTGCGGCCTTTCGGCCTTACCCTACGAACGCGATAACCAACGATCCTGTCTCCAACAGAGACGAACATCCTATGCCACAGTCATTGGTACAAGTCTTAATACACGTTGTCTTCTCAACAAAGAATCGGGCCGATCTGATCGTGCCTGGGATCTTATTCGTGCATTCGTGGCTACATTGTATTGACCGAAGATGCCACGAATGCACGAATAAGACAGTCTGAAAACCAACAAATAGTCTCTTCGCGAAAAGATCAAGGGTTTCGGTTTGGCTCTTCCGCCATCTGCGTTCATTTGCGATAAATCCAACCGTAGATTGACCGAGATGCACGCAAATCAAAACCCCGCCAAAAAATGACGGGGTTATGACGTTTTTCTTTTAACTATCTGTAGCGGTTCTATTGCCGTTTGCCGTCCTTTTCTCTTGAGAGAGGAGCGGACGGTGCGGCCTTACGCTCGGACGGCGGCTGCGGTTTTGATTCGTTACGCGGCGCCGGTTGCGGACGCGGTTCGTAACGAGGTTGCGGCTGCTGCGGCCTTGATTCGTTGCGCGGCGCCGGTTGCGGACGCGGTTCGTAACGAGGTTGCGGCTGCTGCGGCCTTGAATCGTTACGCGGCTGAACCTGCGGACGCGGTTCATAACGAGGCTGCGGTTGCTCCGGCCTTGATTCGTTACGCGGCTGAACCTGCGGACGCGGTTCGTAACGAGGCTGCGTCTGTTCACGCGGAACATCCTGCTGTGTTCGCGGACGCACGGGAGTCATCGTGTCACGCTGATCGTTCGAACGCGGCTGCGTCGGCCGTGGATTCATAATGGTAAGCGGCGGCCTTTCGACGGCTCCCGTCGGACGCGAATTCGGCTCCGAGCGGCCGCGCGTCGGGTCGGGCGTAAGTGTCTCGCGGCCTCCGAGAATGCGATCCTTGCGGAGCATATTATCGAGCGGAGCACGCGGCGTGCGTGTCGCCGCACCCGTCCGGACGGTGTCAAAATGCTCGGCCGTGGCGGGTGTCTTTACGGACATCGGACTCGGACGCGAACCGTTGATCTCGGTTCCGGGCGGGAGCAGAGGCGGTGTGGATGAGCCTTCGCGGACGGTCTTTACGACCGACTTTGCGACATCGAGCGGCGGCTGAATGTTCGGCCGTTTGCTTCCGAACTGATCGCGGCTGACGGCGACCACGCCGGTCGTCGGCACGGTCTGGAGCGGCGGCACGTTGTCGCGTATGAATCCGGGGCCGAGAATGCCGGGCGTCGGCGAAGGCGTCGGATTTCCGCCTGTGTGGCCGCCTCCTCCGTTCCCGTTTCCGTTTCCGGGATAATGATTACCTCCGCCGTTGCCGCCGTAATGGCCGTTGTTCCAATGCGAATTGTAGTTGTAATATCCGTAGTGATACGGCAGCGGATACCAGCACACGTCGTTGTTATAGACGGTCATATAGACAAGTGCGGGGCGCCACCAACTGCGGCCTGAGCGGTAATATCCGTAAGGCGTCCAGCCCCAATATCCGTCGAGCCAGATCCAGCGTCCGTGGTGATACGTTGCCCAACCCCAAGGTTCGTCGTTGACCCACGTCCAGCCGTAAGGCGGCAGCCAACGCCATTGGCCGTACCGATAAGGCGACCAGTTCGAATACGAGCTGATCGCCGTCCCGTATGGCCGCCAAACGTAGCCGTAAGACGACGTATAATTCCATTGGCCGTAATCATCAAGATCCTCGGCGCCGTACATATCATCGTCGTAATATTTCCCGTAGTATGCGCTCGCAAGGTCGCTGTCGATCTTCTTCTGACGGTCGCCGATCCAATCCGCGAACTTATCGTCGAAGGACGAAATGCTCTCGACCTCCGTCTCGCCTGCATAGTTGCCCGTGACGAGGATGCGTGCGCGCCGGCCGGAGTAAAGCGTCATTCCGGCGGTCTGCGAATAGATGCGTGCCTGCCCGCCTTCCAAAGCAGAGACAAGCACGGCGTCAGTCTGATCGTAGCCCGCGTCGATGCGGTAAAGGCCGTCACGTTCGACGGCGATCGTCGTCGAAGGAGCGTCGATCTCAAAATAGCTGCGCGACTTGTCGAAATTAATGATCTTCACGGCGGCTGAACCGCGCGGAACAGAGACGGCAATTCCTTGGTCGGTCAGCGTCTCGATCTTGAGGCCTGCATCGCCGTCGAGCCAAAGATATGTGTTGCGGTCGAACTGTATCTCGATCCTTGCCGATTTCGAAGTAACGAGTTCGTCGCCCTCGACGAGCGGCAGGTTATCGTCAGCTTGTTCCCATTCGAGAGCGTCTCGGCGGCGGATCTGAGCGTCGCCCTTCAGCTTGCTGATGCGTGCAACACGGGCCGTGATCTCCGGTTGGCCGCTGGCGCTGTCTGAATAGTCCTGTGCGTAAACGCCCGTGGCGAGCAGCATCAACGCCGCCGCCATCAATAAAAATCTTGCCGAGGAACGCATAAATTCATCTCCGAAAAGGTCAAAGGGATGTGTTCGCGACGTGATCCTAACCGAATTCCCGTCGCCGTTACCATAAGAAAACCGCAATTTTTGTGCCGAACGGCGTTTATAACGGGAAATTGCCGCAATGGCCGCATTTGGATCTAATTTTGCAGGAAAGCGTGTAGTAAAATGTTGGCTGGCAGACGATTTGGTGCATCAAATGCGTCGGACGGGCGGAAAGTTCGCTGGATGACGCGGTAATTTTTGCCCTTTGGAGCTTTCCGAAGGTGGCTTGGTCTGAGATTATGCTGAAACGAATTTTTATTTTTACGATCCTTTCTCTTTTTACGGCGTCGATCGCCTTCGGGCAAAAAAGTTCCGGGGCGAAGAAGGCAGACCCGACTGAGCCTGTTAAGGCGGCGTTCGAGAAACTCTTGGACGGCATTCGAGAGATCGACGCCGCAAAAGTGCTTGCGGCTTATGAGAAGAGCGACCGAATACTGATCTTCAACAACAACGGGAGCGCGACGATCGGCTGGGAGAACATAAAGTCGAACACGGAATCGTCCTATCCGAAGATCAAGAACGTGACGCTTGACGTTACCGGCCTTCGCGTTGAAATGCTTAGCAAGACTTCGGCGTATGTTTCCTGCAAATGGAAGCAGACGCAGGATTACGACGGGACGCCGGAAAGCGCTTCGGGGCGGATGACGCTCGTCTATCGCCTTATCGGCAAGGATTGGAAGATCGTCCATCGGCACACTTCACCCGACAATCCTCCGGAGTCGAGGCCGGTCTTTCCGTCCGAACGCGAACCGAAATAATAGGGAACGTCCACCACGAATGCATCGTCGGGAATGCCACAAAGGCACAAAGGCACGAGTGAAGCCATCGGGCACCTTAGTGACTTCGTGTCTTCGTGGCAATCTTCTTTGGTCGGGAATGCCACAAAGGCACAAAGGCACGAAGTGAAGCAACTGCGCACCTTAGTGTCTTCGTGTCTTCGTGGCAATCTTCTTTGGTCGGGAATGCCACAAAGGCACAAAGACACGAAGTGAAGAAAAACCCCGCCATAGATGACGGGGCTATGTTTCGCTTGCGGAGGAGAGCCTCCTTAGCGGCCTGGAAAATAGACAAGCTGAGGGCCTACGCGTGGACGCCGGCATAAGCCGCGCCGAGTTTTTCCTCTTGGCCTTCCGCGAGCGAATTGACCAATTCATAATGAAAATAGTCAAATTTCGCCGCAACGACCGGCAGGACGCGATTGTCGTACATTTCGCGAGAGCGGTCGATCGCTTCTTTCAGGCGGTCATAAAGGTCGCCGGATTCGCGGCCCTGTGCGACCGTCTCCTGATTGTAGAGTTTGATCTCGGAGACGAGCAGTTTCGCAAAACGGCGTGCGTCTGTATGGAAACGGCGCTCCTCATCGGTAACCTCGACAGGCAGATCGATGTGGCGTTCGCTCAGACGACTGCGCGAGCTCGAAGCAGCAGGTCTCTCTTCCGCTACGGCTTCGACAACGACCGGGATCGGTTCGCTCGGCGTCGAGTCGAACGGAGCCGGCTCGAAGCTGTGCGAGGCAGGTTCCTCAACAACTTCTGCGACAGGAACGTTCTGAACGGCTTCGAATGACGAAGCGTCAAAGCTCTCTGTAACGACTTCCGGAGCGGCGTCGTAATGCGATTCCTGAGCGGCATGGTGCTCGATCTCCGGCTCGACCGTTTCAGTACGCGTTTCCGGGATCGAGTTCGGATCGAACGAACTGTAGCTCGGCACGGTCTCAAAAGAATAGTCTTCGGCGGGCTCGTGCGAGATTTCCTCGACAGCTTCGGGAACGCTTTCCTCGATCGTCTCGACGGTCTCGACGACCGGCTCGTCATACGAATATGACGGCTCTTCGACACGCTCGTTGTCGTAAGCGTTCCTCTCGACCTCATAAGAATATTCGGTTTCAGGAGCCTCGACGGGAGGTGCCTCTTCTTCTTCCTGAGCTTTCGCGAAAGACGATGCGTCGTATGTAACGCTGTCGGAGAACTGGAAGCTCGAAGTATCTGCCGGAGCTTCATAGCCGCCGTCGGGCTGCGGAACGGCTTGCGACGGAGCTTCGATCGGAGCGGATTGACGTGCCGAGGCAAGAAGCTCAACGGTCAGGCCCGCGATCTTTACGAGCGTTTCGAGCGCGTCGAGATTTACGTTAACGCCCTCGATGCCGTAATCGGCATAAAGGACGGCGACGCCGCGTCCGCGCGCAACGAGCGGGATCGCGTACATTCTGTCAGGGCGGCCGAAGTTCAGAGCTTCGAGATAATCGGCGTCGTCATGATACGTTCCGTACGAGCCTTCGGCGGTCGAAAGGGACGCAACTGCCTTGCCGAGGACGGTATCGTTCGCCGTCGGGAACATAATGTCGCGTACGGGCGAATTCTCTTCGTCGGCCTCTTTACCGAAGACTTTCCAGCCGGTGAAATTATCGCTCTTGATGATAAAGAACGCTCCACGCGGTGCGTAATTCGCCGCGTGCGAGATCAGCGCCTTGAGAATGGTCGCCTGGCTGTCCTTCGAACTGATGTCGTTGATCGCTTCTTTCAGCTCGCTGAAATTAGCCGTCGGGATCGAAGCCTTTTCAAGCTCCTCTGCCTCCACGATGGCCGCGGCAGTGATCTTCGCGCCTTCGTCGCGCGAGAGGCGCAGGTGTTCTACAACAGAATCCGTAAAGCCGGCGTCGAACTTTCGTTCCGAGTCTAAACGCGCGGCAAAGCCTTCAAAAGCCTCATCGATGCGTTCTTTCTGAGCGTCAAGCTCGGCTTCGATCTTCTTTTGAAAGTCAGAGACCTCGCCTTTCATTTCGGCGATAACGTCTTTCAGGTAACTCTCGAATTCGCTGCGTAGGCTTAGCTCGAGTTCTTCACTATTCACAATACTTCTCCTCCGTTAGGTAAAACAGGCAAAAAGGTCGGGATCTATTATACTCGCAAGATTCGATATAGGTGGCGGCGTCGGATCGGTGTGCCCAATTTGAGGTAACGCCGGCAGGCGCCGGCCTTCACTCAAAATTATGCCGAATCTACCATATCAAAGTCAAGAAAATCTTTTTTTGACTGGAGCTGTGCGCTGGCAGTTGCTGAGACGAGCCACACTAACAGCCCTTCTGAGTTTCGGACATCTTCATTCGTGCATTCGTGGCAACCTTCTTTGGTCGCAGATGCCACAAAGGCACAAAGGCACGAAGTGAAGCCATCGGCGTACCTTAGTGCCTTAGTGTCTTCGTGGCAATCTTCTTTGGTCGCAGATGCCACAAAGACACGATCACGCGCCGGAGTCTTCGACGAGGATCGCAAGGTGTTGCGAGACGAATGCGAGGTCGGTGACGTTTCTTTTTTCGTCGATCCAATGCGGTGTGGTTTCGCTGCGTACAAGCGAAAGAATGGCGTTGTGCCTCGACAAACCGAAGTGCAACACGTCCGCCGCGGCGAGAGAATTCCCGACTAGGATGCCGTTCGAAGGCGTACGCGGCCAACCGACTCTGACTTCCAGGCATCGTATGCCGAGTGAGATAACGAGCCGCGAGCCTTGCATTTTGCCGCTGCCGCGGGAGAATTCGAAAGGCTCGTCTCGTTCGATCTTGATCGCCGGTTTGCGGCGTGCGGCCTCGAAAGCCGCCTCGATAAATGAATCGAGCAGCCAGTTCGCGGCCGTCGTACGCAGAAGATCGTTCGACGCTTTTAGACGCAGATATTCGACGACGTCCGTGCGCCCGGAAACTTCCGCGTGTTGGATTGCGGCATCCAGCAGATCGTTCCAACTTGAATCGAGATCGTTCATCTTCTTGCCGCCTTTTAAGAGCGGCAAGAAGAGGATAAAGCGTCAGACGCGAAAAAGCGAAGCTTCGTGCTATCCTGAACCAGCCGGAAACAATCTTACCTTATGAGGATCTTTGCGTTATTTTTCCTATTTGCGATCGCCTTGGCGCCCACGTTCATCGAAGCGTCCCAAACCAAGAACAAACAGACGACAAAGCCCGCGGCGACTGCGAAGAAAAAGACCTACAGCGTTCACGCGAAGGCGACGCCGAAAAAGGCTGTTTCAAAGGCCACGCCAAAGCCGAAACCGAAGGCTACGCCGAAGAAGCCGAAGCTCGATGAGGCCGCCGAATGGGAGAAAGCCGCCGCGATCACGGACGCCGCCGAGGCGATCGCCGCATTCAAAAAATTCATTGCCGCGTTCCCGAAAAGCGAGCGTCTAGCCGAAGCTGAAAGGCGGCTTTCCGGCTCCGAGGTCGCGCTTGCCGACGCACATTTTGAACTCAACGAGATCGAGCCAGCTTTGAAGCTTTACGCTGCCGCGGCTGCGGACGCTCCGAAGCCGATTCCCGACACGCTCTTTAAGGAAAGGCTCTCGAAGGTGCCTTCGAAGCTGTTTTGGAAAGGCTACAGAAAGCCCGCGCTCGATTTCGCGGCGAAGATCGAGGAGAAGGCCGATGCACCGCAATTGCAGGAGCTTGCCGCCTTTTACTTGACGATCGAGAGCGGCGACGATGCACGCCGTGCCGCCGAGGCGTCGATCGCGCTCGCTCCCGACGCCGGAGGCTATTTGATGCTCGGCCTCGCAAAACGCGTCGATTTTGATCTCGAAGGTTCGGCCGCCGCGTATCAAAAGGCTCTCGAACTCGACCCGGAGAATATACAGGCAAAACGCGGGCTTGCCGAAGCATATCGGTCGCTTGGCACGTCGGACGAAGCGGCCAAACTCTACCGCGAAATTCTTGCCGCAGATCCCTCGAATCTCCCGGCCAGAACCGGCGTTATCCTCTCGCTTTTTGAAAGCGGCAAGGCTCCAGAAGGCGAAACGGAACTTGCCGCCTCGCTCGCTGAAAATCCCAATAACGTGATGCTGCTATCGGGCGCCGCCTATTGGTATTCGTCGCACGGCGAGGGGCAAAAGGCCGTCGAATTTGCTAAGCGCGCGATCGCCGTCGAACCGCGATTCGTCTGGGGCCATATCGCGCTTGCGCGCGGGCAAATGCTGCTGAATATGCCTCTCGAAGCCGAGAAAACGCTGCTCGCCGCACGCCGTTACGGTAACTTTCCGACGATGGATTATGAACTTGCGAGGGCACAAGCGGCGGCAGGCTTCTATCGGGAAGCGGCAGAAGGCATCGCGCGGAATTTCTCTCTGAAGGACGGCGCCGTTACGACGAAATTAGGCGGCCGCGTCGAGCGAACGTCAACGAACATCGGCGAACTCATCTCGTTCGAGCGGCGTGCGAGTCTCTTTGCTCCGCTGACCGACGCGGACAAGAACGGCGGCAGCGTCCTTGTCCCTTTGCTCGAATTTTGGCAGGCGGCAAGCAGCGGCGACGCCGATGTTGCGAAGGCCGCGAGCGCGTTCGAGGCCGCAGGTTCCGATGCGATGAAGCTGCATCGAGAGCTTTTCGCGGCCTCCTTGCTCGTTGACAAGAAGCTTGCGCCCGACGCGGCGATCGAACTCTTGAAGAACGCGGCGACGAATTCGGGAACTGCGTTGGCCGCTCCGGATCCGACGGCCGCGATCCTCGCCGATGAACTTTATTCCGCGCGGACGGCCGCCCTTGCGCACGGCGAAACCATCGTCCCAAGCCCGATCGCCGGAGCGACACTTTCGGGCATCGTACGCAGTCGTATCGAAGAGCTTGCCGGAGCCGCTCTCGCCGAAAAAGGCGAGCCGGAAGAGGCTCTTATCCGATACAAGCGCAGTCTCTCGGTCGCGCCGGCCGACAGCGTTTGGCAGCGTTCGGTGAATTGGCGCATCGGTACGCTTCTCGCTTCTCAAAACGATCTTGCGGGCGCGTTGCCGTATTATCTGAAAGGCTACAAAGGCGGGCTTCCCGACGCCGCGAAATACGCGATCGTAAAGTCTGCATACTCGCAAGTGAAGGGCAACCTCGACGGATTTGAGGCCGAGGCAGGCCCCGATCCGTTGGCAAAACGCGAGACTGAGGTCGCGCAGGCGGAGAAGCCTACGCCTGCGCCCGCGAACAATATTTTGGGCGATCTCCCGCCGCTGCCCGGCGAAAAACCTGTCGCCACGCCCGAACCGTCTCCAACGGTAAGCCCGAGTCCCGAATCTGTCGTTGAAAAGCCTGCTGTCGAACCGACGCCAGGCGTTTCGCCGACGCCCGAAGCGGCCAAAGCTGAACTTTTTCCTGCGGTCGTCATCTCTATTCCAAAACCCGGTGCATCGCCGACGCCGTCCGCGTCTCCGACACCAACGCCAACTGAGACGCCGGCTGCAACCACGACATCCGATCCCATTGCAGAAGCTACGCCGACAGTGACGCCCACTCCTGAGCCGACCGCCGGAGCAACTCCGCGGCCTAGCGAAACACCGGCACCAACGCCGACTCCAACTGACGCTCCTTTGCCCGCGACCACGGCTGATTCTAGGCCGCGGATCGTAAAAGCTCAGGCAGAACAGGCGGCGATCAAGCCGTGCGTTGTTACGGCAAGCGAAATTCGAATGTCGATGCCGAGCGGCGAGGAGCGCGGGGTCATTGTCGGCACTGAGGACGACCGCGACCTTACGGGTTTAACGGCCGTTTCTGACAATGAAAAGGATGTCGTGGTGCGGCCTGTTGCGGTCGCTGGGATCAAAAGCCGTTCGCTTTATGTCATCAAGTCGCTCTCGGATCGGACGGGTATCTATCACGTCAAGTTCAGCTTGCCGTGCGGTTCCGCCGAGGTTGAAGTAACGGTCGAGCCGCCGCCGAAATAAGCATCGTCGCCAACACGTACGGTCGCGAGCGCAACCAGCAGCAAGAAGAAGAATGCGTTCGAGGGCGTCCTCAAAGGGAAGTCCACAATGCTGTGTACGAGAATGCCGACGCAGCCCGCGAAAGCCCCGATCACGATGCCGCGATGTTCCGGTGACGTTCTGCGGATGTTCGCGATCGCTCGCCGGCAAAATATCGCAACGAACGAGATGAGACACAAGAAGCCGATCACGCCTCCGTCCGCAAGAACCTGTAGATAATCATTGTGCGCACGCTCGATGCGAAACACGCCGTCCCAAGTGTCGAAT
This sequence comes from Pyrinomonadaceae bacterium, assembly GCA_035432765.1. Taxonomy (GTDB): domain Bacteria; phylum Acidobacteriota; class Blastocatellia; order Pyrinomonadales; family Pyrinomonadaceae; genus OLB17. The sequence goes on from DAORTR010000024.1 coordinate 22,387, forward strand.
CGCGTGTATGCGACCGCAAAAGAATCTAGCCCCGCACCCATCACAGGATGAGCAGTAAATATCTGCAATGCGACGGACCAAAAATGCGTGCGGCCGCTCGTAAAGCCTTCCGCGTCCGAGCCGTGGCCTGCAAGCGAGAGATTCGTGTCGTCGCCGCCCAAGAAGATCGCGAGGCCGAGAACGGCCGTGACCAAGACGATCGCCGACAGCGCGGGCACGAGAAATTTCTTCCGAGACGAACGGGAACGTTTTGGATCGCGTGCTACGAACGTTGCGATAAGTACGACGCCGAGAGCGACGAGTGCGGCGAGCCATGCGCCGCGCGAAAGCGTCATCACGAGTGCCGAACCCGCGACGACCGTTACGCCGACATTCACGGTCTTTAGATTCCGCGACGTCTCTTTATCAAAGATCGCGCCGAAGGTAAGCCCGCAGATCATTACCATAAATGCGGCAAAGTGGTGCTGGTTCACGAACGGGCCAAAGGGAATTGCCTGCGGAGTTTCGCGTATGCCGAAGATCGGTTCGATCGCCGCAAGACGCTGGAGGATGCTGCCGAAGGCGAGCGCACCGCCGAACAACACGACGGCAAGCCGAACCTTCTTTAGTCGCTCTTGCGTCGAAAATGCCGCAAGAAGTGCGAGAAAGAAGAGAAGGTAAACGCCGAGTCGCAGCGTGAAGAGCCTCGTTGCGTATGGATCGAGCGTTGTGCCTGCGGCGATCTGCAGAATGCCAAGGAGGAAAAAAGCCGCGAACGGAAAGATCAACGGCGAGCGTTCGATGACGAACTCGCCCGTTCGCCAAACCGTGTACGCCCAAAGAAGCGCGCCCGCAAAGGTTACGACCGAGATCAGCGCCCAAGTTCCGCTGTCAACGGCGCCGAAAAGCAGGCATCCGACCATCGGGCCGACGAGCAGCAGCCAAAAGAGCGCGGAATCGCTCCAAAGGGCTTTCGTTCGGATCGTCAGTGCGTCGGAAATTCTCACTCTTTCGTCAATGTTATATCGTCAAGCCAAAGTTTGCCGCTTATCGGGCAGATCGGCGAACGGCAGTCGTCGCGGACGAGTTTTATCACGATGCCGTCGGGCATATCCGCTGGCACATCGAACTCGACGCCTGTTTCGGTCCACTCCGAATTCAAAGCGAACGAAGGGCACTTTGCGAGCACAACGCCGTCGGCGTTCTCGACCCGCAGGTGCGCGGTAACGTCTTCGGCGGCACGCAGTTCGCTCTTGTAGAACGCCGACAGCCGATATTTCGCGCCCGGCTCGACCGCGACCGTTTGTTTGATCTCGCGGAATGCGTCGGCGCGTTTTGTGTCGAAGACAAAATAAAGGCTGACTTTGCCGGAATGCGCCTTGTCGGCAAGAGCGATCTGCGGTTCGCGTCCGGCAGCGATCTTCCATCCAAAGGCGTTCGCGGCGTCGGCGGAAACCCCGCTCTCAAAGCCGCCGTTCGTTACGGCGTTTAGTGCGGGCGGCGGTTCTGCTTTGAGATCGTTATAGACAGAAAGCGCGAGACGGAAATGCTTCTTTTCGACAAGCTTTGCGGCAAGCCGTTCGCCGTCCGCTCGCAGTTTCCCGGTCTTCAATTCCGGCGGCAGGCCGGCCCACAATTCTGCCGCATCCTCAACGCGATCTTTCGTCAAAAGATAGATCGCAAGCGCGGCACGCGCGCCCGGCGCGTTACCCAGCATACGGCGAGCCTCGACGACGTTCTGGCCGGCGGCCTCGAGCGCAAGGATCGCCGCGGACGACGCGTATTCAGGGCGGCTCTTTGCCGCGGCCGCGATCAATCGGAACGCCTCTTCCTCATTCTCGCCGCTCCGAAGCAGAAAGTTGCCGTAAGCGAATTTCACGTCCGAATAGTTCGGCGCAAGTTCGCGGGCTTTCAAAAAGACGGCGTTTGCATTCTCTCGGTCGCCTGCCCGATCGTATGCTTTCGCAAGCGCGAGCACGACGAGATAATTATTCGGCGAAAGCTCCGCCGCCTTCTTGTATTCTGCGAGCGACGCGGCGGCGTCTTCCGGCTCGAACGTCTTATCAAGAAGTACGGCAGCGGTAAAATGCGTCTGCGGGTCGTGGGGGCCAAGCGAGGTAAGAATCGGGATCATATCGACGCGGTCGGCGCGCATCGATGCAGAATTCGCAAAATTCCAACGCGCGCCCGCCCACGACGCTCCGCCTATAAGAAGAGCCAACGCGATCAGGCAAGATCTGGCCGCGGTCGTGTTGATCCGTATTCGAATGGTTGCCACTCTAGTTCTATTCTAAAGTCTCGATCTTAAGAAGGGCACGCCGTATGGCGATATTATTTTCGACGCAGATCTCGCGCACTCGACGGAGCTTTTCGCTGTCGAAATTGCGAACCGAAATAAGGATCTCGTGAATTTCCTTTTCCTCGCAGACGTCTCCGAGCGCGCCGTTGCCGGAAAAGACCGCAAGGCCGTGGATGACGCGGCCTGTTTTGAGAGGATCGTCATCGACAAAGCCTATCGGCGTGAGATTCCATTCGGGGTTGTTTCGCAGTTCGCGAAGGACCATCTCGCCGCCGTCTCCCGCTCCGTATATGAGCACGCGGCGTGATTCGCCGGATTGCGGTATCGGGATCGCGCTGCGGATCAGCCGGAACATCATACGGCTGCCGATGACGGCGAAAAGCAGGATCAGGGCATCGACGA
>DAORTR010000025.1:0-24984 GCA_035432765.1 Pyrinomonadaceae bacterium
CACGCAACTATGTTCGGCACGTCGCCGTCGAGGCGAACCAGCTCTTTCGCGAGATCACAGGTAACGGCGAGCGTTCGCTGAAATGGAATGACGACTATTCTGTCTCTGTCGAAGAAGATTCGTATGAACGGCCTTTCGTAAGCCTTTCGGGCGGCGAACAAATGTCGGCCGCGTTGGCGGTTCGGCTTGCATTGCTCAAGCAATTGACCGAGATCAGGATCGCGTTCTTTGACGAACCGACAACCAATATGGACGAAGTTCGACGCGAGAATCTCGCAGCGGAGATCCGGAGCATTACGAATTTCGATCAGCTTTTCGTGATCTCGCATGACGACACTTTTGATAATTACGTGGATAATGTAATCGTGCTCGGTGACAGGGCGTGAGCGAACTGAAAATGAAAGATGTAACGATCGTATGCGACGGCTCAAGCCTCGGCAACGGCAAGGGTGATCCGCGTGCCGCTGCCGTTGCTCTCCTTGGATTTCAGGGACTTTGGAAGGGCGTCGGAAACTTCCTCGGCCGTGCGACAAATCAGCAGGCCGAGATCGCTGCCGCAGCCATCGGACTCGAGGAGTTGAAAGTGCCGTGCCGCGTGCGCCTGTTCAGCGATTCGCTGTATGTCGTCAACACGATGACCGGCAGGTTTCGCCGAAAGACGAATCACGACTGGTGGTCGCGGCTCGATAGGGCGGCCGAGCGACACACAATCGAGTGGAATTGGATAAAGGGGCACAGCGGTCACGCCGTTCAGGAAGCTGCCGATAAGACGGCCCGAAAGATCGCCTCGCTCGGACGCGTAGATCCGGAACTTTTGTCGGATGCGGTTGTCGATCTCGGCACAGTTGAGCTTTAATATAGGATCTTTGAATTTCTGAAGTTATCCATCCTTTTCAAACGACGAAAATGCTCGCGGGCCGCACTATTTCTTAGCTGCCTCGCCCTATTCGTCTTTGCGGCGAATACATTTCCGCAAGCGGTCTCGAACGGCTGGCTGTGGCAGAATCCTCTTCCGCAAGGCAATCCGCTCTACGGTATTCATTTCGCGAAAGACAAGCTTCGTGGCCTCGCGGTCGGTTCGGACGGCACCATATTGCGCACCCCTGACGGCGGTTTTCGATGGGAAAAGGTCGATTCGCCGACGAAGGTCGCGCTCTCTGCTGTTTATCTTCTCAACAAGGAAAATGCAGTTGCCGTAGGAGCCCGCGGGACGATCATTCAATCGCGAGACGGCGGAAAGAAGTGGCAGACGGTCGTAAGCGAAGTTCGCGAACATTTCTACAGCCTCGCTTTCGCTCAGGGATCGAACGCCGGCTATGTTAGCGGTTCGAACGGCGCTTTGCTCAAGACCATTGACGGCGGCGAGAGTTGGATGCCGCTCTCTTCTGGTGTGACGACGCAGCTTTTGAAAGTTACTGTCCTTGACGAAAAGATCGCGGCCGTCTCAGGTACAGGCGGAGTCGTACTTATTACCGGCGACAGCGGAGCCACATGGACGCAAAGCACCCATTGCGACGGCGCCATCGTGTCAAGCATCGTCTTGCTAAAGAACGGTACGTTCATCGCTGCTGGTTATGGCGGCTGCGTCGAACGAAGTACGGACTTCGGCAAAACTTGGAACCGGATCGACATTTTCTCGAAGGCGGATCTGCTCGCCGCAAGCTTTGTTCCCGAAAGTTCGCAGGGCATCATCTCGGACGCGAATGGAACGATCTGGCTCACGGGCGACGCCGGCATTACGTGGGTGCCTTTCGCGGTACGCACAAATCCGCGTGTTGTGGATGCATATTTTGCGGACGATCTCACAGGGTGGGCCGTCGGCGACAACGGACTCATTCTTCGCACCGACGATCGCGGCTACAGTTGGCAGCGTCTTAGCGAAGGCGGCCGCGAGGACGTCAATGACATCGCATTTCAAACCGACGAGATCGGTATCGCCGTCGGGTCGCACGGGCGTATTTGGCTCACGAATGATGCCGGACGCGATTGGCTGCCGGTCTATTCCGAGACTAATGTGAATCTGAATTCAGTCGCATTTTACGACGGGCAACGCGGTTGGGTCGCGGGCGATGACGGCACGATCCTTCGTACAATAAACGGCGGTGCGAGTTGGGGCAAAGGTGAGACGCACGTTACGCAAGACCTCACGAGCGTCTATTTCATTACAGAAAAGACGGGTTTTGCCGTCGGCGAGAACGGAATGATCCTGCGTACTGATTCCGCCGGAGCGTATTGGGAGCAGCAGGAATCGGGCACGCGCCTTTGGCTCGAGGACGTAAAATTCTTCGACGAAAAACGCGGTATTGCCGTCGGCGACCGCGGCATTGTCATAACGACGGCGGACGGCGGTCTCTCGTGGCAAAAGGTCCGGTCGAACGTGCGTGAAAATCTTTATTCCATTAGCTTTTTCGGCGACAAGGGCGGATTTGCCGTCGGCGAGAACGGCATCATCCTGCGCACCGACGACGGCGGACAAACTTGGAAGGATCAGGAGTCGCCGACGTCGAGCAGCCTGTTTGCGGTCACATATTTCAATGATAAGAATGCAGTAGCGGTCGGTGAGCTCGGCACGGTCGTGATGACCGAGAATGCCGGTGCGAAATGGACCGCGGCCGCAAACTTTACGGGCAAGCTAATGCAGGCCGTCGTCTATCGCGGCGGCACGAACGTCTGGGCCGCCGGCCGAGGCGGAATGATCGTGAAACGCCTCGAACCTCTCGCCGCAGGCAGTTACGCTCCGGCGAAACTCCCGCCGACTCTCCGCACCCGCCCGCGTCTCGACGCAAAGCCGCGAAGACCCGCGATCACGCTCACCGACGACGGTGACATCCCGGCGGCTCTTCCTCCAAAAAAAGATCAGTGAATATCGATAACGACGGCGATCCATTCGCCGTCCGCATGAATGCGTGGATATTGGAAACCGCGTGCAGCGAGAGCGTCAACGATCTCGCCCTCTTGCGTTCTTAGTATTCCCGAAAGGATGAGTTTCTCTTCCGCTTTTGATATCAGAAGATCGAGGATAGGCAAGATCACATCAAGCGTAACATTCGCCGCAACGGTTCCGAATTTTGGAGCGTCTTGAGCAAGTCCGCCAACCTCGAACTCGATACGTTCGGCGACTCCGTTCTGCTCGGCATTTTCGCGAGCTGCGGTGATCGAATCTTCATCCGTATCGCAGCCGTAGATCGTGCACTTCTCACCTGTTATCTTCGCCGCCGCGATGGACAAGATCCCTGTTCCTGTACCGACATCGAGAAAGCCGCCGCCCGCAACACCTTCCTCGCTCAAGGCTTTTAGACAGAGCCGCGTGGTCTCGTGCGTTCCTGTGCCAAAAGCCATTTTCGGCTCGATACGAATGACGATCTTCTCGGTATCTTCGACCTCGATCCACGGCGGTGCGACGACAAATCGTCCGACCTCTGTCGGCTTCCAATGACGTTTCCATTCGGCCAGCCAGTCCTCGGGGAAGATTTCGCGGGTCACGATCTCGGACGGTTGCGGCTGATCGTAGATCGCGAACATCTCTCGCGCCGCCCCATCGAGCAGATCTTTGTCGGGACGCTCGGGAAAAATGCCCGTAACAGTCACGAGATCGCCGGCCTTCTTGCGCAATAGATCCGTCTCAATGCCGTCCGCCTCGACGAGATCGAATACTGCTTCGGCCGCCGAAACGGCCTCGAACGGGACGGTAATATCGGCCGCGAACCACGACTTTTTTGTCATTTTCCTTACTCTCGGATACCGATCTCGTCGAGATCACGGCCGCGATTCCGCCAATCTTCGACGACCTTTACAAAGGTTTTGAGGAAAACCTTCTTGCCTAGCAGCTTCTCGATATCTTCGCGGGCGGCGGTTCCGATCTCTCGTATGCGCGCGCCTTGCTTTCCGATGATGATCTTCTTTTGCGAGGCCCGCTCGACGTAGATCGCACAAAAGATCGTGACCAGATCAGGATCCGTTTCCTCGTCAAAGACCTCGGTCACGACGGCCGTTACATACGGGATCTCCTCGCCCGTCGAGCGGAGGATCTTTTCGCGGACCATCTCGGCCGCGATCGTGCGGACGGATTCGTCCGTAAGTTCATCCTCGGAGAATATCGCGTCAGCGACAGGAAGATGCTTCACGACAGCCTGCAGCATCGAATCCACCGCGTCGCCCTTAAGAGCGGAAACCGGCACGATCTCGGCGAAATCATACTCGTTCCGGTACATATCGATGAGCGGCAGCAGTTCGCCCTTCTCGCGGATCTTATCGATCTTGTTGAGGATGAGAACGGCCGGCTTTTCGCTCTGTTTCACGAGGTCGAGGACGAATCGATCGCCGTTGCCGGTCGAGACGCTCGCATCACGCATCAGGACAACGACATCCACCGACAGGATCGCATCGTGGACCGCCGCCATCATCCGTCGATTCAGAAGATGGCCGGGCTTGTGGACGCCCGGAGTGTCGATGAATACGATCTGGCCGGCGGGAAGCGTTACGACACCCTTTATTCGATGACGCGTGGTTTGGGGCTTGTTGGAAACTGCGGCGATCTTCTCGCCGACGAGCCTATTCAGGAGCGTGGATTTGCCGGCATTCGGGCGGCCGATGAGAGCGGCATAACCGCTGCGGAATTCGTCACTCATTATTGCCCGGCCTTAAGAATGCGTGCCTTGCCCGCGACCGCTTCCTTAAAATCGCCGCCTGAAACATCACCGATCTTGATCGCCACGTCGTATAGTTTTCCGGCGGTATCGTTCTCGGCAAAGAATTCGTAAATTCGTCCCAATGCAACGTAGGTCAGAGAAAAGAGTGCCTTGTCCTCTGACGCATTCTTTTGATTGAGTACGCGGACATAATATTCCTTTGCTTCCTTGAGTTTCGCATCCCGTACTTGCGGTTCATCTGCCGCAGCGGCCTCGAGCCCCGCGACGCGCCCAAGATTGTAGTAAACACGCGCGTCGAACTGCTCGCTGCCGAGCATCGCCTTCAGGGCCGCGTCGGCCTTTTTATAATCCTTTGCAGCGATCACTTTCTGCACGTCCAAGAGACGGGCGATCATCGGATTCTCAGCGGCGACATCCTGAACGTTCGTCCTACGCGTTGCACGCAGGGCCTCAGCACGTTTCCGGGCATCTGCGAATTGCGCAAGGCGGCCCTTCTCCTTTGCGCCATCGAACCCAAGGATCATTTCCTTGACCGAACCTGCGATATCGAATCCCGTGTCCTCTGTGCCCTTCAACTGCTCGTTGAAATAGAACGCCATCACTGCCCCGCGTTCGTATGCGTCAGAAAGCAGGCGGGCAGTCTCGTCCGCCTGTTCGTTCCGATATTTCTCGAGATCGGCCGTGATCTTCCCTTTCTCTGCCGGTGTCGATGCGTCCTGGAGTTTCTTGCGGGCCTCATTAACCGCATAATTAACGTTGCGAAACTCTTTCTCTCGAGCTTCCGCGGCGGCTACGATCGACCTCGAGACAGCCAAAAATACATCAGGCGTGATCTCGGAATTCACCTTTCGCTGCTCATCAAGCAAATTCTTGACACCGTCCTTTATGTCGTTGATCTCTTTGGAATGGTCAAAGAGCATCGGATCGAATACGAATTGGAGGAACGCGCGGTTCGCGTCGGTGTCAGTGAGTTCTTTATCAGGACTGACAACGACATAATAGTTGTCGCGGACGTTGATGAAATTGATCGCCTGCTGAGGTGCGAGCATTTCGGGGACAACGACAAAACGCCGCTCGTGCTCGCGCGTCGAGATCTTCTGAAGGCCGGTCTTCCTGCCCTTTGCCGTGGTCGTTTCGGTCTTTATCTTCTCGATGACGATAAGCTTCGGCTTGGTATGCAGATAATCGAGCGTGTCCGTCACGAGATCGCGGGTCGACGGCAGGAGATCTTTTGCGGCCTCTGCCTTATAAAGTTTTACGTATTCGTCGAGATTGCCCGCAATCCCCGATCGGCGGTAAAAATCACGAACGAGCGGGGCAAAATCGAGCACATCGAGCAACGCACCCGGCAGATCCGATGTAACGATCGGATCGCCGAATTCCGGAGCCGGCGTAAGTGCATACGCCATCGAAATAAATGCCGTCAGCATCGCCTGAGGCGTCTCTTTCGGGTGATTCTTCTTGTAGGTCGCTACGAACTGCGTGAGACGGGCACGCAGATCGGCAGGCATTCCCGCAAGATCGGTCTCGAGACGCTCACGGAATTGCGTCCCTGCAGGGGACAACTGGACCTCGACCGCTCGATGCTGCACGCCGGACGCATCGGCCGTCTGCGCAGCATTGAGAGCCGCAAGGACGACCATCACGCGTTTGTCCGGTTCGACCGAAACGCCGTAATTCGCAAGGTCGAAGCCTGTCCGCGGCTGAGCAAATGCGGCCGTCGACAGCATTAGGATCGTAATGAGCAGGTAGATTGAACGCATTGAGAAAGAGATGAGCGGTTGCCGCAAAAAGATGCTTGCCTTCGCATTCCGAATGACAAGTCCAAAAAAGCAAGAGTTCGTATCACGCCGCACCATTCCACGGCGTTAACGAACCCTTGTTCTCTGGCTTAAAGATCAACTCTCTCCGGCGAACGCCGGGCGATGCTCCTAGTTGTAGCTTGCAAGTGCTTCTGCCTCGTTCTCGTACACGTCAAAAACGGTCAGCAGTTTCGTGATCGCGAGGAGATCCTGGATCTTCTGCGTCAGGTTCAAAAGTTTGAGCGTTCCGCCCTCTTTGTTGACCGCCGTAAAGCTCGAGACAAGCTCGCCGATACCGCTTGAATCGATATAGCCAACGCCGCCAAGGTTCAAAAGGATCTTATTCTTTCCTTCTCCAAGAACACGGCGGATGGCCGTGCGGAGGGCAACGCTGCCCTCGCCGATCGTAACTTTGCCGTTAAGATCGAGGATCGTTACATCTCCCGCTTGTCGTTCAGTGATCGTAATATCCGACATTAGTTTCTCCTCAAAAAATTAGATGCGAAATGCAGAGTTTAGAACAACATTCGCGATTCTGCCAAGCTGGTCTAGAGTTTTTTACGCATTTTTACCTGCAGGCCGCCGCCCGGAGGATTTTCCCACATGATCTCGTCCATGAACGAATTCATAAAGAGAATACCGCGTCCATTGGACTTTAGAAGGTTCTCGGGGTCGGTCGGGTCAGGCACATCCGCTACTGAAAAACCCGTACCAAAGTCACGTACCTTAATCTCGATCACATTTCCCGATTCTGTGAAACTGATCTCGATATTCTTTGTTTCGTCGAATTTGTTACCGTGTTTTACGGCATTTGCGACCGATTCGCGAATTGCTAGGTCCAACGCATAGACACATTCGTCGCCACAGCCGCATTGTTTTGCGAATTCGTCAGCCGCTTCCGCTGCAGCGTCAACTGACTCGATCCGACTCGGCAATTTTATTTCGTGCGTATTCACAAAAATGACAGGTTTTAGAGTAAGTTAGCGATTTGCTAAGGTTTGTGTCAAGACCGAAAGCACGAGAAACTGAATATCAGATGAAGATACATCCCGCAAATGCCATCAAAGGAAGCCTTGATCTCCCTGGAGACAAATCCATCTCGCACCGCGCCGCGATGCTCGCGTCCATCGCAACAGGCACGTCCCGCATCACGAATTTCCTGACCGCCGAGGACTGCCTATCGACGCTCGGCTGTATGCGGCAGCTTGGAGTAAAAACAACCCGTGCGGGAGCGACCGTCGAGATCGAAGGCGTCGGCAAACACGGCCTCCTCGCATCGAGCGAACCGCTCGATTGCGGCAACAGCGGAACTACGGCGAGGCTGATAACTGGCCTTTTGGCGGGCCAGCGGTTCGAAACGACGCTCATCGGCGACGCATCGCTCTCAAAACGCCCGATGAATCGCGTTACAAGGCCGCTCAAGGCTCTCGGCGCCGAAATGCAGGCAACGGACGGCAAACTGCCAGTTACCATCTCCGGAACGCCTCTAAACGCCGCAAATATTCCTCTAGAGGTCGCGTCCGCACAGGTGAAATCGTGCCTTCTTCTGGCTGGGCTTTACGCAGGCGGCAAGACGACGGTCGTCGAGCCTGTCCAAACACGAGACCACACCGAGCGTATGCTCGAATGGCTCGGAGCAGACATCTCGATCGAAATTCGCGACAATGCCCGTCATATCACCGTTGACGGCGGTTCCGAGCTGACAGCACGGGACATTTCCGTGCCTGCGGATATCTCATCGGCGGCCTTTATGCTGGTCGCTGCGGCGTGTCTGGAAGGCTCGCGCCTCGTGCTTCCGAACGTCGGGCTGAATCCGACGAGAAAGGGCGTTCTTGATGTGTTAAGACGCTGCGGCGTGAGGGTTCAGGTCGAGAACGAACGTGAGGCGTCCGGTGAACCCGTCGGCGACCTTGTCATCGATGGCGGCATTGGGAATCAGGAACTCTCGCTCCTCGCGGGCCCGCTAATTCCGAACATTATCGACGAGATCCCGATCATTGCCGTCTTTGGCACGCAATTGCCGAACGGCATCGAGATCCGCGACGCACACGAACTTCGTGTAAAAGAGACCGACCGCATAAAGGCCATCGTCGAAGACCTTCGCAGGATGGACGTCAAAGTTGACGAATTCGATGACGGATTTCGCGTGTATCCCGGGCGCCCGAAAGGCGCCTCGATCGAGAGTTTCGGCGACCATCGTATCGCGATGGCATTTGCGGTCGCCGGCCTTTTCGCCGATGGTGAGACAACGATCGAAGGACACGAGGCCTGCGAAATTTCATTTCCGTCCTTTTTCGATGCGCTCGATAGTGTCGTACCCTAGTTGAGTCAACAGGTCCCCAATACGATGAGCAGCCTTAAACGCATCGCCCTCACGGGCTTTATGGGTGTTGGAAAGTCGAGCGTTGCTCGGCATCTCAGCAACCTGTCGGGAGCGCGCCGAGTTGATCTTGACAGCTATATAGAGGCATCCGACGGACGCCAGATCGCCGAGATCCTTAATAGCGACGGGGAACCCGCATACCGTGTGATCGAGACGAATGCGTTAACCAAATTGCTTGAAAATGACGCCGCACCGATCCTTTCGCTCGGCGGCGGGACTTGGATGTTCGAGAAGAATCGGCAATTACTTCGCGACAATGGCTACGCGGCGCTTTGGCTTGAGGCGACCTTTGAGCAATGCTGGCTGAATATCGTATTCTCGCGAAAAACGCGGCCTCTCGCACGCGATCGCGCATCCGCCGAAAAGCTCTTTACCGAGCGGCAAAAAACCTATTGCCTCGCTGAATGGCATTTCATTGTGCGGCCTGAATTGACATCCTTCGAGATCGCTCGACAGATCCGCGAAGAGTTTTTCGATTGAGGCCGCAAAACAAATGGCTTGAAATTAGCCCTTGCTAATTCGAGAACTTTTGCCCACAATTCTTGGTACAGGATAATCGAATTCGTCCGGTGAAGCATTGATGCCGGTAATTACAAATTCTGTTGTGTTTCGCGCTCGAAGCAGGACTTCTTGAAAACAGGCTCGTGTTTTTAGCGTGTCGTATTAAATATCTAATTTGGAGGAAAAATGAAAATTAAAGTTCTAACAGTTTTCACTCTTGCCATCGCTCTTTTCTTGAGCGCTTGCGGTAAATCGGACGCCGATCTCGCAAAAGCGGTGAATGATAAGCTTGCTGCCGATAAGATCACGGGCGTAACCGCCGTGGTCAAAGACGGGGTTGCGACGCTCACGGGCGAAGTTGGCGATATCACAGTTAAAAATAAGGCTGAGGCTTCGGTCAAATCTGTCGAAGGCATCAAAAGCGTAACGAATAACCTAACGATGAAGCCACTTCCGGTGGCGACTCCTTCGGCGCCCGATCCGACATTGACCGCAAAGCTCAATGACGCGCTCAAAGCCGCAGGCTGCACGGGTGCGAACGTCGCCGTTCAGAATGGCGTTGTTACCGTTACCGGCGAAGTTCCGGCTGCGAAATTCACGACCTGCATCCAGACAATTCAGCAGGCAGGGATCACCGGCATCGACAATCAGCTAAAGAAAGGCAAATAAGCAGGAGGATAGAGCATTATGTCAGCACAAGAAAAATATCAATCGCTGCTTGAACTTGCCAACCAGAACGGCACGACGTACGAGCTTAGCGAAGGCGACAACGGAACGCTCGTCGTTACGGGCGTCGCTCCGAGCGAAGAGGCAAAAACGCAGCTTTGGGACGAATACGAACGTCTCGACCCCGAGTTCCGTTCGAATGACCTGATCTTGAACATCAGCGTCGGACAGGCCGGCGGTTCGGGCACGACCTACACCGTCGTTTCGGGCGACAGCCTTTCGAAGATCGGCAAGCACTACGGCATCGCGTGGAAGTCCATTTGGGACGCGAACCGCGACATCCTCTCTGATCCGGACAAGATCTATCCCGGCCAGGAACTGAAAATTCCCGTCTAAAGAGAATTTCAGGCGTTTGAACTGTGCGGCGTCATTTCGCGAAAAGCGAAGCGACGCCGCATTTTTTATTCCAGATCGTGTTTCAATTTCGTAAGCATCTCGACCGACGGCGAAGCATATTTATCGATCCAACGATCATAGATCTCGCGGATCGGCACGACATCAATATAATTCCATCGGTGCCTTCCCTTCTTCTTCGCGATCAAAAGGCCGGCTCGCTCGAGTACGCCAAGGTGCTGCATCACGGTGCATCGGTCAATGTCACTAAAATGCTTGCAAATTTCGCCTGTGGTCCTCGGCTGTTCTTTCAGTAGGTCGAGCATCTCGCGACGACGTGAATCGGCAAGTGCCTTGAAGATCAGATCGAACGAATCGCCTTTTGACATGTTATATAATCATAACATATACTGAGCGCCTAGAAAAATCGGAGTGAGAGGATAATTGATCATGAAACTTGAATTTACCGTGCAAACGCGAATTCAGAAGTCCGTCGCAGAGGTGTTTGACGCCGTCTATGACCCGAAAAAACTAAGCGGATATTTTACTACAGGCGGTGCAAGCGCTCCGCTTGATGCCGGAACAACCGTCGAATGGGCATTTGCCGATAATCCGGGAGACGACATCTTAAAGTTCCCTGTCACGGTCAAAAAGGTCGTGCCGAACGAGCTGATCGAATTCGTTTGGGAAGGTGCAAAGAACCTGCACACTAGTGTCGTCATGCAATTCGAGGCGGTGGAGGACGACACCATTGTCCGGATCACCGAAATCGGTTGGCGCGAGACTCAGGACGACCTCAACAGTTCGTATCTGAACTGCTTCGGCTGGGGACAGATGCTTTGCTGTTTGAAGGCTTTTGCAGAGTACGAGATTAACCTGAGAACAGGAGCGTATAAGGGCCTCTACAAGGCATCCGAACACCACGGGACCAAAGCGGCCCCGAGCAAATGAATAACAGATCGTAATAGCGACAAAGTCTGGAATCTGCTAAATTCAGCGTAATGTCTCTTGCGACCGACTTTATCGTCATCGGCAGCGGTGTTGCGGGATTGCGTGCGGCCATTGCATTGGCTGAAAAGGGCGCGCGGGTTACCGTTCTCACGAAAGACAAAGCGAGCGAATCCAATACGGAATATGCGCAAGGCGGCGTCGCCGTCGTTCTTGCTGAGGACGACGATGCCGGACTGCACGAGGAAGACACGCTGATCGCCGGTGCCGGGCTTTGCGATGTCCCGGCTGTCGAAACTCTCGTTACCGAGGGCACCCGATACGTCAAGCAGCTTATCGACTGGGGCACGGAATTCGACCGAGAAGGCGGCAAGCTGCTCTTCACAAAAGAAGCCGCTCACTCCCGCCGACGCATTCTTCACGCACACGGTGATTCGACCGGTGCGGAATTCGTCCGCTCGCTCATCGCCCGCGCAGGTGCAGAGTCGCTTATCAACCTCACGCCATTTGCAACTACAGAGAGCTTTATCGTCTCGGAAGGACGCTGCATCGGCGTGCGCTTCCTCGATCCGATCCTGCGCGCTCCGCGTGAGATCGTCGGGCGTGCGGTCATCGCGTGTACGGGCGGTGCAGGCCAGCTTTATCTGCACACGACCAATCCGACGGTCGCGACCGGAGACGGAATGTCAATGGCATATCTCGCCGGAGCGAAGATCGCGGACATCGAATTCGTGCAGTTCCACCCGACCGCGCTGAGCCTCGAGAACGCCCCGAGATTCCTGCTCTCGGAAGCGATGCGTGGCGAAGGCGGCATTCTCCGCAACAAATACGGCGAACGATTTATGCCGAGATATGACGAGCGTGCGGAGATGGCTCCGCGGGATATCGTCGCGCGTTCGATCATCCTTGAAATGCGTAAGACAGGCACGCGCACTGCCTTTCTCGATATGACGGCGCTTGACGCGGCATTCCTAAAACACCGTTTTCCGAAGATATTCGAAACTTGCCTCGCATACGGCCTTGATATCACGAAGGACCTGCTGCCCGTCTCGCCCGCATCGCATTATTTTATGGGCGGCATTCGCACGGATCTTTGGGGACGCAGTTCGCTACCGGGACTTTACGCCGCAGGCGAAGTTACCTGCACAGGCGTTCACGGAGCGAATCGGCTGGCCTCCAATTCTCTGCTCGAAGGCCTTGTTTTCGGTGCACGTGCCGGCGAAGCTGCTTTCGAAGACTCGGCGAACATCGATGCCGCGGCGTTCAAATTGAAGTCCGGAGTAGCAGACGCTTCGGCGAACGCGGGCACCGTTTCGACGGCCGTCCGCAAGCGCGTAAAACGTACGATGTGGGAACGCGTCGGCATCCTTCGCGACCGCGGATCGCTCGAGCGGGCAGTTGCCGAATTTGACCAAATTCTCGCATCCGGCCTCGGAACAGCCTCGCGAAACTTCGTCACGCTTGCAAAACTTGTAGCAACCGCTGCATTATGGCGTGAAGAATCTCGCGGCGGCCATTTTCGCACTGATTTCGCGGAACCGAAAGAGGAGTTTCGCGTCCATTCGATCCAGCAGATCGGCGAGGCACTTGCGACCGAATCCGTAGATACCTAATTAGCAATAGATCCTTTATGACCTCGGCAACCACGCTCAATCTCGCGTCGATAATTACGCAGAACGCAAGGCTTACGCCCGACAACGAAGCCATTGTTTGCGGCCCCGTGCGAATGACGTATCGCGAACTCGACCAGGCATCGAACCGAGTTGCCAACGCACTCGTAAGACTTGGCTTCGGCCGCGGCGACAACATCGCGCTGATGTGCCCGAATCTTCCGTATTTTCCGATCGTCTACTTCGGGATCATAAAAACTGGTGCGGCGGTCGTGCCGCTATGCGTGCTGTTCAAGGCGAAAGAGCTCGAATATCATTTACGCGACAGCGAGGCGACGGCGGTTTTCGCGTTTCAGGGAACCGACGAACTTCCGATGTTCGAACGCACGAAGGAGGCCTTCGACCGCGTCGATTCCTGTCGCCACCTGATCGCACTCCCGAATCCGCAGTCCGAACCGCTGAGCGGCGATGCATTCACTATGTTCAACGCTCTAGTCGGGAGCGAAAGCACTGAGTTCGAAACGCGACCGACCGCGCCGGACGACACTTGCGCGATCCTGTACACTTCCGGCACGACAGGCCAACCGAAAGGAGCAGAGTTGACGCACCTCAACATCTTCTCGAACGTCGTCGCAACGCACGAGATAATGCAGGCCGCCCCCGCATCGCGAACCGACGCTCAGCGGACGATGCTCATCACGCTTCCGCTTTTTCATACGACCGGCCAAACCGTTCAGATGAATACCGGACTTTATGCCGGCTCTCGTGTAGTCTTGTTGCCGCGTTTTGAGCCAAAGATGACGCTCGATACGCTTGCCGCCGAGAAGGTGAATTTCTGGGTCGGCGTTCCCACGATGTATTGGGCGCTGCTCACTTTTGTCGAGCAGAATGATTACGATATTAGTACGATCGCCGAGAATATGAGCGTTGTGAAATCGGGCGGCGCTCCAATGCCGGTCGATGTAATGAAGGCATTCGAGAAGCGATTCAACGTCCGCGTTCTCGAAGGCTACGGCCTATCGGAGACGTCGCCGCTTGCGACCTTCAACCATATGCAGCGGCCTTCAAAGCCCGGAACCGTCGGTCAGTCGATCTTCGGCGTCGATGTAAAATGCGTCGATGATGACGACGCGGAAGTTCCCCGCGGGACACGCGGCGAGGTCGTCATTCGCGGTGCGAACGTAATGAAAGGCTACTACAAGCGTCCAGAGGCGACCGCCGAAGCTTTTCGCAACGGCTGGTTCCACTCCGGCGACATCGGCACGATGGACGAGGACGGCTTCTTGACGATCGTTGACCGCAAAAAGGATATGATCCTTCGCGGCGGCTACAACGTCTATCCGCGCGAACTCGAAGAACTCATCATCTCGCATCCGTCAGTTTCGCTAGTCGCCGTCATCGGCGTTCCGGACGATCGACTCGGCGAAGAAGTGAAAGCTTTCGTCGTCCTCAAAAAAGGCGAGTCGCTCACTTCTGAAGAGCTTATCGAATGGTGCCGAACGCGTATCGCTTCCAATAAATATCCGCGCTTTGTCGAATTCCGCGACGAACTCCCGATCGGCAACACCGGCAAGATCTTCAAACGCGCACTAAAAGAAGAGATCCAATAACCGCTCTCCATTTGTTGCCTATTTGCCGCCAATCGCGGAAAATTTAGAGAGCGATGTTTAGAACTAAATCAGTCATTCTCCTAGCTTTCATTGCTGCTAGCTCACTTTGGGCCTGTTCTTCGTCAAAGCCGAAACCCTACGTGCTCTCGGATGACCAAACCTACGACGGTACGCTCTTTCGGCAGAATTGCGCTGTTTGCCATGGCCGCGAAGGCGAAGGCACTGTTCTGCCGAACGGAACCGTTATACCAAGCCTTCGCGATGCGCATCATAAGTTCACGACGCAGGCAGAGATCTTCAATCAGATCACGCACGGCGGCAACGGTATGACGCCGTTCGAACGCCAACTCACAGACAAAGAACGCCGACAACTCACCGACCTCGTCTATTTCAAACTGCGCGGCGGCAAATAAGCGGGCGATTGTGCTTTAATATCGAGTATGCGAATTCTGATCACGGGCGCGAGCGGCCTCATCGGCAAAGCACTCACAAAAACTTTCGATGAAAAGGGTTATGAATTACTTCTCGCCGGCCGAGGCGAACCCAAAAGTGCTCGAGAGACCAAGTGGACCGTCGAGGATGGCTTTGCCGAACCAGAACGGCTTGAGAGCCTTGGTGCCGTGATCCACCTCGCGGGCGAATCCGTGAGCGCGCTTCGCTGGACGGATGAAAAGAAGGCAGCCATTCGCAATAGCCGTGTCGATGGAACACGCAGTGTCGTCGATGCTCTTTCGCGCCTGAAAACGCGCCCAAAAACATTCATCTCAGGCTCGGCGGTTGGATTCTACGGCGACCGCGACGATGAGACCCTGACCGAATCGAGCGGTGCGGGTGATAACTTTCTCGCCCGCACCTGCCGCGAATGGGAAGCCGAATCGCGCCGTGCCGAAGATGCCGGAATTCGCACCGTCCTGCTCAGAACCGGCATCGCCCTCTCCAAGGACGGCGGAGCTCTCGCGACGATGCTCCTTCCCTTCAAAATGGGTGTCGGCGGCGTCATCGGCGATGGCAAACAATGGATGAGCTGGATCTCGCTCACCGACGAGATCCGCGCGATCGAATTCGTGCTCGAGCGCGACGATATTCGCGGAGCCGTTAACCTTACAAGCCCTAACCCTGTTACAAATCAACAATTTACGAGCATTCTCGGCGAGGTGCTTTATCGCCCGACGTTCATTCCGCTGCCCGAATTCGCCGTCTCGATGCTGCTTGGCGAAATGGGCGACGAACTCCTTCTCGCAAGCACGCGTGCCATACCGGGGCGCCTCGATGACCTAGGATTCGAATGGCAGTTCCCTGATCTCAAAATAGCTCTCGAGCACGAGTTAGCTGCACCTGCCCGCTGATCCGCCGGAACGTTGATCTACACCTTCGCGTGAACGAAGACGAGGCTTCTGCCTCCGCCCGTCACCATTGCATCGAGATCGCGCGACCGCATTGCGATCGATGCCGGACGGCCTTGATTTCCGTCTATGGTCTCGAGCATTCCGCTTGACGGCGCGTCGTTCGTATGGACCATACAAACGTGTTTCCAACCCTGCTCTGTCCCCTTTCTAAGGAGAACAATGTCGCCGCGCTTTAGGCCGCTGCCGTTGCTTCCGATCTCGACGTACGGAGCTTTCTTGAGCTTGTGAGTGCTTAGGTCTTTTGCAACGCCCATCGGGTCATAGCCTTCATATCGCAGCAGATCGACCTGCGTGGGATTCTGCATCGCGTAGCTTATCGCCCGCTGCGGCGACCACAGCACTGTGTTATTCGACCCGAACGGATTCGTAACGCCCTTGATGGCGCAGGCCTGTGCCCAGCACCAATATGCAAAGGCGCCGCACCAATCGTATTTGTCGTCGATATTGTAAACACCGAACCCGGTCGATTTCGTCGCAACCGCGCTGTGCAATTGGTCTTCTGCGATTCGAATTACCGCATCACGCAAAGAGAGGTTTTGCAGCTCGGTTCGGAGTGCTCCCGTAACCTCGCCCGCTTCCTTGCCGACTTGTCGATTCTGCACGTTAGACACGACACGAATCGTTAATGGGGCGATCCAATCGCTTCCCTGGAAATCAGCGTGCATAACGGCCGTTCCGACGGCCTTTCCTGTCACGGTGATCCGCCGGAGGATCTGTTCCTTTTCCCACCCGCTGAGGTTCGGATTTTTATGGAGAGATTTCTCATCCAGCGCGCCGAGCGAGTGAGTTAGGCAATCGTCGCCCTCGAACCTGACATCTAGCCCGTCGGCCGCGACCAGGGTAAATGAGGTTCTTTGGTTCAACCCCAGAATTTGGAGGTTTCGGCCGGGGTCAAATCCGGCCTGGTCCCACGCGTCTGCCTTTCGTATATTGCTCATATTCGCCTTCCTCCGGCGTCGAGAACTTTACGAGCAAATGTAGGGTCCGTCGCTTTCTCGGCGTCTGTTATTCAGCACCTTGACGCTCACCCGCGGCGACTTTTGCGTACTCGATGCGCGCGTACGCAAATATATACCCATCATTCGATCTTCGCAATACGATCGGCGACAGCCTTAGACCGTTCGAAGCATCGGGCGGCTTGGGGCAGCATCAGCATTGAAAGGAGCAATCTGGAGGTTGAGTTGATAGGCGCCGTCCGGGATCTCGTTCGGGACGTAGATCAGTTCGGTGATCGTCGCGTTCCGACGCGCATGCTCTCGGGCCTCGAAACTTCCGGGGGCGACGTTCCAGAATCTTCGATGATTGGAGAGAACGCCGCCGTCCGAAATTCGATCGATCGACGGCAGATCGACAAGCAGGTGCTTCACGCCCAATTCGACGATGTATGCTATCGCTTCGTCGGTAAAGTACGGTGGGATGTTTCGTTCGTCGTAAACTGCGGTTAGTTTTTCGATGCTGTTCGGCAGCGTGCGGACGATCAACGCTGCGTCGTCGAGGTCCGCGCTTGCCTCCACGCCAAGTGCCTCGACCGCGCGGCGAAGTTCCGCGGCTGTTATCGAACGGTCGCCCGGTGCTTTTGCCCCATAGCTTTCGACCGAATCGCTGTCCGCCTTGACGCTTACGACAGCAGCCTCAATAAGCACATCGGTAAGGCAGGCGAGCACAGAGATCCGCTCGTGCGTGATGTGTCCGACACATTCGGTGTGCGTTCCGCTGCAATGCGGCGCGAACGAATATCTCTCGAAATTCACGCTCGATCCCTCGCGTGTGTCGCCAAGCGCGATCGCGACTGCGCCCTCGGCGCCAAAAGCACGCGGCTGCGGGCCGCCAAAGTTAAAAGGTATCGAGATATCGATGAACTCGTGGTCAGGCATATTGGATCACTTTTCGAAAATTGCCTTTCAAGGTCTAAAATAGAGAAACAAAGGCCATCTTAGCCCGGCAAAATTTTTATCATTGGAGGAAATTATGCAGCGAATAAAATACCACGAAACAAACCCGAAGCTGATGAAGGCTCTTCTGACGGCCCAAAGCTATCTTGCGACATCGTCGCTTGAGACGAAACTCCTTCATCTCATTGATATGCGCGTCTCGCAGATCAACGGCTGTGCGTACTGCCTCGATATGCACTCAAAAGACCTTCGGCACGAGGGCGATTCCGAGCAGCGACTCTATCTGCTGAACGCTTGGCGTGAAGCCCGCGAATTCTACACACCTCGCGAGCAAGCAGCCCTCGCTTGGGCAGAAGCCGTTACGCTCGTTAGTGACACGCATGTGCCGGACGAAGTGTTCGAGGCGGCCAAGAAGGAGTTCAGCGATGCCGAACTCGCCGATCTGACCTATGCGATCACGATGATCAACACATGGAATCGCTTTAACGTCGCGTTCCGCGCGCCGGCCGGAACCTACGAACCGAGCACGCGTTCGTCGGCCGCCTAGCGATCTACTTTACGATCAGCAGCAGGCCGCGACCTTTCGGTATCGCGATCTTTTCGCCGACACGATACCGTTGCGCCGCCTGGAAATTTGCGATCGCCGGCGCGTCGATGACCGCCGTTTTCGGATCGATCCCAAGTCGTTTCCAATCGACGTTCAGATCGACGGTGGTGTCGGTCTTTGCCCAGCTTGCGACAGCGATCATCGCCGCTCCTTCTTTCGCGTAAACGGTCGCAAGCACGCTGGCGTCGCTCGTCCGCACCGGACAATTCGGCGACCAATAGCCGTACATCTTCGTGCCCTGCATCCCAAAATCGTCCCACGCCTTCCAGAGCGGACGCGGATCTGCGTTATCCGACCACGGCATCCTATTCGTCATTCCGTAGATCATTCCGCGCCACGGATTGCCGCCCTTCTCGAGCATCTCGCCCATCAACCCGAAAGGAATTCCCGAAACTTCCGTCAGGAAAAAATCCGGCGAATTGTCCTCGTAATCGAAATACTCACCGAACCAGAGTCTGTTCAGATACGGGAAGTGCTCCATATAGAGCAGAGCCGAATTATTGAATCCGTCGCTCTTGTTGAACTGATTCGCGGAATGCAGATCGATGACGCCCGGATGACCGTTCTTTGTGAGCACCCGCTTGATGCGCTTCATCGTAACGCGGTCGAACGCGACATCATCAAGATATATCCCGTCGATACCGACGTTCTGCACGAGCCAATTCATTCCCTCGACGTAATAATTATGCCAGCGGCTCATACCGCTGTTGACGATCGCGGCGTCCTTTATCTCGGGGACGAACCACGCTGCGATGTAGTCATCGCCAAGATGTTCCTGCAGCCACGGAAATCCGCCGCCTTTGCCCGGCGAATAGATCTCGTGACCAAGGCTGCGAAGTGCAGGTAGTTCGTAAGCATGATTAGAGAGTTCGCGAACCGTGTTGTAGATCTTTACCTTGAGGCCTTTCGCGTGAGCCTCGTCGATGTACGCCTTCATCTTTGCGTGCGCGATGAACGGATAATTTATGTACGGATTTATCTCCGTTGCGTGGTGGATGTTGATGACGGTCGCTCCTGTTCTTTTGATCTCATCGATCGGCGAATACTTATGATAAAAGCGGTTCGCCCACTGCCAGTCCGTGGCGATCGGATGGAACGGCGTTATGAGTAGGGTGAAGTTGTAATAAAGAACATCGCCCTTTTTCATCAATCGCGGGCCGCTGTATGCCGTAACGGTGCGAAGGCCGCGTTCGGTCGAGATATCGATTCCGCCCTTGTTCTGATTTCCCCACGAAGTCGGCAGCAGCAACGGCTTTTGCAGATAGAAATTGGTGTTAAGCGGCCGCACGTACTTTTCATCGCGAAGCGAGAATTGCATTCCGCCGTTGACCGCACCGAGCCAGGCTCCATCTTGGTTCTTTGTCGCAACGTCCCATTTCCATTTCAGTTCGTCCGGCGTCTTTCGCCCTTTTTCACCGAGTCCGAGCATATATTCGGCAGAATCCTTTGCGAACGGGATCCGCAGCCGAATGTCGTTTAGATCAACGTCGTCGTTCGCCGTTAGCTTCACGTCGTAGGAAAGCGAGCCGTCAAATTCGAGCGTGCCGCTCACTTCCATCGTGAGTTTTTTGCCGCCGTTCGGGAAAGTATTCTCCGCGGTCCATTTGACCGTTCCGGGCGAGCGTTCGGTAATGCGCAGCGGCGATGCCCTGCTGCCGAGAACGCTGTTGTCCGAACCTTCGATCTCGACCTTCATCGGCCCGGCCAGAACGCTCGTCGGGGTCCTGCCGATGGACGTCATTTCGGGCGTAAAGAAAGTTTCGATCCTTGAGGGCAAACCGCTCGCTCCGTCGAGTGTGATCTTACGGCCGAGGATACTCAGTTCATTGCCGCTCACAACGATCGGCGTATAGGGTGCGATGACAGTATTTTCCTGTGCGAGCGTCGAATTGAGCCATTTCAATCGTGTCTGTTTTTCGGGCTCGTTAAAGCCCGAATTCTCGGCGAGCGAATTTGAAACATCTATCGAAAGCGAGACGCTTTGCGGCTGCATACGTTCCGGAGAGATGGCGATCTTTCCTATGTATTTTCCCGGTTTTGCATCGACCGGAACATCAACTCCGCACCAGATCGCCTGCACCGATCCGGCACCGACATCGACGCGTTTCGTAAAATGTCCGCCGCGGTAATCGATACCTTCGGTATTGATACACGTCATATTCGCGGACGCAATAGCATTGCCGCCGCTTTTGAGATCGTCAAAAATAACGCGAACATCGCTGAGATTTTTGACCGCGAGAATGCCGAGTTGGAACGCGTAAAATTCGCCACGCCGTGCTTTTCCCGCGAACGACTTTTTGTCGCCGCCGTTCACCCAACGCGACGGCAAATGATCGGTCATACGGATCGGGAACATACGGTCTTCGGGAAATACAATGAAGTCACGGCCCAAATTCCGCTTAAAGATCGCGTCAGTTTCGGCACGCGTCGCGATAACCTCCATCGGGTAGAACGAATTGAACGCATCGACCGATTGGATCTCGGTAACTGTCGCTTTCGGCGCCGTGCTCTTTGCAGACGCGGCCCAAGCGGCATCTGCCGTTTCCGCGAACGGCGGATAAAAATCTTTCGGATAATTCGCGCTTCCGGCTTTTGTGTACGGCAGATAATAGACGTAGTAAATGCCCGCACCCGCGACGGGTTCGAAAAACACATCGCCGAATTCGTTATTGATATCGCCGCGAATAACGTTCTTGACGATCGCTCCGTCGGCCGACGTGACGATGATATTCTTGGCGTCGGGCGTCTTGTCGCGGCGACGCCATTCGATGTGCGCCAACGCCGCACGGGCCGACGCGTCGTTCACCGAAACGACGGCTCGAATATCGCCGAATTTGTCCGGATCCCACGGCTTATCTGCGACAGTGAATCGCGTTTGCGACAGAGCGCCCGCCGCAACGAAGAGCAGCAGAAATATCGTCAGGTTCGTTTTCAGCATTTCCTATCTATTGTAGCTTTCTCACCTTTGAAATGACGTCCTCGATGTCGAGTTCGGCGATATTCTCGATCGGCCCGCAGATCTTCATCAAAAGCTCGTCTTGAGCATTTCCGAGCCGCTTTGCTTCAGAATATGCGAGGTCTTCGCGGAACGTAACCATCGAATATTTCGAAAAATAATCGTCGTACACCTGCTCGAGACGCGTCTCAAGCTCACGCTTTCTTTGAAAGACAGGATCCGCGACCTTGTCCCGCATCTCGTAAAAATTCTCGATCGCCATCGACTGGATCGCCGCCGCATTCGGCAGTCTTTCCTTTTCGAATTCAGAGAAAATGACGCTTCGATCGGCGCCGTATTTCTCGATGAGCGAATCGAGCGCGTGCACATCTTCGAATGCGCAATTCATTCCCTGCCCGTAGAATGGCACCATCGCGTGAGCGGCATCGCCGAGCAGAAGTACGCGACCGTCCGAATGCCACGGCGAGCAATGGACGGTGCCCAGCATACCCGTCGGATTCGCGTAAAAATCTTTGGCGAGCGTCGGCATCAGCGGCAATGCATCGGCGAATTCACGCTCGAAGAACTCGTAAAGTTTCGCCTCGTCCGTCAACTGATCGAATGACGGTTCGCTGCCGCCCTCGATCGCCTTCAGCGCAAGAAAAAGCGTGCAGGTAAAGCTTCCGTCGAGATTAGGAAGCGCGATCATCATAAACTTATGCCGCGGCCAGATATGAAGAGCATTCTTCTCGATCAGAAAACTGCCGTCTTGGCCCGGCGGAATCACAAGTTCTTTGTAACCGTGTTCGAGAAAGTCCGAACGCGACTCAAATCCCTCGACGGTTTTATCAAGAGCTTGACGCAAGGCCGAACCCGCGCCGTCCGCCGCAAAAACGAGATCGCTCTTTATCGCCTTGCCCGACGCAAAAGAGAGTTCGCTGCTGACGAGATCGTAGCCCGTGCATTGCTCTTTGAAATGGAAGGAAACTCCGCGATGCTTTTCGGCTTCCGTCATCAAGGCGGCGTTCAAACCGGCACGCGAGATCGAGTTTATGTATTCGCCTTTGCGGCCGCTGTACGGGAGCAGCTTCGTTTCGCCCGTCGGCGTGTGGATCATACGCCCGAGCATCGGGATAGCCGCGTCAAGGATATACTCGTCCATCCCGACCTCGCGAAGCGCAGCGATTCCGCGATCCGACAGCGCCATATTGATCGAACGTCCCCGTGCAGCATCGCCAACGCGCATATCCTCGCGGGCTTCAAAAAGATCGACCGCAAAGCCGCGCTTCGCCAGATAAATGGCGAGCAGCGAACCCGCAAGCCCCGCACCGATGATCGTAACTTTCGACATAGAGTTTTTCACCACATAGATTTTCACCCAGATAGGCACATAGATCACATAGTAGATATTCCGGTGTCGGTGATCTATCTTGCATTTGGCAACTGCCATTTGCTGAAAATTATTCCAATTTACAATTTCACAAAATGACACTTAACAATTTGGATCCAAATTTCTATGTGTCTCTTGTCTCTATGTGGTTTATCGGTCTATACATTCTTTCAGTATCGCGACGAACTTACCGACGTCCTCGAACGAATTGTACAGCGGCACGGGTGCGACGCGGATAACGTCCGGTTCGCGCCAGTCTGCGATGACGCCGCGAGCGGTCAGCGCCTCGAAGAGACTTTTGTCGGCGTCTCTAACCCTGATAGAAAGCTGACAGCCTCGCTGTGCCGCATCACGCGGCGTGATCATCTCGATGCGCTCGTTTTCGATGCCGTCGATCAGCGATTCGAGATAGCCTGTGAGCTTTACGCTCTTTTCGCGAAGCCTGCGCATTCCGGCTTCGTCGAAGATTTCGAGCGACGCCCGCAATGCCGCCATTTGAAAGATCGGCGGGTTCGAGACCTGCCAGCCTTCGGCGCCTGCAAGCGGCACGAAATCGGGGCCCATCAAGAAGCGCGTCTCCTTGTCGTGTCCCCACCAGCCGGCGAAACGAACCCGATCGAAATCGCGTGCGTGACGCTCGTGGACGAATGCTCCGGCGATTCCGCCCGGCCCCGCATTCAGGTATTTGTAAGAGCACCAGACGGCGAAATCCGCGTTCCATTCGTGGAGTTGGAGTTCGAGATTACCGGCAGCGTGTGCAAGGTCGAAGCCGACCGCCGCGCCGACTCTATGCCCGGCAGTCGTGATCGCCGCCATATCGAACGACTGCCCGGTGTAGTAATTCACGCCGCCGAGCATCACGAGGGCGAGATCGTCGCGTTCGCGTTCGATCGTTTCGATAATGTCTTCGGTGCGCAAGGTAGATTCGCCAACGCGTGGAGCGAGTTCGATAAGCGAATCGGCGGGAACATCGTGAAATCTTAGTTGCGATTCGACCGCATATCGATCCGAAGGAAAGGCGTTTTTTTCAATGATGATCTTTCGGCGGCGGCCCGACGGACGGTAAAAGGAGACGAGCATCAGGTGAAGATTCACGGTCAGCGAATTCATCACGACTGTCTCGATCGGTTTGGCGCCGACGACACGCGCCATCTTCTCGGTCAAGAATTCGTGATACGGCAGCCACGGATGAGCCGCATGCAGATGGCCTTCGACGCCGAGACGCGCCCAATCTTCGAGTTCGGCTTCGATGAAGGCACGTGTCGCCTTCGGCTGAAGACCTAAGGAGTTTCCAGTAAGGTAGATCACTTCCTCGGCATTTGCCTGCTTCGGAATAAAAAACCGCTCGCGAAACCGCCGAAGCGGATCGTTTTTGTCCAGATCGTCCGTTGATTGTTTTGTTTCGATCACAGTCTATTCGGGCGTAAAATCTATAATATCAACATCATATTTTTTGATGTTCTCATCGACAGATATCAGGCTCATTTTACTTTCATTTGCCTGAACAACAAGCAACCGGTCGAACGGATCTTTGTGATAATGCGGAAGTTCGGTCACGTTCACGGAATGCCTAAAGGTTATTGGGAGAAGTTTGATGTCCGTTGCCGCTACTGTTTTTGAGATAAAAGTACGTGGATGTTCGGGCAAGGGAAGTTTGCCTTTCGAATATTTGATCGAAATTTCCCACGCACTCGCCGTTGATAGATATATTTCAGAATCGGGGTCGTCGATCAGCGACCGGATATGTCCGGGCAGTCTTCTGTCCAAAGTTGCCCAAAGGAATATCTGAGTATCAATTAGAATTTTCATCGGGAAAGAAGTCTGTGTCTTTGTCGCCGGTTAAAAGGTCGATCATCTCGTCATCCAGCGGCTCGTTGAAATCATCCGGCACTTCAAATTTGTCTTTCCAAAGACCTATCAGACTTTTCTTTTTTTGTTGAATGCCGACGATTCTTGCGGCCGGCTTTCCATTTTTGGTTATCTCGATCTCCTCGCCCGCTTGCACGCGTTCGATAATTTCGCTGAATTTGGATTTTGCTTCGTAAACACCGACTTTCATACCTGTAATATATGCTAGTCAGACTAGCTAGTCAAGCTAGTTCACCTCAGAACTCTGGCTATTGTAATAGAAAACCCTTGATTATAAAAATATGACAATGCCGTAAGGGTAAATTTCGCTATACTTTAGCCGT